>NZ_BAAANT010000074.1:0-16453 GCF_039529945.1 Kitasatospora kazusensis | reverse complement strand
CATCCGGCCGGCGGGCGAGAGCACGTCGCTCGCGTGCCGGGACAGCTGCCGCAGCGCGGCCGGGTCGAGCGGCGCGGCCGGGGTGAGCTTCCCCGGCACCGCGGTGGTCTCGTAGGTCGTCATCGTCGTCTCCCCTTCGTCGGTGATGGTGCAGGTCGGAGCGGGTGCGCACCCAGGTGCGCACCCTGCTACCACGTCAGTTCTTCCTGGCCGCGGATCTGCGGGCCCGGCCCGGCCTGCTCGGCCTCGGCCTCCTCTGCGGCCTTGCGGGCCTTCGCCGCGCCGGCCTTGCCGAACGCGCCGAAGATCCGGTCGAGCTGCTGCTCGTGGCGGCCGTGGATCGCCGCCAGCTCCCGCTGGCGGGTCCGCTCCTCGTGCGCGCGCACCCTGCACCCGGGCTTGCAGTAGCTCGGCGCGGGCCCGCGCTTGTTCTCCGGGACGAACGGCGTGCCGCACCAGACGCACACGCGCAGCGTGGCGGGCCGCTTCGGCTTCGGCTTCCGCTTCGGCCGGTCCGCCGGCTGCTCGGGCTCGCCGGTCTCCTCAGTCACCGCAGGCCCGTGGCGAAGGCGGTGAGCTCGGCGTCGACCCGGGTCGAGGCGGTGGCCCGGATCAGGTCGACCATGAACCGGCCGTACAACTCCTCCTGCGCGGCCGTCAGCTCGATCCGCTCCTGGCCCGCCCCGGCGCGGACCACGGCCAGCAGGTCGGCCCGGTCCTTCGCCGCCTCCCGCGTGATCTCGGTCTTGAGCACCGGGGCCAGCGCGCGGCGGACCCAGCGCGCGACGGCCGCACCGTCGGTGCCCTCACCCCTCCACCACGGCGCGTGCCGGTCGCCGGCCACATCGTCGAGGAACGTCGAGAGGTCGTCCTCGGCCTTGCCCAGCTCGTCCCGCAGCCAGCCCAGGTGGATCAGGTCCCGGGCCTCGACCTCGACATCGAGCAGCTGCACCAGCTCCGTGCGGCCGTCGGCGCCGATCAGCACCGGCACCCCGGGGACCAGGTCGGCCCTGCCGTAGACCACGTCGCCCATGCCCCGCCCCAGGGCGTCGAGGACCCGCAGGTACGACTGGTAGATCACCTCACCGTCGACGTGGCCGGGCAGCGGCGACCACGACTCGCCATCCTCGTCCGGGAGCGGGCGCAGCTGGATCAGCAGCCCCTCCTCCAGCGCGTAGAGGTCGCCCAGGACGTCGGGCTCGGCGGGCAGCAGCAGGTTGACCTTGGGCATCGGGGCCCCTCTCAGCACGGTCCGGGAGCACCGCGACGGGCGTCCCGGGCTCTGCCCCCATCCTAGAACCCGTTACGTAACGGGTTCTAGAGCGCGCGGGAGTTCGCGGGAGCGCGGCGGGTCCGCGCGCGCCCCCTCCCCCCTGGCCGCCCGGCGGGGGTGCGCACCCGTTCCGGTGCTGGTCAGACCAGGTGCGCACCCGGGTGCGCACCCGCCTTCCGCGCGGCTATCGGGGCCGGTAGCCGCGCGGAACTGCCGCCGGGTCTTCTCCCCGGCTATCGGCCCGGGGTGTCCGGGCCCGGCCTGCGGGCCTGCTGCTGCCGTCGCAGGTGCTCCGCCTGCTCGGCCGCCGCGGCGGGGCCGGCCTTCTTCGGCGCGGCCTTCCTCGGCCTGGCCGTGGTGCTGCCCGCCCTCGCGGCGCGGGCGGTGACCTCGCGGGCGAGGTCGGTGCGGACCTGGTCCTCCAGCTGGAGCCGCTCCGGCGGCAGCGCGGCGCGGCGGGCCTGCTCGGCGAGCAGCTGCTCGACGCCGCGCCGGGCCTCGGCGACGGCCACCCGGGCGGCCTGGAGCGGCGGCTGATGGTCGATCTGCTGGAGTCGGGCGGCCTGGGCGTCCTGGCCGATCGCGGCTCGCTCCTCCTGCTTCCACCCGCTCTCCAGCGCGGTCAGCGCCTCGTCGTACCGGCCCCGCACATCCGGGGCGGCCTCGGCGGCGCGCTCCAGCGCCCGCTCGGCCAGTCCCTCCAGCCGCCCGGCCTCGGCCTCGGCGCGGGCCGCCAGGGCGGCGGCGGTGGCCGCCGCTTCGGCCGCCCGCTTGGCCCGGCCCGGCCAGCGCGAGGCGGCGCCGGCCTTCGAGTCCGCCTCGACCTGGCGGGCGGCGGCGGCCTCCTGGCGGTGCTGCCCGGCGGTCGTGGCGTGCCCGTCCGCCTCGGCCTCGGCGGCGACGGCGGCCTGCAGCCCGATCCGCCGGCGGTGGAGCTCACCGCGGCGCGGACCCATGCCGACCCCGGAGACCAGGCCGTCGAGCCGCATCGCGGTCGCGGTCTCGGCGGCGAGGGTGCTCTCCCTGGTGTCCAGGTTGGTGCGCAGGGTGCGCAGCGCGTTGACCAGGTCGGGAACCGTCCCAGCCGGGTTGGTGCGCAGGGTGCGCACCACCTCCGCCCGCTGGTCGACGGCGCGCTCGCGGGCCTCGGCCAGGCGCAGCGCGGCCAGGTCCGGCCCGGCCGCCTCGGCGGGCACCGCCTTGGGCTCCAGCACCGGGCCGAGCTTCTGCCACGCGAAGTCCTTGGCGGTCTTGCTGGCGGTCACCCAGACCTGCCCGCCCTCGGCGTCGGTCCAGGCCGGGACGGAGAAGCTGTACCCGTTCATGCGGCCGGTGGTCTTCGACTCGTTCGCCCGGAAGTCCACCCCGCGCTGGCGCAGCTCGGCCTCGAAGGCCGGCCTTCCGCGCCCGGCGGCGGCGGCCACCGCCTCGGCGACCGCCGCGCGGATCACCAGCCGCTCCGGCTCGACCGCGCCCCGGCGCTCGCTGGCCGCCCGCTCCTGCCCGCTGACCTGCGGCGCCCGGCGGTTGGAGAGCGCGCCGGCGTCGACCAGGCCGTGCTCGCGCTCCAGCGCGCGGACGATCGGCATGCTCTTGAGGTAGTCGCCGTGGTCGTCCACCGTCCTGCGGTCCCAGCCGACCCGGCTCACCGTGATGTGCACGTGGTCGTCACCGTGGCGCACCACCACCCAGGGGCACCCGCCGTAGCCCATGCGCTCGACGTACGCCGTGGCGATGGCGGCGAACCGCTCGTCGGAGAGCACTCCGTCCTCGTCGGGCAGGGAGAGGCTGGCCCGCCAGATCGGCTTGGCGATCCCCGACGGCCGGGTGTGGTGGTCGATCAACCTCGCCACCTGCCGGGGCGTGCCCGGCACCGACCCGGCCAGCACCCGGGCGTTCTCGTGCTCGTCGCGCCTGCCCGGTCCGAAGTCGTACCGGATCGCGCCGCTGGCCTTCTTCCCTTTGGTGATCTTGGCGATCACGCCGGGTCCACCCAGGTCCCGGGCCCGAGCGGCTCGGCGTCCTCGACGGCCTGGTCCTCGTCGTCGTCCTGGTCGACGGCGCCGACTGGGCGCAGCCCGCGCACCACCAGCGCCGCGTCGCCGACCGCCTCGATCGCGGCGGCCAGCTTCGGCAGCAGGTCGACCGGCAGGCCGCCGCTGTGCACCACACGAGTGAGCTGGTTCAAGTCGTTGCCCACCCGGACGAGTGCCATGTAGGCCCCGTGGTTGACCTCCGGCACTCGGGGCGGCTCACCCGGCGTGCCCTTCTCCCCGGTCAGCACCTCGTTGATCACCGCCCGCGCCCAGTTCGCGGTCTCCTTCCGCTCAGCGGCGTCGCGGCCGGCCTCCCAGGCCGCCCGCTCGTCCACGCCGAGCCGGATCGAGACCGTGTGCTCGCGCTTGCCCGCGGCCGTCAGCCGCCCCGTCCTGCTGGCCACCGAGGCCGCCTTTCGCCGCTCGCGGATGCCGAGCACGCGCCCCCCAGGGCGCGGGCCGGCGGGCACGTCGCCCCCCGGGCGGCGGGCCCCTTCCTCCCCCGCAGCGTAGCCAGGGGGAGGCGAGCAGGATCAAGCGAAGCGCCGATCCCTAGCTCGCTCCGTCGTGGTGTGCGGGACTGGGCGGCCAACGCCCTGGACCGTGCGCCGCGACGGCCTCACCAGCGCTGATGCCTGACCGCACGTCACAGGCCCAGCAGCCGGGCCCCTCGGGCCCGGCTCCCGGCGCTCGCGCCGGGGGGAGCGGCCACCCGGGTCAGCCGGCTGACGGCGCCTGGTCCTCGGGCGTCCGCGGGACGAGCGGGCGCCGGGGCCGGTCGGTCGGCTGGCCGTAGTAGTCCTCGGCCATCACCACCTTCTCCAGGGTCGCGGGCCGGGGTCGATCGGTCGGCCGACGGTAGTCCTGACCGAGCATCACCACCGGCCCGTCCTCCTCCGCCACCAGGAACTCGAGTACCGCGTCGATCCGGCTGATGTCCTGCTGGCGCTCCTCCCAGGTCTGCGCGGCGGGCGCGGCCTGCTCGGCGACGGTCCGGCCTCGGCGGCGCGGGGCGGCGGCGACGGCCTGGTGCTCCGGGTTGTAGCCGGGGCCGAGCGGTCGGCGGGGGATCATCGGGGTCTCCTCGGGTCGGGGGTGCGCACCGGGGTGCGCACCCGATCGGGGCTGGTGCGCGGGGGTGCGCACCTGGTGTGCGGTCAGCACAGCACGAGCTGTTGGGGCTTCGCGTCGGCCTCGGCCTTGGCGCGGGCGCGGAACTCGGCGAGCAGGTCGGCTCCGGGGTCGGCGCCGCTCAGCTCGCTGCTGGGCGTGGGCGTGTCCGGGGCGGGCTCTTCGCCGGGCACCCAGACGTCCCGGCCCCAGACGATCTGCACCGGTCCGCCCCGGCGGCGCTTGGCCGGGTCGGTGGCCGACCAGCGCTCGATCTCCTCGGCGTTCCACTCCTCGATGAGCAGCTGCACCTTGCCCATGCCGCCGGTCTCGACGGCTTTGCGCATGGCCAGTGACCTGCCACGACGGCTGATGACCCCGGCGAACCAGGCGGCGAGGGCGACGGTCAGCACCACGGGTGCCGCCTCCGCGTCCTTCTCCTCCTGGGTCTTCACCTGGTCGTCGTCGTCCGGCGTGTCGATGCCGAAGTACGCCTTCGCGCCGGGCGACCAGCGCAGGTACCGCTGGCCGTGGGCCGCCGCGACGTACTCGCGCCACAGCGCGAGGTCGTGCCGGTCCTTGGCAGGCATCGCCCTGCGGGCCTCGGCGTCCAGGCCCTCGACCCGCTCCAGCCAGTCCTCGGCGATCTGGTGGGGGGTCCTCCGGCCCTTCTTGCCGGTCTTGGTGTCGGCGCCGGTCATCTCCTTGACCATGTACTTGGCGAACGCGGCCTCCTCGCCGGGCTTGGGCACCAGCAGCTTCACGCCGCGCTCGCGGGAGGGCAGGTAGCCGCCGGCCTTGGCGACGCCCGCCGACCACCGCCGGTACAGGACGTCCTCCAGGTCGGCGGCCTGCTTGGCCGTCAGCGGCTTGGCCAGCATGTATTGCACGTGGAAGTGCGGGTGCCACCCGTTCGAGGTGCCGTAAGTGGTCTCCCACACCCGGACGTCGAAGGTCACGCCGTACTTGGCCTTGACCTTCTGCCACTGCTGCCCGGAGTGCCTGCCGAAGGCGTACGCCCAGGCCAGGCGCTGGATCTTGATCAGGTCCTTGAGGCTGCTGCGGCTGTAGTGCCGCAGGGTGAAGGTGCCCATGGCGAGGCCGTGGCCCTCCTCCGCCCACTGGCCGTTGGCCTTCTCCAGGTCGGCGCGGCGCTGGGCCTTGATGCCCTGTCCGCAGGTCGGGCAGGTGTGGACGCGCTTGCACTGGCGGAGCTGGGTCCACCGGGCCCGCTTCCCGTCGTAGGTCATCGGGACGTCGGCGGCCTTCCGGGCAGCCGCGGGGACGGGCAGCCGGTTGCACGCCTTGAACGACTCGTCCGGGGTGTACGGCTGGAGCCCCTCGCGGAAGTCGTCCAGGCGGTCCCGGCGGGCGTTCTCCGCCTTCCGCTGGGCCTTGGCGGCGGCAACCTTCGCGCCCTTCTGACGCGACGTCTCCTGCCGGTCTGACCTGCGGGAACGGCCTCCAGTGCCGTCCGGGGGGGTTGCACTTTTTCCCAACTTCCCGAGACGCACCGTCTGCCCTGCCGCCCCAGGTGCCGTCTCTGACCGTTTCGGGGGGTTTGGGGCGATATATGACGGGTCGTTGGCCTTGAGCAGGTCGAACACCCGGGCGGAGCGGGCGAGGAACTCCGCCTCCTGCGCGCGGGTGAGGTTCAGTCCGCCGGCCTTCTCGGCGGCGGCGACGGCCGCCAGGCCGGGACGGCCGCGCCGGTCGGGGCGGACCTCGGCCCGCGCCTGGCTGCCCTCGTGCCGGTGGGAGGCGTGCTCGGGCCGGGCGGCAGGTGCCGGGTCGCCGGTGAAGGTGGCCGGGGTGATCGGGCGCTCGACCGCGCGTGCGGGAGCGACGTCCGGGCCGCTGGCCTGGGGGTGCGCGGGGTGCGCACCCGGGTGCGCACCTTGGTGTGCACCAGTCTCGTGGGGTGTTGCGCCGGAGGGCGGTTCACCCGTTACGCTAGTCAGCGTCGGGTTCCTCTGCTGTCGTTCGCCGGTTCAGTGGCGACAGTTCGGGGGGTTCGGCGGGACGGCGGGGCCCTGGCAGGCCCTTCGGTCCAGCTTTCGTACTGGGGTAGATCATGCCGGACGGAAGCACTACGTGAGGCACACGGCGCGAAAGTGCTTGATGTGACCTAGGAGACCGTCAGGGCCCGTCCCCCGTCAGGGGGGCGGGCCCTGCGGCGTTTCTGCTGGTCAGTCCCCGTCAGGGGTGAGCCCGTGACGGCGCTCCCACTCCCGGGTGCAGCTCTGCACCACGGACGGATTCATCTGGTACTCGCCGGAGTTGGACGCCTCCAGGGCGGCGACCAACTGCTCCATCGTGTAGTCGCCGACCAGTCCGGGCGGCCAGGGGTAGACCTTCATCAGGCCACCTCCTGGGCAGCGGCGTGCCGGGCGAGGACGTTGCGGACGGTGGTGGCGGAGCAGCCCACCTTGCGGGCGATCTCGCGCTGGCTGGTGCCCTCGGCGGCGGCGCGGACGATCAGCTGGTCCCGGTCGGCGCGGGCCGCCGCGTCCACGGCGTCGTCGTCATCGTCCTCGGCGTCAACCTGCTGGTCAGCACCGGTGTGCACCGGGGTGCGCACCTGCCAGCCGGAGGACTCGACCAGCTGGAGCTGGGCGGGCACGGCCGCCGGCTGTTCGACGGGCGCGGGCTCCTGGACCGGGACCGGCCAGACCTCGACGGGCTCCTCGGCGGCCGGGGCGGTCACCGGCTCCCACTCGACCACCGGCTCGGCCGGGGCCGGAGCGGCGGCGGCCGGAGCGACCGACACGGGCTCCGGCCGGGCCTGCTGCGTCGGCAGCGTCACCGGCTTCACCTGAGCCTGGACCACCTGCTGGCGCTCGGCCCGGCGGCGCTTCCGGCCACGGCGGCCGGGAGCCGGGGCGGCGGTCCGCCGACCGGCGGTGCGGACGACGGTGACGACCAGGTGCAGCCCAACCGCCGCGACGATCGGCGGCACGGTGCTGACGGCGATCACCAACCAGGGCCCCACCTTGACCGAGCCGGACTGCACCAGGTGCGACACCGCGTTGAGCAGCACCGAGGTGGCGACCGCGATCAGGGTGATGGTCCGGGCGAGGCGGCGGGCCTGCTCGGCGACGCCCTTGGAGAGCCAGGCGACGCCGGCGACCGCGGCGAGCAGGTCAACGCTGACCGGCAGGCTCCACGCCAGCCAGCCGCCCCACTCCTTCCAGCCGATCGCGGTGCCCAGCTCGGCGAGCGTGAAGCTGCTGGCCGCCATGGCGACGGCGGCGACGGCGCTGGCGCCGACGATCAGCGCGAGGAGCAGCAGGAAGGGGATGTGCTCGTCGGTGTGCGGCTCGGTGTGCGGGGCGGGAACCTCCTGCGCACCGAGGTGCACGGGGGTGTGCACCTCGGTGCGCGGGTCATACTCGGTGGTGCGGTTCACGTGGGTCTCTCCTCGTGGATCTGCGGGCCGACCCCGGCTGCACGGGGTCGGCCGCTCTTGTTAGTTGGCGTGGTCGGCGGCGTCGGTGTACTCGACGGCGAGGACCACGTGGCGCGGGAACCAGGTGGTCCCGTACTCGATGACGCCCAGGCCGTCGTGCCTCACTGTGGTGCGGGCGAGGATCGGCTCACCCTGCGGCACGCCGAAGCTCTGCGCGAGCTGGAGGCCCAGCAGGTCGACCGTGAAGTGGTCGGCGGTGACGACCGTGTGGCGTCCGGTCGCGGCCTCGATGCGGGCCACGTTGCCCGGCGCGGTGGACTCGACGGTCAGCAACTCGGGGACCAGGTCCGCCAGTTCAACCGGGAACCAGCTGTGGGACATGCGGATCACCTTGTCCCCGCGCTTCACCATGCCCGTGCGGAGAATCCCCGGGCTGCCCGGCTCCACCCCGAGGACGTCGCCGGCGGGGCCGGTCGTGGGGGTGACCTCAGCGGACAGGATCAGCGCCTCGTCCCCCTCGGCGTACTGCTCGCCGCGCTGGCGCGTGCCGTTGACCTTCACCCGCAGGACCGCCGACTCGTGCGGGCGGAACGAGGCCGCGTACCCGAGCCCGGTGACCGGGGAGGCGAAGCCCTCCATGCGGAGCACCTGGAGCGCGCGCTGGGCGGTCTTGGTGGCGACGTGCCACTGGTCCGCGATCTTGCGGACCGACGGGAGGCGCTGCCCGTCTGCGATCTGCCGGTCGGCGATCAGCCTCCGGTAGTGGTCGGCGATCGCCAGATAGCCGACGGATTCGGACGCCATGTCGAACAACTCCTTCTGCGGTGACGGACGGTCAAGCCCCTTGCAGGGGACCGGGAACTACTGCTAAAAAGCTCTGTAGTACCTCGGTACCACAGCGTAGTACCTAGGTACCCGCTTCGCGCAAGTGCCATCGCAGAACCCCCGCCCGGGTCACCTCTCACAGCTCCCGGGCGGGGCACCAACCCCTCCGTGAAGGGACCAGCAATGCCCGACGCTACCCCGAAGCCTCTCCCGATCCCCCCGATCACCCCGGCCGCCCGCAAGGTGGCCGGCGCCGCCGCGGCCCGCCTCCTGCGCGCCCTGCTGGGCGGTGAGTCCCAGTGAGCAAGCCGATCAACCTGCCCGGCCTGGGCGTCGTCCGCCCCGACGGCGAGGGCTACCGCGCTGACCAGCCGCTCAGCGTCGAGGACGTGCGCGACCTCATCCGACAGCAGTGGGTCCACACGGTCCAGGTCAGCGACGGCCAGGGCGGCGCCGCCGAGTTCCACGCCGCGTGCGAGCTCAACGGCAGGCCGTTCACCATCACCGGCCAGATCGGGGGCTGCTGATGTTCCGCCGCTCCGAGACCAAGCCCTCGACCCGCACCGAGACCCCGGACCACACGGCCAGCAACGGCCGGGTCTGGACCGGCAGCGACTACGACGAGGCCCGCGCCAACGGGCACGTGGTCTACGCCCCGCACACCGACCACAGCAACAACCAGCTCGGCCAGCCCACCACCTGACCACCACGCAGGTGCGCACCCCCGCACACCGGGGGTGCGCACCTCCCCTGACCTGGGAGAACCGATGCACTTCGACCTGATCGGCTGGCTGCTGCTCGCCTGGTACGTCGCGTCCGCCGTCCTCGGTGGCGTGGCCGTCTACGTCCTTCGCCGGGGTGCCCGGTGACCATCCCCCCGCCCCCGTCCGAGCCGCCCACCGTCGGCATGCCGCCGGCCGCCGAGCCCGCCATCGAGGTCGTCACCGAGTGGTGGCGCAAGGAGATCCCGGCCCAGCCGGTGCCCGGCGTCCACATCCCGGTGCCGCTCGGCACCGGCCCCGTCCTGCCCTCGGTGGAGGCCGCCGCCGCCGCGTTCTGGGCCCCGGCCGGGGAGTTGTTCGCCAAGCAGGCCACCGCGATCGCCTCGCAGGTCGGCGAGCAGGTCGGCCAGCTCCTCACCGAGACCGAGCCACAGCGGTACGCCCGCCAGCAGGTCGAGTACGAGGCCCTGGTCAAGGCCCAGCGGGCCGAGCGCGACGCCGCGTTCGCCGCCGCAGGGGAGACCACCGCCGAGAAGGCCGAGCGCCACCGGGTCGAGAAGATCCTCACCCCCGACCGGCCACTCCACCGGGACGACCTGGTGGGCCTGGTCGACATGCTCGGCGCCCGGATCACCGAGACCCCCGAGGACCGGGCCGCCCGCCTGCAGACCGAGCGCGAGACCGCCAAGCTGCGGGCCCGTGCCGAGGAGGACGCGCACCTGGCCGCCGCCGGGGAGACCCCCGAGCAGCGCACCAAGCGCCACCGTCAGCAGCAGCTCGCCGACCAGCGCGAGGCCAAGAACCGGGCCCGCCGCCAGCGCCGCCGGGCCGCCCGCGCCACCGGCCCCTCCGACCGCACCCGGCGCTTCCGCCGCTGGTGCGTGCTGACCGCGATCAGCGCCACCGCCGGCTGCATGACCGGCCTCGTCCAGATCATCACCCCGGGCGGGCCGTACGTCGGCCTGCTGCTCGCGGCCTTCGGCTGGGCCCTCGACCTGCACATGCGCGACCGGGGCCGACTCCGCGTCAGCGAGGTCACCGGGCCCTTCCCGCTCGCGCTGATGGTCCTGGCCCGCATCCCGGTCGCCTCCGGCCTCGCCGTCGCGCTCGGCCTCGGCAACGTCCTCGCCGCCCTCCCCCTGCACTGATCATCCCGAAGGAGACCACCACCATGAGCAGCCTCATCGCACTCGGCACGGGCGGCGCCGCCACCGTCACCACCATGTACCTGTACGTCGGTGTCCGCGGGAAGAACAAGATCAAGGTCGACCCCGACCACGTCCCGTACTGGGCGTTCGGCATCGGCCTGCTGGCCGCCAACGCGGGCACCGCGTTCCAGCAGCTCTCGGGGGTCGGCCAGCAGCTCAGCGCCTCGATGCAGGGCAACGCCGCGCTGGGCGAGTGGCAGACCGGTGCGACGGCCGCCGTGCTGACCCTCGCGGTGTTCGGGCTCAAGCCGCGGGCCTGGAAGGACGCGCTGTGCGGCGCGGTCGCCCCGTCCCTGTTCGCCGCCGCCGGCGGCCTGTGGGCCATCCCGGCCAGCGTCCTGACCGGCCTCATCACCTCGTTCATCCACTGACCGCCATGGAGAAGATCATCCCCACCGAGGGCCTGCGCGCCACCCTGCTGTGGCCGGTCACCGGCCTGTGCACCGGAACCCCCGTCCTGATCCACAAGCTGATGACGCCCCACCGTGCGCGGCGCGCCGAGGCCGCCGCGCTCCAGGCCAGGCGGGAGCGGATCGCCGCCGAGGTCGCCGAGGCCGCCGAGATCGCCTTCGCCAAGAAGCTGATCGCCGAGACCGACCCGGTCAAGCGCGCCGCGCTCCTCCAGGCCCAGGAGGCCGGGCAGGTGGCGGCCCGCGAGGTCGAGCTGGAACGGGCGAAGGCCGCCCGCAAGGCGAGCTTCGAGAAGTTCAAGGACTCCGCCGGCGCCGCGGCGCTGCTGCTCGTCGTCGGCGGGCCGCTGGTCTGGTCCCTGGCCCGCCCCTGGGTCGGGCCCGGCTTCGGCCTGCTGGCCGGGGTGTGGTGGATCGCCGCGCTGATCCACGCCCCCGCCCCGGTGAAGGCCGCCGAGGAGGACGTCGAGCAGCTGCTCGACGGCGACGACGTCGACTCCGACGAGGACGACCAGGACGACGAGGACGAGGACCCGGCCGACCTCCCCCGCACCGCGCTGGCGGACGCCGAACTGGCCTCCACCGTCGAGTGCATGGTGGCCATCCGCGCGACCACCGACGAGGGCCGCGGGCACGTCCACCTCTCGGAGGTGCTGGCCACCCTCCAGCGGCACGGCATTTACCCTGCGTGCAGCACCCGGGATTTCGGCGCCGTCGCGCGGGACGCCGGCCTCCCCGTGGAGCGCAAGATCCGGGTTGGGAAGTCGGTCTCCCCGGGCTTCTCCGTGGCGGGCTTCACCGCCCACCTCGGGCACCCTCCCCGGCTGCCCGTCCAGGAGGTCCCCGAGCCCGTCCACGCCGAGGCCGTCTGACCCTCCCTCTCCACCCACCACCAGAGCCCCCGTTCGGCCACCGGCCGGGCGGGGGCTCTGGCATGCTCGGACAGCCCCTTCCCGCCCCTCTCCCCCGGGGAGGGCCAGGGCCCCGCCGGCCTCGACTACACCCGGCGGCTGACCTGCGAAAACCACACGACTACAGGCCCGACTACACGCCCGACTACAGCCCTCGACTACGCCTTCGCCGGAAGGGGACGACGATCTTGCACCGCTACCGCTGCGGGGTCTGCCGCACCGTCAGCGACCACCAGTACCCCTTCGAGGCGTACGACGAGCAGCGGCGGCACATCGACGCCGTGCACGACGGCCGGGAGCCCGAGCAGCAGAGCATCACCCCCGTCGACGCTCCGCCCGCGTCCGCCCGGCCCCTCCCCTGGACGTCGCCGGCCCCCGCGTGGGAGAGCGCCAACCGGCAGCTCCTGCGCGGCGCGGTCACCCTGGTGACCCGGTCGAAACTGTCACTGACCGTAACGTTGCTGGTGGTCGCCTTCCTGGGCTGGCGGGTCTACGAGCTCTTCTCCAACCTCGCCGCGGCGCTGCCCCCGCCCCGCCCGTGGCCCACCCCGTCGGCTCCGCTCGCGCCGCCCGCCGACCACCCCTGAACCGGACCGGGCGTCATAACCCGTTACGTAACGGGTTCTAAAGCGGGTGTCCGGTTCGCCCGGGTTCCGCACCGACCCCTCCCCTGCCGACGGAGGGCGCTCCGGCTCACCTCACGGCTGTCTCCGACGGGCCACCTCCAAGGGGAAGGGGGCTCTCGTGATCTTGGTGTCTGACCCTCTGTGGGTGGTGCGGGCCGGGACGCGGGTGGTCCCCTCGGTGGACGCCTCCGAACCCTGCCACGGGCCGGCGGCACCGCCCGGCAAACCCTCCGAAGACTTTCGCCGCCTCCGCTTCGCTCCACCGCCGAAACTCCCCGGAGGGTCGACCGCCTTGACGGCGGCCGAGCCGAACGGCACCACCACCCCGCGGCCACCACCGCGAGCCGCCCACCGAGGGGACCACCCGCGAGCCCCGACCCTGTGGTGCAGGACGATGGCCGGCCTTCACGGCGAACGGCGAGGGCCGTCACAGCCACCCCCGGAACGGACCGACCCGGCGACGTCGCCGGGGACCAGGCCGTCGCCGACGTCGCGCGGTGCGGCCGGGCACCGGGGGTGCGCACCCGGGGTGTGCAGGGGTGCGCACCTGCCCTGACCTGCGATGGAAAGAACGCCGGCGGTGAAACTAACCAGGAGCCCCGGGGCGAACTAACCGGCCCTCGGCGACGACCTGGTGGTGCACGTCGACGTCGGTCAGCCGGTCGTGCACCCGGCGACGGCCAGGGCCTCGGTGATGACGACCCGCTCCCGCTCGGTCAGCGGCCGGCTGCTGTCCCACTCGTTGCGGCCGTCGAAGCCCCACAGCACGACCGGGCCGCGCGTCGGCTGGGCGTCCGCAGGGTCGAAGCCCGCGACGTGGGCCAGCACCTTCACGGCGAACGGGTTCGCCGGGAACTCCTCCGGCATGACCAGCGCGCAGTCGGACATGCTGATCCGCAGGCCGAGCGCGGCGTCGGTGAGCCAGGCCCGGCCGACGCCGTAGTTGCCGAGCGCCTTCTCGGCGACGGTCTTGTCCGCGACCCACTCGGCGCGGCCGTCGGGGTGGATCAGGATCGAGGTGTGAGCAGTCATGCGCCGACCGTAGCGGGCCGCTGAGGGGCGCGGCACGGCCTTCGGGTGACATCCACCGCCCCTCCCCCGCCGCGATCACGTGGTGCCCACCCGGCGGCGACCGCGCCGCTGCCGGTAGCCGCTCAGCGAGACGACCGGCGCGGGCTCCCGCTCCTCGACCTCCTCCGGCCGCACCCGGACCTCGACCACGGGCAGCGAGGGCAGCTCCTCCAGCCGCGGCTTGCGGTGCTGGTACCGAGCCGGCGGAACCTCCGGCGCAGCCTCACCCCTCGGCCTCCGATGCCGCCCCGTCCCCTCCTGATCCACCCAGGCCACCGACCCCGTCACCGCCGACCCCCGCCACCCGAACACCGCACCGCCGGCCCGCACCGCACCACCGGCCCCGACCTCCCGGCCGCCCTGCCACCGACCACCGACCTCGACCACGTCTTCATGCCCTGCCCAACGACCGCCCCGACCGCCCGGCACCACCCGTCTCGCCACACCATGTGCATTGCCATCGGCCGACCATGATCACGGTCATCACACCCTTGCATCACCGAGCCGACGGACCACCGAGACCGACACCGGAAACCGAAGATCACGAACGGCCACACCTCAGACACTTCGAGATGATCAAGGCCACCGACCGACCACCCACTCCTATGCATCACGACCCGAGCGACCGACCAGACACCTCTTGCAGATGCTCTGAGCACGGCCCGCTGGCGGCGGCGCAGCACCCCTTCCCGGCGCCGCCGACGGTGCGCAGCACCAGGCCGCCCGGCCGGAGGGGAGAGGAGCCCCAGCGGCTCCGGAGCGCGACCAATCGAGCGCCGGACCCCACAGAGAGAAGTCGGCGTCGGCCGCGAAACTAACCGGGCCCTGACCTGCCACGACGTCGGCGCGGCGGCGGCTGGTTAGTTTCTAGACGAAACCAGAGACGAAACCGCGTGCGAAACCAGAGCCGCCACCAGATCCGAAACCAGAGACGAAACCGGCGCGCGGGGCCGCCGGCCTTCGGCGTGGCCGCCCGGCGCGGCCGTCCGTCCGGCCTCATCATCGGCGGCATGGACTACGTGGACCGGCTCGCCGCCGAGCTGCTGGAGACCGCCCTCGACCCGCGGCTGGTGCGGCTGGTCGACGCGGTGCTCGACTCGCCGGACGGCGCCCGGGTGATCGCTTTCCTGGACCGGGTGGCCACCGGAGAGGTCCCCAGGGAAGTAGTCGGCGCCCCGGACCCGCACCCGTGACCCCCTTGTCCCGCAGGTCAGACCCCTTGTCCTGACGACCGCCGCAGGCCCTGCTGGGGAACCCGAAACGGAACCCGAAAGAGGACCCGGTACGAGACCCCAAACGGGACTCGAAAGGGGACTCGAAACGGAACCTTGATCAACAGGAGGACTAAGGTATCGTCACTCCGCGACGATACGGGCGGCTCTCGGGCCGCCCTTTTTGCTGCCCCGGCGAGGGCCCGCGCGGCGGTCCGGCAGGGGTGCTCGGGGGCGGTGCTTCCCGGCGCGAACGGCGGGCCGGGCCATCGCTCGGGATGCGCGCCGGGGAGTGCCGACCGGGGCCGGGGCCCCGGGGCGGCAAGCGCCCGGGTACCCCGGGCAGCAACCCGGGTTGCACCCCGCCGACGGCCGGGTGCGCACCCGGTGCCCACCTGCTCGGGACGGGTGCGCAGCGGGTGCGCACCCTCGGGAACGGCGCTGCCCGCCTCCCCGGGCGGGCCGGGTCGGCGGGCAGCGGCGGGTCGGTCAGATCGGGCGGGTGGCCGACTCCTCGACGTACGGGGCGAGCGCGCGGGCCACCATCTCCAGCCCGGCCTGGACGTCGAGGTGCGCGGCGCCGTCGAGCTGTCCGCCGGCCTTCTTCACGTCGCCGGTGATCTGCACCGGGGCGTCGGGCCGCTCCTGGGCCAGGTGGACCGTCGCGGCCCGCGCGCCCTCGGCCAGCACCACCTCGACGGTCACCGCGCCGATCGCGGCCTCCCCCGTGTCGATCCGGTCGACCTGCCGCTCGAAGGAGCGCTCGGCGAGCCGCCCGGCGGGCACCTTCTGGCCCAGGTGCCGGTGCACGTCCTCCAGCGCGGACTGCAGCCGGGTGGCGACGTCCTCGCCGGTCGCCACCGCCTGGTCCGAGCCGGACTCGATCAGGTCGCCGAGCGCGCGGAAGGCGATCGCCATCTGCCAGGCCGCGGCGGCCAGCGGCTCCGGGTTTTCCTCCAGCATCGACGGCAACAGCTTCTCCTCGGCCTCGATGCCGATGCGGCGGACCGTGGCCGGGCGCAGCACCGCGAAGGCCGGCTGCACCCGGCGGAACCGGTCGGCCTCGGCGCTCACCGCTGGCCGTCCTCGGCGCGCAGCATCAGCCAGACGATCCGGCCGATCTCGTGCAGCCCGTGGTGGAGCTCCAGGCGGTCGCGGCCGGAGAGCCGCAGCGTCCGGGGCTCCTCCCCCGGCTCCTCCAGCCGGATGGTCTGGTAGGCGTCGTCCGTGGTCAGCCGGACGGTGATCCGGCGGCCCTTGGCCATCAGCAACTCGGCGGTGAGCGAGCCGACGACCGTCAGCCCCTCCTCCAGGCAGCTGGCGATCATCCCCGCGTGCCGGGCCTCCCGCTCCTCCTCGGACACGCTCTCCACCGCATGCTCGCGCACGTAGTTGGTCGTCCGGTGCAGGTGGTCGAGCGCGTGCTCAGCGTCCGCCAGGCGGTCGATGTCCTGCGCGCCCTCGGCGGGCGTGAGCAGCGGGTTGAACGCGGCGAGCGCGATCGACAAGTGGGCTCCCGCCTCGGCCAGCGACGGCGCGTCCGCCATCCGGCCGGCGGGCGAGAGCACGTCGCTCGCGTGCCGGGACAGCTGCCGCAGCGCGGCCGGGTCGAGCGGCGCGGCCGGGGTGAGCTTCCCCGGC
>NZ_BAAANT010000073.1:0-16589 GCF_039529945.1 Kitasatospora kazusensis | reverse complement strand
AGAGCACGCACCGTGGGGGCACCTCCCGGCCGAAGGCTGGGGGAGCCGCGCCGCCGCCCTTCGGGCGACGACGGGGGTTTGACGACAGGCCCTAGCGGTCGTTCCGGGACGAGCCGTGGTTCGGGGCCGTTCCGACTCTCACAGCGGCCGCGACGGCGCCTGAGCGGACCCGCCCCGGCACCCTCGTCCCCTCGCCGGACTTCCGGCATCCGGTGACGCCGGCGAAGGAACTGCGCGAATCCGGCAGGCGCAGCTCCGCACCTGCCGGATCCGCGCAGTTCCCCGCGGCCCTGTGCTCGGTCGGCGAAGCCGCTAGCGCCGTCGCCCTGCCACCAGCCGGATGCCGAGTGCCGCGTCCTCCCAGTCCGAGCGGACGTGGCTCAGCCCTGCCGACCGGAGCAGGTCCTCGGCTTCGCCGGCGGCCAGGGCCGTCCCCCCGGCGACCGCGAGTTCGAGGCGGACCACTGCCGCGCCGAGCGGCCGCTTGGGCGGGAGCGGGCACGGCAGGAGGAGCCAGCCGCCCGGGAGCAGGGCCCCGGCCGCGGCCGTGACGGCCTCCCGGAGCCCGGCGCCGGTCAGTCCGGCGGTGGGGAGCCAGGCCAGGGCGAGCCGGTCGTCGTCCTCGAAGCCCTCGGGGCCGGCCGCCCGGACCTGGACCGAGCCGTCGGTCACCGGTACGGGTGCCCCGTCCGGCTCCAGCGCGAGCACCGGGACGAACGGGATGTGCCGCGCCAGCTCGACGGCGGACCGGCCGCCGTCAGCCGCCGCGCAGCCGACCCGTGCGCCGGGCCGGTCCAGCAGCTCGGGCAGCCCCTCCAGCCGCCCGAGCAGGGAGTTGACCAGCACGTCCGCGAGCGCCGCCGCCTCGCCGCCGCAGCCGGCCACCGCCGCCCGCCCGGCCCCGGCCGGCTTCCCGGTCCGCAGCTGCGCGCCGCCGGCCGCCGCGCGCCGCAGCCGCGCGGCGAACGCGGAGGTGCGCGGGCCGCCGATGAGCACCCGTTCGAGCCCCGGGTCGACGGCGTACCGGCCGTCGCGGTCCACCCGCACGACCGAGGCGCCGGCCAGCAGGCCGAGCAGCCCCTCGGTGAACTCCTCGGGCAGCTCCCCGGCCGCCTCCCGTACGGTGCACGGCCGCAGCAGCCGCGCCAACAGCCCGGTCTCCTGCGCGATGACGCAGGCCAGCAGCCGCCAGGCCCCGGCGGCCGACTCGGCGAGCCGTCCCTCGGACAGCCCGGCCGGCCCCGGCGGCAGCGCGGCGGGCACCTGCCCGGACCGTACGGCCGCGAGCAGGGCGTGCGCCGAGTCGAGCAGCAGGGCCGCCGGCCCGGTGGCGGCCTCGGTGAGTCCGGCCGCGGCCAGGACGGCGCCGACCGCCTCGCCCAGCTCCTCGCCGTACTCCCCGGCGGACGCCGCCGCGTGCAGCGCCCACCAGGAGTCCGCCAGCCGCGCGACGGTGCGCTCGGCGGCCTCCTCCCGGACCCGCCTGCCCTCCAGCCCGACGATGGTGCGCTGCCCGAGCTGGATCAGCAGCATCTCCTGCGAGCCCTGACCGGAGATCAGGCCCAGGATGTCGCGCATGAACCGCTCCCACGGGAACGCGGACATGTACGCCTCGCCGCCCTGGAGGCTCATCACCAGCCGGCCGACCTGCAGCGCGCACTCCGCCGCGTGGTGCTTGGCGGCGGTGGCGAACTCGTCGAAGTGCGGGTCGCGGTCCGGTGACCGGGTGCCGTCCAGGGCCCGGTAGACGCTCGCCCGGGCGGTCTGCAGCAGCATCCGCATCTCGCCGACCGAGCGCTCGACGTTCTGGTGGTCGAGCACCCGGCGCCCGCCGCGCCTGCGCGGGGCGAGCGACTCGACGCAGTTCTCGACCACCCCGTCCAGCGCGCCGAGCACCCCGCAGGCGCTCATCGTCCGCCGGATCCGGGCGTAGGTGTTGAGTTCGCTGAGCGCGTCCGCACGCCAGACCAGCCGCCACTGCGGCAGCCGTACCTCGTCCAGCAGCACCTGGCCCAGGCCCATGGTGTTCATGCCCATGGTGTCCATGTGCACGGGCGTGACGCCGGGGTCGTCCTTCTCGACCAGGAACGCCAGCATGTCGTTGGACGCCTCGTCGCGCAGGAACAGGATGAACAGGTCGGCGAAGCGCGCGCCGGCCACGAAGCGCTTGACGCCGTTGAGCACCCAGGTGTCGCCGTCGAGCCGCGCCGTGGACCGGTAGTCGTACGGGTCCCGGCTCTCGTAGGCGCCCTGGACGCCGAACCGCCGTCCGGCCGCCAGGTCCGGGACGTAGCGCTCGATCAGTTCGGGCCGGCCGCTGGAGAGCAGCAGTTCGGTGATCTCGACGCTGATGTCGAGCAGCACGGCGAAGCCGGGATCCCGGGAGAGCCGGGCGATCTCCTCGACCACCACGCCCCAGGCGAGCTTGTCCCGCCCCTCGCCGCCGATCTCGGCGGGCAGCGAGAACCGCATCAGCCCGAGGTCGCCCGCCTGCTCGAAGACCCGGTTGTCCAGCGGCCTGCGCTCGTGGTTGCGGAAGTGCGCGCCCGGGTTGGCGGTGTCCAGTACGAAGCTGCCGAACCGGCGCCGGGCCTCCCGGCGGATCTCCTCGATCTCGGTGTCGAGCGTGCGGTGTGCCGGGTCCGCCCGGTTCATCACGTCGACGGCGTGCGCGCGGGCGGTCACGCCGTGGCCTCGGCCCCGGCCGCCGCAGCGGCCGCCAGCTCGCGGGCCAGGTCCTGGAGCGTCTCCTCGCCGAGGAAGCGCTCCAGCGGGATGGTGGCGCCGGTGCGCTCCTCGACCTCGACGGAGAGCTGGGCCGCCGTCAGCGAGTCGATGCCGAGCTCGCCGAGCGGCCGGTCGGCCGGGAACTCCTGCTCGTCGACGCCGAGCAGCTCCCCGATCAGCGAGGACAGCCAGCCGGCGCCGTACTCGGCGGCGGGGTCGCGGTGTTCGGTGATGATGGCGTTCTCCTAGGGTCGGGCCGGTGCGGGCCCCCGGTACTGCGGCGCGAGCCGCAGCGGCACGAGGGAGAACGCCCGGTCGTCGTCGTCGAGGTCTTCCAGCCGGCGCACCAGCCGGTCCTCGGCCGCCGGGTCGGGCCCGGCCGGGCGGCCGAGCCGCTCCAGCACCCGGCGCAGCGCGACCGAGAGCCAGGCCCGGTCGGCGGCCAGGCCGCCGAGTGCGTCCCGGCGTTGGAGCCAGGTGTGCAGGCAGCAGGCGCCGGCGTGCACCAGGCAGTGCCGCCGGGCCGCCTCGTACGCCTCGGTGCCGCGCTGCGCGCCGAGCCCGCGTACGGTCTCCCGGGTCTCGTCGCGGACGGTGAGCAGGGTGCGGGCGAGCGCCGCCAGCTCCGGGTCGTCGGCCAGTGCCTCGACGGCCTCGTCGAGCCGGTCGACCACCTCGTCGGCGCTGCCGTAGGTGAGCGAGGGGCGCTGGTCCCGTGGGGCGAGGGTCGGCACCGGCTCGCCGAAGCCGAACAGCAGGGGGAGCGGCAGTCCGGCCTGGGTGCCGGGCCGCCGCCGGGCGCCGCTGACCAACTGGGCCCGGACGGTGTCCAGCTGGACGAGCTGGGTGCCCTCGAACACCGGGGTGATCGCCAGGTCGCGGGCCAGCTTCTGGAAGGCGCCCGCCTCGCCCTCGCGCAGGTAGGCGCGGGCGCTCAGCACCTCGCCGCAGGCGTTCACGGCGTCCACGCAGAGCCCGGGGACGACGTACTTCGCCACGGCCGACCAGAGCGCCATCCGCTGCCGGGCCACGTCCAGGCCGCGCGCGGCGGACAGCTCGGTGCACTCGGCGACCAGCAGGTCGGCGAAGGCGCGGGCCAGCAGCGAACGCACCGGCGGCAGTGCCAGCGCCGGGGCGCCGTACAGCACCCGTCCGCGCGCGTGCCGCAGCGCGATCCGCAGCGCCGTGTCGGCGGCGCCGAGGCTGCTCGCGCCGACCAGCGTCCGGGTGTACTGGAGCATGCCGGAGACCATCTCGACGCCCCGGCCCGGCCGTCCGACCACCGCGTCGGCGCCGACGTGGCAGTCGGTGAGCTCGAAGCCGCTCAGGTCGTGCCCGCGCAGGCCGTGGGTGGGGACCTTCGGCAGCCGCCGGACCCCGCCGGTGCCGAGGGCCTCGAAGTCGAGCAGGAACAGCCCGAACGACGGCTCGGAGGCGGCCAGCACGGTCGCGAACGAGGACCGCCGGCCGTTGCCGACCAGCCACTTGCGCCCGTTCAGGACGTACCCGCCGTCGGTCGGGGCGGCCCGGGTGGCGGTGGCCAGCAGGTCGCTGCCGGCCGCCTCCTCGCTGATCCCGGCGGTGCCCCAGGCGCGGCCGAGCGCGAGTTCGGCGACCCGGCGCCGCTGCTTGTCGTCCCCCCAGATCCACACCGGGGTGGTGGCCAGCAGGGTCGAGCCGAGCCCGACCGAGACCGCGAGCTCCCGGCGCGAGGCGGCGCGCACCACGGCCGTCAGCGACTCGAACGAGGCCAGCCGGCCGCCCTCGGAGACAGGCACCAGGTGCTCGTGCAGGCCGGCCGACCAGGCCGCCTCGTACGCGGCGGCCGGCTCCACCTCCAGGTCGTCCGCGCGGACGCCGGCCGCCAGCGACATCCCGCTGCCGGGGTCGAACGGGCAGCCGAGCTCCCGCTCCAACTCCTCGGCCGCCGCGAAGGCGGGCAGCGCGGCGGTACCTCCGGTGCCGGTCACGAGCGCTCCACCACGACCGCGTACGGCCCGCCGCCGTCGTCCTCGGCGAGGCCCAGCTCGTGGACGAAGGCGATGTCCGCGCCGTGCCGGTAGGCGGTGGTGGTGACCTTGAGCAGGTCCCACAGCTGCCCGGCCCGCAGCCAGGTCACGTCGACCCGGCGGAGCCCCTCGGCCAGCGGGCGGCGCAGCTCGGGCGCCCGCCGCCCGTGCCGCAGCACGAACTCCTCCCGGGCGCCGCCCGCGAAGCCGAGCGACTCGGCCCAGTACCACTGGTCGGCCACCTCGCAGTGGTGGCGGTGCACCCGGAAGGTCGTGGTGTCCGACCCGATCCGCTCGCCCTCGCGCTCGAAGGCGGCCCGCAGCGCGGGTACCGGCGAGCGGAACGGCGAGCGCTCGACCTCGTCCGGCCGGAAGGCGGCGAGCAGGGTGTCCGGCAGCCCGGTCGGCGTGCCGGAGAGCGCCTGGTCGCCGCTGAGCCGCAGCGGCACCGAGGCGGCGGTGGTCCGCACCGCGACACCGGCCGGGCCGGAGACCGTCATCTCCACCTCCAGCTGCGAGGAGCGCGGTCCGCGCACCCGGGCCCGTACGTCGACCTGCACCTCGTCGGCGTCGGTGAAGCGCAGCGGCTGCTCGTACTCCAGCTGCCAGGCCCACAGCACCAGGCCCACCTGGTGCTCGGACACCAGCGTGCGGTGGCTGCACACGTGGTCGCGCAGCCAGCGGGTCCCGGCCTGGAAACCGAGCCGGCCGACGGCGGTGGGCTGCAACTGGGTGGGGGTGAAGAGGCTCGCGTCGAGCACGAGTTCGTAGCCGGAGCTGCGCGGCATGGGGTGCCTCAGCCTCCGGAGACGGCGGTGACGATGTCCACCCGGTCGTCCTCGGTGGCCTCCCGGTCCAGCTCCTCCAGCGAGAGCTGCTCGCCGTTGAGCGCGATCAGGTGGGTCGCGCGGACGCTGCCCTCCCGGTCCATCAGCACCTCGTCCAGGGTGGGGAAGCGCTCGGCCAGCGCGGCCAGGCCCTCCCGGACGGTGCTGCCCCCGACCTCGATCTCGTTCTCGTAGTTGGTGAACCGGAGCAGGATGCCCCTGACCTTGACGATCATCGTCCGTCCGCCTTCGTAGGTGTGGTGGTACCGCTCGTTCCGCCGGGCCGGCCGGGTGCCTGCCAGCGGGCCAGCTCCGCCAGCTCGCCGGCCAGGTACTGCCGTCGGGCCAGCCAGCGCTGCACCTTGCCGCTCGACGTCTTGGGGATCGTCCGGGGCCGGACCAGCACCACGGTGTGCGGCGGCACGCTCAGCTCGGCCGAGACGGCCCGCCGGATGCCGTCGACGGCGGCCCGGTACCCCTCCTCGTCGGCGGGGTCGGCCTCGTAGACCAGCACCAGCCGCTCGGCGGCGCCCGCGTCGTCCTCCACCGCGAAGGCCGCTCCGCAGTTGCGGCGCAGGCCGGCCACCGAGGCCTCGCAGACCCGCTCGATGTCTACGGGGTGGTAGTTGCGCCCGTTGACCACGATCAGGTCCTTGATCCGCCCGGCCGGGAACAGCTCGCCGTCCAGGACGAACCCGAGGTCGCCGGTGCGCAGGTACGGGCCGTCCCCTTCGGCGGTCGTCGCGCCGAAGGCCTCGGCGGTCTCCTCCGGGCGGCGCCAGTAGCCGTCGGCGACGCTCGGCGAGTCGACCCAGATCTCGCCGACCGCCCCTTCGCCCAGCGGCTCGCGGGTGGCCGGGTCGACCACCAGCAGCCGGGTGTCCGGGCCCGGGGGGCCGCAGCCCACCAGCGACCTGGACGGCTCGTCCGGCCCGGCCGGGCGGGCGGTGCCGTGCAGCTCCAGCGCGTCGCGGGCGACCGGCACCGAGCGCCAGCCGCCCAGCGGCTTGCCGCCGGTCACGAACAGCGTCGCCTCGGCGAGCCCGTAGCACGGGTAGAACGACTCCTCCCGGAAGCCGTACGGCCCGAACCGCTCGGTGAACCGGGCGATCGTCTCGGCCCGGACGGGCTCGGCGCCGGTGAAGGTGAGCTCGACGGCGGACAGGTCCAGCCCTTCGAGCTCGGTGTCCTTCGCGCGCCGGACGCAGAGGTCGAAGGCGAAGTTCGGGCCGCCGGTGATCGTCGCACCGTATCGGGAGACCATCCGCAGCCAGGACAGCGGACGGCGCAGGAAGCTCACCGGCGACATCAGCGTCACCGGGATGCCGCAGGACAGCGGGGTCAGGATGCCGCCGATCAGGCCCATGTCGTGGTACGGCGGCAGCCAGAGGCCGCCCACGCTGCCCTGGTGCATGCCGAACCCGCGCGCGATCTCGCCGCAGTTGGCGATCAGCTGGGCGTGGGTGAGCATCACACCGCGCGGCAGCGAGGTGGAGCCCGAGGTGTACTGGAGCAGCGCCAGCCGGTCCGGCCCGGCCGGCGGTGTCACGCCCGCCCCGTCGGCGGCGGCCAGGTCGGTCGCGATCACCCGGGGGGTGCGGCCGGCCATCGCGGTGGCGAGCCAGTCGGCCATCAGTGCCGCGATGTCCGAGGTGGTCAGCACCAGGTCCGAGCCGGCGTCCTCGATGATCGCGGCGAGCCGGGGCAGCGTCCGCGCCAGCCGGGTCGGGTCGGGCGGGAAGGCCGGGACGGCGGGCACCCCCGCGTAGAAGCAGCCGAACAGGCCCGCGAGGTAGTCCAGGCCGGGTGCGAACAGCAGCAGCGCCGGATCGGTCCGCCCCTTGCCGGTCGCGGTGATCTCGGCGGCCACTGCCCGTGCCCGCGCGTCCAGTTCGGCGTAGGTGAGCTCATGGGCCGACTCGTCGTCCTCGACGAACCGGTAGGCGACGACATCGGGCGACTGTTGCGCCCGGTCGTGCAGCATCTGCGCGAGGCTCTCGGCCGCACGCCAATGAGATCTGCTCAATCCCCGTGCCCTCCCCCGCACTTGATCAGGCGAGCAGTGTTACAGCAAGACTCGGCAACGGTCAACGATCTTCCGTGCGCGCAGTTGTACCGATCGGTAACCGGCTTGACGGCTCGTCAGGCAGGTCGGACGGGGGCCGGACGGGGATTGACACTGGCGGGTAACAAGCAGCATGGTGATCAGGCTCACCAGGGTGCTCGGGGGGTCGAGTGCGTTCGAGCGGGCAGTGAACGAGGCGGGCGGGACGAAGAGTTGCCGGACCACGGTCCGGCACGTCGTGCCGACGGCCCCGCCACGCCTGCCCGCGCCCGCGCGGAACCCTCTCCGGCACCCGGCAGCACGCACCTGAAGGGGGCCCCGAACCGGGGCACTCCAACTGAACTGCCTCCATCCGGTCCGGGCGACATGCCGAACGGGTGCGGTCCGGACGTGAAGGAGCGCAAGTGCCGACGAGACCACTGCCGCCGCTGGTCGAGCCGACGGCCGAGCTGACCAGGGACGACGTCTCCCGGTACAGCCGCCATCTGATCATCCCCGAGGTGGGGGTGGACGGCCAGAAACGGCTGCGCAGCGCCCGGGTCCTGGTCATCGGCGCGGGCGGCCTCGGCTCGCCCACCCTGCTCTACCTGGCGGCCGCCGGGGTCGGGACACTGGGCATCGTCGAGTTCGACGAGGTGGAGTCCTCCAACCTCCAGCGCCAGGTCATCCACGGCGAGTCCGACATCGGCCGGCCCAAGGCGGAGAGCGCGCGGGACGCGATCCGGGAGCTCAACAGCGGCGTCCAGGTGCGGCTGCACCAGACGCGGCTGGACTCCGACAACGCCGTCGCCCTGTTCGGCGAGTACGACCTGGTCATCGACGGCACCGACAACTTCGCCACCCGCTACCTGGTCAACGACGCCGCCTCGCTCGCGGGCAAGCCGTACGTCTACGGCTCCATCTTCCGCTTCGAGGGACAGGTCTCGGTCTTCTGGGAGAACGCCCCCGACGACCGGGGGATCACCTACCGCGACCTCTACCCGCAGGCGCCGCCGCCGGGCCTGGTGCCGTCCTGTTCCGAGGGCGGCGTGCTCGGCGTGCTGTGCGCCTCGGTGGCCTCGATCATGGTCACCGAGGCGGTCAAGCTGATCACCGGCATCGGCGACTCGCTGCTCGGCCGCCTGATGGTCCACGACGCGCTGAGCATGACGTACGAGACGGTGAAGCTGCGCCGGCACCCCGACCGCCGGCCCGTCACCGGGCTCATCGACTACCACGCGTTCTGCGGCGTGGTCTCCGCCGAGGCCGAGGCGGCCGCCGCCGGGTCCACGATCACCGCGCGCCAGCTGCACGCGATGCTGGCCGCCGGCACCGAGATCGCGCTGATCGACGTCCGCGAGCCGGCCGAATGGGACATCGTGCACATCGACGGCGCCACCCTGATCCCCAAGGACCGGATCCTCTCCGGCGAGGCGCTGGCCGAACTGCCGCACCACAAACCGATCGTGCTGCACTGCAAGTCCGGCGCCCGCTCGGCCGAGGCGCTCGCGGCGCTGAAGAAGGCCGGCTTCGCCGACGCCACCCACCTGCACGGCGGCGTGCTCGCCTGGGCGAGCCAGGTCGACCCCTCGCTGCCGGTGTACTAGGACGTGTCCCACTCAGGAGAGGACGTACAGATGGCCGACACACCGGTCGCTCTCGACGGAACCAGGGACGCCGTGGGCAGCGAGCCCGCCGCCAAGCCACCGGTCAGGCTGGTCCTGCTGTGCTGCCTCGGCGCCTTCGTGGCGTTCCTGGACAGCACCATCGTGAACGTGGCGTTCCCCAACATCGCCAAGACGTTCTCCGGCTCGGACCTGCCGACCCTGTCCTGGGTGCTGAACGGCTACAACGTGGTGATCGCCGCCTTCCTGCTGCCCGCCGGGCGGATGGCCGACCGGCTCGGCTGCCGCCGCTCCTTCGCGGTGGGCCTGACCACCTTCACCCTCGCCTCGGCGGTCTGCGGGGCCGCCAACTCGGCCGAACTGCTGATCGGGGCCCGGCTGCTGCAGGCGGTCGGCGCCGCGATCCTCGTCCCGACCTCGCTCGCGCTGCTGATCCCGCTGTTCCCGATGGCCCGCCGCCTGATCGCGATCACCGTCTGGGGCGCGGCGGCGGCGCTGGCCGCCGGCATCGGGCCCGGCCTCGGCGGGCTGCTCGCCGAACACTGGACCTGGCGGGCGGTCTTCCTGGTGAACATCCCGATCGGACTGGTCGCCGTCTGGGCCACCCGGTACCTCACCGAGCAGCGCGAACGCGGCGGCCCCACCCCGGACATCCTGGGCGCGGTCATGCTCGGCAGCTCCCTCGGCCTGCTCGCGATGGGCCTGGTCAAGGGCCCGGACTGGAAGTGGGCCAGCCTGCCCACCATCGGCTGCCTGGCCGCCGGAGTCCTGCTGCTGGTCCTGGTGATGCTCCGCAGCGCCCGCCACCCGGCCCCGGTGGTCTCGCTCGACCTGCTCCGCTCGCGCCACGCCGTCGGCGGCAACATCGGCACCATGCTGTTCTCGGTGACCTTCTACGCCGTCATCCTGAACAACATCCTCTTCCTGACCAGCCACTGGCACTGGTCGCTGCTCACCGCCGGCCTCGCCACCACCCCGCCGCCGATCGCCACCGCCATCGTCGCCCGCCCGGCGAGCCGGCTGGCCGAGCGGTTCGGCGACCGCCTGGTCGTCATCGCGGGCTGCCTGGTCTACATCGGCGGCACGCTGCTGCTCTCCTGGGGCGGCGGGCAGCACCCCGACTTCCTCACCCACTGGCTGCCCGGCGCGGCCGTCATGGGCACCGGCGCCGGCCTGGTGTGGCCGGTCCTGGGCGGCGTGGCGCTGGCCGGGGTCGAGCCGAGCCGGCTGGCCACCGCCAGCGCGGCCAACGCGGCCTTCCGCCAACTCGGCGCCGTCCTCGGCACCGCACTCGCGGTCTCCATCCTGACCTCCTCCGCCACCGACGTACTCGGGGGAGCCCGCGATGCCTGGTACCTCGCGATCGGCTTCGCCGTCGCGGTCGCGCTGCTCGCCGCCGCGACCGTCCGTGGGAAGGCCGTGCCGGTCCGGGGCTGAAAGCACGGCGGGCCCCGGCCAAGGCCGTGCCGGCCCGGGGCCGAAAGCACGGCGGGCCCCGGAGAGTGCCATTTCCGGGGTATTCCGGATACGGACGGAATGGGGCCCGCCGACGCTGATTCGGGTCTGCGCGGCGGGACTCCCGTGTGATATTCACGCGGAGTTCTTTTGACATGAGCCCGAAGTGTGATCCGGTGATCCTTCAACTGCCCTTGTGGTTTTAAACACTTGGCGTCAAGACTCGTCAACTTGTATGATCCTGAGCCATGGTGACGCCTGGGGTGGAGTCCTACATTCGGCAGAAGTTCGCCGAGCATGCGGGGCTGTCAGAAGACCAACTATTCGTAGACGATGTGACATTGGCGGCGGTGATCGGCCGCAGCCCGCGAATGACCAACAGCATCGACCTGATGGAGGCGTTCGCCCGTACGGCCAACGCACTGCGCAAGGACTACGGCGTCCGGGTACGCCTTCCCGCGCTGCCTCTCGACACGCCGGTCTCGACCGTTCTGAAGGTCTTCATCGAGGAATTCGAGCGGCAGAAGAAGGAGGCGGCCGCATGAGCATCGTCGAGACCGAGCGCGTCGAGGCCGTCGAGCCCGTGGCACCCGCCGAGCCCGTCGAGCGGACCGAGGGGGCGGCCGCCCGTCGGAACTCCGCCGCCGAGGCGCCCGCCATCATCACCGACCTCTTCGACGCGATGACCCGGCGCGGGATGTCCCTGGTGGACGTCACCTGGGAGCAGCACCGGCTGCACGAGTCCCGCCGGTGGAGCGTCATGGAGATGCTGGCCGACGTCGACCTGGAGAGCCTGACCCCGCTCGACCGCACCCTGGTGTGGAACGCCGGCCGGGCCGAGCTGACCACCAAGCCGGGCGCGGACCGGCTGGAGCGCCAGGCGGAGGCGGAGTGCCGCCGCTGGCAGGAGAGCAACCCGGCCGTCGCGGCGATCATGCAGGCCTGCGGCACCTGGAGCCGGTACTGGAACGAGGAGGAGGCCCACCACGAGACGGTGTTCAACCGGCTGGCCGACCTCGGCGGCATGGACCCGATCTCGGACGAGACCTTCATCGCCTTCCGGCAGGTCTTCCCCGACGACGACATGCTCCGCACCCTGGTGCTCCTCGCGATCTCCGAGATCACGGCGGCGGTCAACTACGGCCAGTGCCAGCACGTGATCCAGGACGAGGGCCTGCGCCGGATCTTCAAGCAGGTCGCGGCCGACGAGATCCAGCACCGCAACTACTTCGTCTCGTTCGCGAAGGCGCTGGTGGACAGCGGCGAGTACCACGCCAAGGACGCCTTCGCGGTGGCGCATCTGTTCCTGCGCGAGGACGGCGAGCTCCAGGGCAGCGCCCGGGACCAGCTGGAGGAGCGCGGCACCCACGTGAACTGGTGGGACCAGCTCGACACGGGCGACTCCGACTTCCGGCCCGAGGCGCTGGAGAAGAAGGAGCAGCTCATCTGCGGCGCCCTCCGGAAGATCACCGGGATCGAGGTCCACACCCGCGAAGAGGTCGAGGACACGTGGATGGATCTCGTCGGGAGCTGACGGGCCTCGGGCACGACCTCCAGTTGATCAGCGAACTGGAGGTCGCGTCCGCCCTCCGCGAGCCCGATGTCTTCTTCACCACGGGGGAGTTGGCGCACTTCGCCGGGGCTGTCGTCCCGCTGCAGAGCCTGGCCGGCGCCTTCGCGGCCAAGGAGGCGCTGTTCAAGGCCCTCCCGCCGGCCGACCGGACCTGGTTCTGGACGGACGCCGAACTGGTCCACGACCGCCGCGGCGCCCCGGGCTTCGCCGTCCACGGCGCACTGGCGGCCCACCTGGCCCGGCACGGCCTACGGGTGAGCGTCTCGATCTCGCACAGCGGCGGATTCGTGTCCGCCGTGGTCCTCGTCACCGGCGGTGCCCCGGCGGCGACAGGTTTCCTCGGCACGATCGATCGGGCGGTCCGGCATGTACTTCGGCGAATCACGGCTCATCCTGCCGGTCCGCCCCAATGACCTCGACGCCTTGGGACACGTGAACAACGCGGTGGCACTGGAGTACCTGGAGGCCGGCCGCTGGGACTGGCTCGGCCTCCAGGGGCTGGTGCACGGCGACCGCCTGATCGCGGTGGTCGCCCGCACCGAGATCGACTACCTGGCGGAGATCCCGCGCGGCCGGGTCGAGGTCAGCACCGTCCTGGAGTCCCCGGCGGCCGAGGACTACGACCCGGACGACGTCACCTACCGGGCGCGGTTCCGACAGCGCATCCACCTGCCGGAGTCCGGCCGCCCGGCGGTGGACGCGCTCGTCACCGTGGCCTTCCTGGACGCCGCGCAGCGCTGCCTGGTGTCGATGCAGGACTTCCTCACGGCCGCCGTCGCGGACGGGGCCCGAGCGGTGCCGGACGGGGTGCGATCGGTGCCCGGCCCGGCCGGGGCCCGCGACCGGACGCCGCCGGACAGACGACCACGACAGTAGGAGGGGCGCGGTGCTCGAATACATCCAGCGCAACCAGGAGTGTCCGCCCGAGCGGGGCCTGTACCTGTACGAGAAGTTCTCCGACCAGCCCGAGTTCGTCGGCTACCGGGAGTTCCCGGAGCGCATCGCCGGGTACGCGGACGCCTTCCGCGAGCAGGGGATCGAGCCGGGGGAGCGGGTGCTGTTCCCGTTCGAGACCTCCAGCGCGGTGATCCTCGCCTTCCTGGGCCTGATGGAACTCGGCGCCGTACCGCTGTCGGTGAAGCCGTTCGTCCTGAACACCCCGAGGGAGGGCTATCAGGAGTTCCTCGCCCGGGTCGCCCGGGACTTCGGCGCGACCCGGATCCTCCAGGTGCCGAGCCTGGCCGGCACCGAGCTCCCGGTGGAGCCGCTGCCGCTGCCGCCGGCCGGGGTCCGCAGCCCCGGCGCCCGGCTGCGGACCCCGGGCGACGAGGAACTGGCGTTCGTGCAGTTCTCGTCCGGGTCGACGTCCTTCCCCAAGGGCATCCCCGTCCGGCAGGACCTGCTGCGGGCCAACCTCGCCATGATCACCCGTACCGACGGCCGCAAGCCCGAGGAGCGGGTGAGCAGCTGGCTGCCGCTCTACCACGACATGGGCCTGGTCGGCGGCATGCTGTCCTGCTTCACGGCGGGCTGCGACCTGCTGCTCGCCGAGCCGGTGACCTTCCTGTTCGACGCCTACGGCTGGTGGGAGCACATGGCCCGGGAACGGGCCATCGGGACGGTGATCCCGAACTTCGCGGTCGACTACTCGCTCAAGCTGATGCAGGACCTCGACCCTGAGGAACTCGCCGCACTCGACCTCTCCCGGATGCGGTCGATCTACCTCGGCAGCGAGCCGATCAACCTGCCGAACCTGTACGCCTTCCTGGACCTGATGGCCCCGGCCGGCCTGCGGCGCGACGTCTTCATGCCCTGCTACGGCATGGCCGAGGTGGTCCTGCTGGTCTCCAGCCGCCCGGTGGGCGGCGAGATCCGGGAGGTGCCGTCCCCCTCGGGCCTGCCGGCCGTCTCGGTGGGCCGCCCGATGGCGGAGTTCACCGTACGGCTGCGCGACGAGGACGGGCGCGAGTGCGCGGAGCGCGAGCTCGGTGAGATCGAGCTGGCGGGCGGCAGCCTGGCGGCCGGCTACTTCGACCGGCCGGGACCGCTCACCGGCGCGGACGGCTTCTACGCTACCGGCGACATCGGCTTCCTGGACGACGGCGAGCTGTTCATCACCGGCCGGATCAGCGACCGGATCAAGGTCAACGGGCAGAGCTTCTTCGCCGCCGACTTCGAACAGGCGGTGGAGCAGGTGCCGTTCGTCCGCGAGGGCCGCACGGCGGTCGCGCAGATCCAGGGACAAATCGTCGTTCTGACCGAGGTGGACCGCCCGGCACGCGAGGATGTTGAGGGCAGCCGGGCCCGGATCGTCGAACACCTGGTGCAGACGATCGGGGTGACGGTGCGGGCTTCGGACGTGCACTACCTGCGTCCCGGGCAGCTCCCCCGCACCAGCAGCGGCAAGCTGCAACGGCGCGCGATCGTGCAGGCGTACGAGCAGGGGCGGCTCGTGGGACTGACCCTGGGCCCGCCCGCCCCCGCGGGCGACGAAGCCACCGCCTGAGAAGCCACCACCCGAGAAGCCACCACCCGATAGGAGCACCGCATGCCGAAGCTGGAGCGGGACGGCGAGGTCTTCGTCCTCCACCTCGACCCCGACAACGAGAACCGCTTCCACCCCGACTGGCTCGCCGCGGTCGAGTCGGCGCTCGACGAGGTGGACGCCGCGACCGGTCCCCGGGCACTGGTCACAGCGGGCAGCGGCAAGTTCTGGTCCAACGGCCTGGACCTCGACTGGATGGGCGGCAACAGCGACCAGGCCCTGGCCTACCTGGACCGGGTGCACGCCCTGCTGGCCCGCACGCTGGCTTCGCCGGTGGTGACCGTCGCAGCCCTGAACGGCCACACCTTCGCCGCCGGGGCGATGTGGGCACTGGCCCACGACACCCGGGTGATGCGGACCGACCGCGGCTACTTCTGCCTGCCCGAGGTGGACCTCGGCCTGCCCTTCCAACCGGGCATGTCGGACCTGCTCCAGGCCCGCCTGACCCCGGCGACCGCGCACGAGGCGATGACCACCGGCCGGCGCTACGGCGGCGAGCAGGCACTCGCGGCCGGCATCGCCGACGCCGTCGCGGGCGCCGACGAACTCCTCGCCACCGCCGTGGAGTACGCCCGCCCGCTGGCGGCCAAGGCCAACCCGGCACGCGGGCAGATCAAGGAGATGATGTACGCCCGCGCGCTCGCCTCACTGCGCACACCGACCGTCGGCTGACCCGGGGCACTCCAGGGGCGCGTGGGGGTGTCTCCCGGCCGAAGGCCGTGGGAGAACCGCGCGGCACCGGAAGCGCCGCCGCGCCTTCCGCACCGCGCAACTCCCCGCGCCCCCGTCCCGCTGCTTCTCCTACGGCCCGCCCGCCCGCTCGCCCGCCCGCCCGCCCGCCGGTCGGCCCGGCCCCGACCACCGATCCGGCCGGTGTGACGCACCGGAACGCCGGTACCGTGCTGCCGTGACCAGTGACGACGTGGGCCGGAGCGAGCCCTGGGACGGTGCCTCGGTCCGTGCCCGTGTCGCCACCATGGGCCGAGAAGACCCGGGGCGTCGGCGCTTCGGGTCCCCACACCACGGATACCGGCTTCGGCCTCGGCTGGCCGAGGCGACGATCCGGGTGTTCGAGCAGCAGCACGGTGTCTGGCTCCCTGCCTCCTACCGCAGCTTTCTCAAGGACGTCGCAGACGGAGGAGCGGGCCCGGACTACGGACTCCTGGGTCTTGCCGAGGAGGTGGACGACGAGGAGGCTCTGCACGACCTCCGAGAAGAGGGGCGACGCGCGGGCTTCCTCTCCACGCCGTTCCCGCACACCGGTGGGTGGCCAGGGCCGGGAAAGGGAGGCGACTCCGCCTACTCGGTCGAAGGGAGCCTGGTCATCGGGGAGTGCGGTTGCGGCACGTTCCACCGCTTGGTCATCACCGGGAGGAACGCCGGCCAGGTCTGGCTCGACGACCCCGACTGGGGCGGCCTGACGCCAGGGCCGGACTTCCGGGACTGGTACTCGGCATGGCTCGCCACGCCCTGACCGCTGCTGCCCGGGCCTGTCCTGGCGCGAGCCGGGCGGCGGATCGCGACGGAGGAGTCGGCCGCCGTCCCTGGATTTGCATCTGGCGTCCGGCGGGCGTAGTGTTCCCTAGTCGCTCGGCAGGGAGCACCGGACACGCATCGGCGCGGACGGTCCCGGAGCGGCCAATCCTTCGAACCACCACTTCTCTTCTCGTCCCGCATGGGGCCTGATTTGCTGTGTGCGTTTATCGGATTGCGGCCGGATTCGCTTTGTGGAGCTGAGTTCGGCTAAAGTTTGGGACGTCGGAAAGCGCGGCGGGTGAACGAAA
>NZ_BAAANT010000072.1:0-17803 GCF_039529945.1 Kitasatospora kazusensis | reverse complement strand
GGCACGCGACAACGCTCCTGCGTGCCCTGCTCGTGCTGACGAACGCGGAAGTTTCCCGCTGACGGACGATCACCCGATCGCGATCAAGCCCGTGACCAGCCCGAGCACGCCGACCCCGCACCACACCAGCCCCCGGTGACCAGCAGATTTCAGGATGGAATTAGCTCATTCCGGGACGCGAGCGGTTCGCAGGGCGGTCAGGGCCCGATGGTCGGTACCGGCTGGGGGTTCGCCACGTCCGCGAGCGGCACCTCCGACAGGTCGAGCTCCACCGCGCGGTGCTCCTCCAGGGCGGCGGCCGGCCGCGCAGCGACGGGGCGCTGATGAGGTCGATGCCGCCGCTGCTGTCACCACGGTGCTGCCGTGCGCCAGTCCGGCATCGCTGGCTGTCCGTTCGGCCCGCACAACGCCTGGCGTGCCCGGGTGGCGGCGGACCAGCCGGGGGTGGCAGTCCCGCACGGCCGGGGGGATAGCGGTGCGGGACGGCGGTCTGGGGCGGTCAGGCTCGGATCTGCTTGCGGTCGCCGCTGTGGCTGATCGTGATCTTGCGGGGCTTGGCCTTCTCGGCGACCGGGATCTTCAGGGTCAGTACACCTGCGCCGTAGTCGGCGCTGATCCCCTCAGGGTCGAGGGTGTCGGAGAGCATGACCTGGCGCGAGAAGACGCCCAGCGGGCGCTCGGACAGCTCCCATTTCACGCCCTCACCTTCGTGGCGGGGACGGCGTTCGGCCTTGACGGTCAGCATGTTCCGCTCGACGTCGATGTCGATCGCCTGCGGGTCAACGCCGGGCAGGTCGAAGCAGATCACGTACTCGTCGCCGGTGCGGTAGGCGTCCAGCGGCATCGGGGTCGGACGCGACCAGGTGCCGGTGGTGCTCAGGAACTGCTGGGTAAGCCGGTCCAACTCACGGAACGGGTCAGTGCGCATCAACATCAGGAAACACCTCCAGTGGTCCAGGCAGCAGGGCCAATGCGCTTCACCTGAATCTGTTCTAACATGTCATCCATCCGATGACAACTCCATGCGTCGCCTGGAGGGTGACATGTATGCGTGAGAAGCCCGCCCCGCCGACGACCGGTGGCACCCCGCCCACCGAGCCCGCCTCCTTCCTTGCCGCGGCCGCAGCGCTGGCCGCCATGGACGACGCGGTCCGCACCGCCCAGGCCCCGGGGCAAGCCGACCGGCCGGGCCCTGACGCGCAGGCCGGCCCCGAGCCGGCCCTGGCCGCGATCCTGATGCTGCGCGAACTGCGCACCGAGCTCGCCGGCTGGGAGGCGGGCCTCGTGGAGACCGCCCGCGCCGCGGGCGCCACCTGGGCCGACCTCGCCCAGCCCATGGGTGTCGCCAGCCGCCAGGCCGCCGAAAACCGCTACCTACGGCTCAGGCCCGCAACCAGCACCCCCGGCCCGGCCGGCACCGGTGCCGAGCGAGTCAAGGCCGTCCGCGACCGCCGGGCCGCTGAGCGCACCGTCACCACCTGGGCCCGCGACAACGCCGCCGACCTGCGCGTCCTCGCCGCCCAGATCACCTACCTCACCGACCTCACCCCGCAGGGCCGCCCCGCCCAGGCCGCCCTGCGCACCGCCCTCGCCACCCCAGATGCCGCCGACCTCATCGCGCCCCTCACCGACGTGCGTCCCCATCTCGGTATCGGCCACCCCGACCTCGCCACCCGCCTCGACGCCCTCACCGCCCACACCGACCAGCTCCGCCATGGCAGCAACCGTCGCCGCACCTGACCCCACCGCCGATGAACGCTGGCAGCAGCTCGAAGACCGGCTCGAAAACGTCCGCGAACGCCTCCAGTCCGAGACAGGCGGCGCCATCGACGCCATCAACGTGTGCCTGGCCAGGCACAGCACCCTGCGTCAGGACCTCATCGACCACCCCTGGACTTCGACAGTGAGCGCCACCGCCGCCGAAGCCCCGACCGCCCATCACGGGAGCCGGCAGCCAGGACGGCACCAGCGCCCCTCGGACCCGTGAACGGCAGCGCGATCCGCCAGCCCGACGGCGACCTTGCCGGGGCCCTGGCCTCCTGGCCTTTGACCTTCCCGCATTGCGCGCATCCGGATCGCTAAAGTTGAGTTCATGCTTGTCAAGAAAGCTTGGCTGGCGCTATAACTTTCCCGTCGAGGTGCCCGGCGGGAGTGCAGCCGGGGAGGCCCGGCAGCAGGCCGTCCGTGGGCACCCGTAACCGTTCACGACCGTGAGGAGCTGATCCCCTTGTTGATGCGTACCGACCCCCTCCGCGGCCTTCGCGACCTCGACCGGCTCACCCAGCAGCTGGTCGGCACCGTGTCCCAGCCGGCGGGGATGCCGCTGGTCGCCTACCGCGACGGTGAGGTATTCGTGCTGCGCCTGGATCTGCCGGGCATCGACCCGCAGACCGTCGACCTGGACGTGGAGCGCAACGTCCTGACAGTTCGCGCCGAGCGCGCCTCCCAGTTGCCGCAGGGCGCGGAGGTGCTGGCGGACGAGCGGGTGCTGGGCCGGTTCTCCCGGCAGGTGTTCCTGGGCGACGCCCTGGACACCGACCGGATCGAGGCCGAGTACGACCAAGGCGTGCTGAGTGTGCGGGTGCCGATCAGCGAGAAAGCCCGCCCCCGCAAGATCACCATCGCGGCCAAGGGTGAACGCGAGGCCATCACCGCCTGACACCACCTGCGCGGCCGGGGCGCGAGCCCCACCCCGCCCCGACCGCACCCGAAGGACGATGGCTGCTCTCGGCGGGACCCACCACCCGTTGGCCGGCGGCGGCAGATCGCACACGCGGACGGCCGCGCCCCGCTGCGGCTCGACCTCCCGCTGACGCGACTGAGCGGACGATGGGCCCGGCTCCATCCGTCGGCCCGGGACGTACTCCCTGGTCCGGGTCCGGGCGCAGGCTCGCGAAACCGGGCGGCCGGCCTGGTCCGCTGCCGGCCGCCCCTGCGCCCGGGGGCGGTCGCCGTCGCCAGCGCGCACGGTGAGGTGATGGGTCGCGTGGAGCTGGTCGAGCCGCAGGCGGCGCGCGGTCTGATGGTGGGTGAGGAGCCGGTTGACGTCCTGGCGGTGCGCTGGGTCCACGCCGCGCTCTCCGATCCGGACGTCCCGGACGATCCGGGGCCGCTGACCCTCTGCGGCATGCACACCGCGGCCATGGTGCCCGACCGTTGGCAGCCAGACCGCCTGGGGCGTCGCTGGTTCCCGCCGCGCTGGGCCGGGCACATCTGCTTGGCCTGCGACACCGCGGTCCGCGCCACCTGACGTTCGGAGCCGCACAGGCGCTGCTGCCACGGCCGTGGCAGCAGCGCCTGTGCGGCTGTCGGTACCGGCTATCGGGGTCCTGGCCGCCGACCGCGGTGCTGCCGTGGGTCAAGGGCGTCGCGCAGGGCGGGCAGGTCCGCGATGGCGGCCTGCTCGGCGAAGCGGGCCAGCAGCCGGCGCAGGCCCCGCTCATCGCGGTCGCGGACGGCTTCGGTGAGGGCGGACACCAACGACGCCCGTGCGTGCGGATCGGGTGCGCGCACCGTTGGCGTGGTCTGCGACTCTTCCACCATTGCCTCCCGTCCTTAGCGCCGCTCGTTGTCCCGGGCCGCGGGTGCGGACCGTCCGTTCTGCGGGGGGAAGACTACCTCCCCCTCGAACACCGAAAAATCTATGCTGGCTGGAGTAGACATTGCCCGGGGCTGCGGTTAGTGTTTCTCTCGTAGACGCAGTCAAGCGGTACTCGCCAGACACGAACTGGCGGGAAGCAGTACACAAGTTCGCAGGTCGGCACGGTTGTGGGGTCCTGATGCCAGGTTTGGTGCAGTAAGGCGGCAGGATCGGCGGCCGGGCCGGGCGGTACCAGCAGTCGCGGTACGCGGTATCCCAGTGAAGGCGCCAGGACTGCGGCGCGCGTGCTGGGAGGACCAGGCAGTGGGGTTCCAAGCCGAGCAGGTGAGCAGGACGGGCAACGGGGCTGGCTGTCGGACCATGTAGTTGAAGTTCAGCAGTACCGAGCAGTTCGCAGTATCAGTCCGTACAGAGGATGAACGGAGGGACAGAGCGCCATCAGGATCGCCCGGCCCGTGAGGTATTCACCCGGGCGGACACCGCAGACCCCCTTTTGAGTACGAGGACGGTGGTTTCCGGTCACGCATACGCGATCCCCGCACACCCCCACCCTGGGGGAGTTGCGGAACAAGGAACCCGGCCCAGGCCGGTAGATGGTGTTGTTCCCCTTCGGGGCCCCGGAGCCGCAATGGCGCCGGGGCCCCTCGACGCGTTCCCCAGGAACCAAGAGAGGTGCAGTGACTACGACGACCGACAGGCCCCACACCCCAGACAGCCTCGACGACGACGACTACCCCGCCTACACCATGGGGCGCGCCGCCGAGATGACCGGCACCACACCCGGCTTCCTACGCTCCCTCGGCGAACAGGGCCTCATCACCCCCCTGCGCTCCGAGGGCGGCCACCGCCGCTACTCCCGCTACCAGCTGCGCATCGCGATGCGCGCCCGCGACCTCGTCGACCAGGGCACCGCCATCGACGCCGCCTGCCGCATCGTCATCCTCGAAGACCAACTCGAAGAAGCCCTGCGCATCAACGAACAACTCCGCCGCTCCCAGCACGGCCAGGAACCCGCCGCCGACACCTGACCGTCTACCTGCCCGGCTGACGAGACCGCCGTGCGGTGAGTGCCAGGCGCTCACCGCACGCCCCCCCGGAGGGCGGGGCACCGGCCGCCCCGATCGCTGGTCTGCCGCACTGGCGGGGACCAGTGCGGGGTCGCCCGGAAAGGCCGAACGGCCAGGCCGGCGGGCCGTTGGCGGATGTCGAGGCCGATGGTGGCGAGGCGGTCGCCCTGATGGAGTTCTTCAAGGGAGCGATCGGCCTCTTCGAGAACCCTGTCAGCCATCGCCGCGTTGACTACACCGATTCCCACAGAAGCTGCCGAGGTCGTTCTCCTCGCTGACCTGCTGATGCGACTGCTCGACAAGATCGAGTCGTTGCGAGCCTGAGCCCCTCGGCCCGAGCTGACAACCCGCCTCGACGCGGGCAACTGCCTGGTCCCCAGGCTGCTTCGCGCGCAGCTCACGCCAGCCATGCGGGCCTCCTGGGCCATCAGCAGCCAGGGGGTGTGTCAACTTAACGGCTCTGTCCCGTAATCGGTGGTAGCGCTGTGCAGTGATCAGTGGAGGAGGATGCGGTGGCGGAGCAGGGGGAACCCGGCTCGGCCGTGCATCTGCCGCATGATCCGCTTGGTGCGCGTGTTGACGCCCTCGGCTCGGCCGTTGTGGTAGGGCAGGGTGAGTCCGGCGTCGACGGCGGCGCGGTCGAGTTCGAGGCCGTTCGCGAAGGCGTTCAACGGGGCCTTCCAGCGCATGGTCCAGCGCTTTCGGCCGTTGCCGGTCGGGTCGAGGGACATCAGCGCCGTGTAGACGCACTTGAGCGCGGCCTGCGGGTTCGGGAAGTGTCCCCGGGCCCGGGCGGTCCTGCGGATGCGCGCGTTGACGGACTCGATGGCGTTCGTCGAGCAGATGACCTTGCGGATCTCCACGTCGAAGGCCAGGAAGGGCACGAACTCAGCCCAGGCGTCGGACCAGAGCTACCGAAGGCGGGGAAGCGCTCTACCGGTCGATCTTCAACCTGGGGGTGTGGAAGCCTGCACTCGTGCACGCCGGCACCGTCCCGCCGCCGATCAGGGCGCAGAAGTTCGCGGCATGACGGAGGACGGAATGCATGTCCTCCGTCATGCCCACGCCTCCGCGTTGATCGACGGCGGGTGCCTGGTCAAGGACCTGGCCGCCCGTCTCGGGCACTCCGATGAAGCGTTCAGGTGGAAGGCCTACGTCCGCCTGATGCCCGGGAGTGACGATCGCGCTCGCGCGGCGGTCAACAGGGTTCTTGTCCCGGTGGAGCGGGCGGCCGCCGACGGGGTGTCACCGGCTGTGCGGCCCGAGGGCGGGCAATGTGCCCCGAAAGTGCCCTCCGAGGCCCGTCCGGCACATGCATGCAGGTCAGCGCGGTTCACAGCAGGGTCCGCCAGTAGTACCAGAAGCGGTTCAGGATCAGCAGTGCGATCCCCAGGTACCACAGGGCCGGCACGACCCAGTGGTAACGCCCCGTCAGCCGGCGGAGGTTGTGGAGGGTGGTGTACCAGCACAGGGGCAGCACCACCGCCCACACGACCATGCAGTACGGGCAGAGCGCCCCGATCTCGTACAGCGCCTGGTAGATCAGCCAGCAGGTGAAGCCGAGGCCGAGGACGGTGCCGAGCTGGAGGCCGAGCCAGAACCAGCGCCGGTACGTCGCCCCGGCCAGCAGCCCGGCGCCGATGGCCAGCAGGGCGCCGAACGCGGCCAGCCCCAGCAGTGAGTTGGGGAAGCCGAACACCTCGGCCTGCGCCGTGCGCATCACCGACCCGCAGCTGATCACGGGGTTGATGTTGCAGCTGGGCGTGTAGTTCGGGTTCTGCAGCAGGCGGATCTTGTCGACGGTCAGGACGGCCGAGGCGGCCAGCCCCAGCGCGCCGCAGACGACCAGGAACACGGCGAAGCCCCGGCTCGCCCCCACACCGGTGGACGGGGTGCTCTGCGTCATGGCGTCAGCCGCCGGTGCTCTGGCGGACCAACGCGGTGTACGCCTCGGGGGTGATCGGGGCGTTCTGCTTGTCGAAGACGTTGAGCTGCTTGCCGTCGAGGATCAGGGTCGGAGTGCCCTGCACGCCGCTGTCGGCGAAGGTGGCGGCGACCTTGGCAGCCCAGGGCTTGTAGGTGCCCTCGGTGACGGCCTTGGTGAACGCGTCGGTCTTCAGCCCGGGCACCTTGCCCGCCAGGTCCAGCAGGTGGTTGACGTCGCCGAAGCCGTCCACCTTCTCGTCCGGCTGGTTGGCGAACAGCACGTCGTGGAACTGCTTGAACTTGTCGACGCCCTCGTTGAGCGCGGCACCCGCGACGGCCAGTGCGGTCGCCGAGCCCTTGCCGCCGAGGCCGTCGTCCAGGAAGGCCGCCAGGTGGTACTCGATCTTGTAGGTGCCGTTGTCGGCCAGCTGCTGGACGGTCTTGCCGGTGGACTCCTCCAGCTTGCGGCAGATCGGGCAGCGGAAGTCCTCGTAGACCTGGAGCGTGTGCAGGGCGTCCGCGCGGCCGTAGACGATCACGGTGCCGTCCTTGCCGCCGGCGTTCGCGGGCGTGACGACGGGAGCGGAAGCGGAGACGGCGGGGCCGTCGGTGGTCTTCGCCGTGCTGATGGCGACGGCGGTGGCGCCCGCCAGGGCGAGTACGCCGGCGATCGAGACGCCGACCACGACGCGGCGGCGGACGACCCGGGTACGGGCCTCGCGGCGCTGGGCCTCGGCCATGCGCTCGCGGGCGGACAGCTTGGGCTGGTGCTGGGAGGTGGTCATGGGATCCGTCAACTCCTGGGAAACGGACACGCCGCAGGGCCGCGCGAGGCGCGGGGGCGTGCCGGAAGACTGGGGGCTACGAGCGGAGGCGGGCCTGAGCCGACGGAAGATCGTCCGGTCGGTGTCCGACCGGGGGCCGACCGGTGTCAGGTCGGAGGGTCGACCGGGAGTCGACCGCCGTCAGCAGGCGAGCGCGAGCGCCGGCGGTCCCCGCCGTGGCGCCGGGCTGAGCACGACCTCGGACGGCCGGGGCAGTGCCTGCCGGGCGTCGGGTACGGGTGCCAGCGTCACTGGGCAGCCCGGCAGCGGGGCGAGCAGCCGCAGCACCCGCAGCGGCGAGGCCAGCAGCTCACCGAGCGCCCGCAGTGCCTCGGCGAGCCCGCCGAGCGCCGCGTCGCCGAGCCGCAGCCAGAGCGCGGCGGAGAGGGCGAGCAGCAGGTGCACCATCAGCACCAGGGCCTGCGCGGCCCCCGGGGTGCTGGTGGTGAGGAAGGAGCCGTCCACCGAACCGCCGCCGCAGACCAGCAGGTCGACGCCGTGGGTGGGGGCGGCCGAGGCACAGGTGTCCTGGCCGAGGTTGAACGCGGTGTTGAGCAGCAGCTCGACCGGTACCAGCACGGCGGCTATGTGCAGGAAGCGCCGCCGGGTGCCGGCGGCGGCCAGCGCGACCACGAACACGGTGGCGGTGGCCACGACGACCAGGGTCAGCGGCAGCGCCCGCCCGGTGATGACGACGTGCCCGAGCGCGGACAGCGGAACGGCGAGCGCGGTGAACACCGCTGCCCGCAGAGCCCTGGTCGCCTGGTTGTCAGTCATCGCCTCGGAGTATGCCATGCGGTCCGGCGCGGGCACGAGAGCCGGGAGCTCTCCGGTTTCGGGCAGTGTGGTAGGCCCAGGCTTAGCCTTGCTGCATGGCGCGGCAGGCCGGACGGACGGCGGGGGCGCTGCTGGCCGCCCGGATCGCGGAGCAGAGTGGCGTCCTGGCCGGGCTCGGACCCGCCGTACGGGCCGATGCGCCGGACTCCGTGCACCAGATGCGGATCGCCTCCCGCCGGGTGCGCAGCGCCCTGCGCGCGTACGGCCCGCCGCTCGCCGGGGTGGCCGGGGAACTCCGCTGGCTCGCCTCCGTCCTCGGGCAGGCCCGGGACAGCGAGGTACTGGGGGAACTGCTCATCGGCCGGGCCGCCCGGCTGCCGGCCGAGTGCGGGCCGGAGCAACTCGTGACAAGACTCACCACGTGGTCCCGCGCACAGGCGGAGCAGGCCCGCCCGCAGGTGCTCGCCGCCCTGGACGGCCCCCGGTACGCGGCGCTGACGGCCACCCTCGCCCGGCTCTCCGCCGAACCCCCGCCCGCCGACGGGCTGCCCGCGCTCGCCGAGCTCGCCCGCCGCGAGCAGCGCCGGGTGAGCGCGCGGCTGCGGGCGGCGGCGGCCGCCGAGTCGGGGACCGAACGGGACGGGGAGCTGCACGAGGCCCGCAAGGCCGCGAAGTGGGCCCGCTACCTCGGCGAGACGGCCGGGCCGTCGGCCCGGGCCTTCACCGCCCGGATGAAGGCCCTGCAGGAACTGCTCGGTGTGCACCAGGACTCGGTGGTCGCCTGCGGGGCGCTGCGCGGGCTGGCCCGGGAGCAGCCGGGGGAGGGGTTCGGGTACGGCGTGCTCTACGGCGAGCAGCTCGCCGTCGCCGCACGGGCGCGTGAGCAGCTGCCCGAGGTGTGGCGCCGGGCCCGCCGCGAGCCCTTCGGGGACTGAAGGTCCGCCCGAGGTTGCCCTGTCCAAGGGGGCGGGGAGCTGCGCGAGGGCGGAAGGCACCGCTACGTCACTCCCGATTCGCGCAGTTCCCCGCGCCCCTGGGGTTGGCCCGGTGCGTCGGGGGTGTTCAGGCGGGGGTGCTCAGGCGGGGGTGACGGGGAGGCCTGCGGTGCGGGCCGCTGTGCCGAGGAGGTCGGTGAGCATGTCGGTGGTGAGCCGTCCGGTGAAGGTGTTGCGCGGGCTGACGTGGTAGCAGCCGAACAGTTCCAGGGGCGGTCCGCCGTCGGCGGCCGGCAGGGTGACCCGGGCGCCGTGGCCGAAGGCCGGCCGGGGGCGGGGCACGGTGTACCCGGCGGCGGACAGCACCGGCAGCAGCGCCTGCCAGGCGAACCCGCCGAGTGCCACCACCGCCCGGGCGGTCGGCCGCAGGAAGCCCAACTCGCGGACCAGCCAGGGGCGGCAGGTGTCCCGTTCCGGCACCGTCGGCTTGTTCTCGGGCGGTGCGCAGCGGACCGGATCGGTGATCCGCACGCCGTACAGCTCCAGACCGTCGCCCCGGCGCACCGACTCCGGACGGGAGGCCAGCCCGAGCCCGTACAGCGTGGCGTAGAGCAGGTCACCGGACGGGTCGCCGGTGAAGATCCGTCCCGTCCGGTTGCCCCCGTGCGCTGCCGGGGCCAGCCCGACCAGGACGAGGGCCGCGTCCTCGGGGCCGAAACCGGGGATCGGCCGGGCCCAGTAGTCCCAGTCCAGGAACGCGCGGCGCTTGACCCGGGCGGCCTCCTCGCGCCAGCCGACCAACCGGGGGCAGGCCCGGCAGTGGGTCACCGCCTCGTCGAGTTCGGCGAGGCTGCGCGCGGAGGCGGCGGCATCAGGGCCGGTGGCAGGGGAGCCGGGGAGGGACGGGGTCTCCATGTCCCGATCGTAGGCAGTCCGGGTGCGGCCACGTTGGGGCATCACACGACACCGCGTGGCGTCAGGTGGCACTGTGTGGCACCACATGGCGCTGAACGGCACCACGGGAGTCGGAAAGCGCTGCGTTGTGCCACCTTCGCGCGTCGGTAGCAATGCCTCTGACCTGCTGTTATGCCAGGTGGAGCCAGAATGGCTTGCGATGGTGCCAAAGTGGTGCCATATTAGAGCCATGGAACTCACCCAGTACGTCGAAAGCCTCCGCCGCGAGCTGACGATCGCGGCCGAGGTCGGCGGCGAGGACGCCCGTGCGCTCGCCGACCGGCTGCTCCCCCCGCTCGACGCCGCGGTGCGGCTCACCCTGCTGGAGGCGCTCTCCGCTGCGGCGGAGGAGATCTCCGCGGAGCTCGCGCCCGGTTCCGTCGATGTCCGGCTGCGGGGCGGGAAGGCCGGGTTCGTCGTGACGCCGCCGCCCGCGCCCGCCGCTCCGGCCGGCGCCGTGGCCGCCCCCGTCGAGGTGCGACTGCCCGTCGCCGAGGGCGACGACGCCGCCATGGTCCGGATCAACCTGCGACTGCCCGCCAGCCTCAAGGCACTGGTCGAGGACGCGGCCGCCGCCGGCGGGCTCTCCGTCAATGCCTGGCTCGTCCGGGCGGCCGCCACCGGGCTGGCCAACGAGGGCCGCCTCGCCACCCGGCCGGCCCCCGCCCAGAGGCCCGACCGGGCCGTCGGCCAGAGCTACACCGGCTGGGGCCGCTGATCCGCGCGGCACCCCCACCGCAGCAGCACCGAAGCACTGAAGCACCGAAGCACTGAAGCACTGAAGCACCGAAGTGCCACCGCACCACCCACCGGCCAGAGCCAGCCCGAGCAAAAGGAACCCGAGATGTCCCTCTCGACCTTCAACACCCCGACCCCGATCGCCGTCACCCTCGATCTCTACGTCGCCGACGTCCGCTTCGCCGCCTCCGACCGCACCGACACGATCGTCGAGGTCCGCCCCGGTGACCCGGACAAGGCCGCCGACGTCAAGGCCGCCGAGAACACCCGCGTCGAGTACGACGACGCCACCCGGACGCTGAGCATCGTCTCCAGGAAGCCCCTCAACCGGTTCGTCAACTTCAGCGGCAAGCGGCCCGAGTCGGTCACCGTCGTCATCCAGCTGCCCACCGACTCCGACGTCCGCGGCGAGGCCGCGCTCGGCGACTTCCGGTCCGACGGTGTGCTCGGCGCGGTCGCGCTGAAGACCGACGTGGGCGCCGTCCGGCTGGCCGAGACCGGGCCGTTGAACCTCCGCAGCGGCGTCGGCGGGATCACCGTCGAGGGTGTCAGCGGCTCCGCCGAGGTGCACAGCGGCTCCAGCGACGTCCGGATCGGCACCGTGGACGGCGTCTCCGACATCTCCACCGGCAACGGGAAGGTGTGGGTCGGCCTCGTCGTCGGGCCCGCGACCGTCAAGGCCTCCAACGGTTCGGTGTCCGTCGACCGCGCGCTGTCCGACATCACCGCCGCCACCTCCAACGGCGAGGTGCGGATCGGCGAGGTCGTACGCGGCAAGGTGTCCGCCACGTCCAAGAACGGCGGCGTCGAGGTCGGCGTCCGCGAGGGCAGCGCCGCCTGGCTGGAGCTGAACACCGGTATCGGCCGGGTCTACAACGAGCTCGCCTCCTCCGACGCCCCCGAGGCCGGTGAGCCGGTCGACAAGGTCGAGGTTTACGCGGGCACCAAGCTCGGCGACGTCACCATCCGCCGCGCGCCGCGCCTGGACGAGGAGGCGTGAACACCGTGCCGACCACCACCGGTGCAGCCGTGCCCGCAGTGACCACCGCCGTCGCCGCGATCTCGGCGCGCGGCCTCCGCAAGTCCTTCGGTGCGAAGACCGTGCTCGACGGCATCGACCTGACGGTCCCGCAGGGCTCGATCCTGGCCCTGCTCGGCCCGAACGGGGCCGGCAAGACCACCGCCGTCCACCTCCTGACCACCTATCTCCGTCCCGAGGCCGGCGAGATCCGCATCGCCGGCCAGGACCCCGCCAGGAACCCGCAGGCGGTCCGGCGTGCGATCGGTGTCACCGGCCAGTTCTCGGCCGTCGACGGCTACCTCACCGGCCGCGAGAACCTGATGCTGATGGCCGACCTGCACCTGCTGCCCAAGCAGGCCGGGCGCCGCCGGGCCGGGGAACTGCTGGAACGGTTCGAGCTGACGGAAGCCGGGGACAAGCCGGCGTCGACCTACTCCGGCGGCATGAAGCGCAAGCTCGACCTGGCGATGACCCTGGTCGGCAACCCGAAGGTGATCTTCCTCGACGAGCCGACCACGGGCCTGGACCCGCGCAGCCGGCGCACGATGTGGGACATCATCCGCGGGCTGGTCGCCGAGGGGACGACCATCCTGCTCACGACGCAGTACCTGGAGGAGGCCGACCAGCTCGCGCACCGCGTCGCGGTGCTGGACGGCGGCCGGATCGTCGCCGAGGGGACGCCCGCCGAGCTCAAGGCACGCATCCCCGGCGGGCACATCCAGCTGGCCTTCGCCGACCGCGCCGACCTCGACGCCGCCGCGACGGCGCTCGCCCCGACGCAGCTCGCCCCGACCGGCCGCGACGACGACGCGCTCACCCTCCAGCTCGCCGGCGACGGCCGCGTCAGCACCCTGCGGACGCTGCTGCGGCAGCTGGACGACGCCGCGGTCGAGGTCGAGGCGCTCACCGTGCACACCCCCGATCTCGACGACGTGTTCTTCGCCCTCACGGGCAAGAAGGGAGCCTGACGATGAGCACCACGACGGTGGACGACACCGGATTCGGCGCCGCCGACACCATCCCCCAGCCTTCGGCCGGGAGGTACCCCCAGCACGCCCTGGTCCACGCGCGGATCATGCTGCGCCGCAACCTGCGGCACATGCAGCGCTATCCCTCGCTGACCCTGATGATCGTCCTGATGCCGATCGTCTTCCTGCTCCTGTTCGTCTACGTCTTCGGCGGGACGCTCGGGTCGGGGCTCGGCGCCGGGATGCCGGCCGGCCTGCACGGCGGCCGCGCCGCGTACGCCGACTACGTCGCCCCGGCCATCATCCTGATGGCGGTGGCCGCCGCGGCGCAGGGCACGGCGATCGCCGTGGCCCAGGACATGACCGAGGGCGTCATCGCCCGCTTCCGGACCATGGCCGTCGCCCGGTCGTCGGTCCTGACCGGGCACGTCGTGGGCGCGACGATCCAGACGCTGGTCGGCGTCGTGGTCGTCACCCTGGCGGCGCTGGCCGTCGGCTTCCGGCCGCACGCGAACGCGGTGGAGTGGCTCGCCGCCTTCGGCGTGGTCCTGCTGCTGACCTTCGCCGTGACCTGGCTGTGCGTCGGCCTGGGGCTGTCGGCCAAGAGCGTGGAGACCGCGAGCAACTCGCCGATGTTCCTCGTCCTGCTGCCGTTCCTCGGCAGCGGGTTCGTCCCGACCGGCTCGCTCCCGACGGGGATGCGCTGGTTCGCCGAGTACGAGCCGTTCACCCCGGTGAACGAGACGCTGCGCGGACTGCTGACCGGTACGAAGATCGGCGACAACCTGGTCATCACGATCGCCTGGTGCGTCGGAGTCGCGGCGCTGTCGTACGTCTGGTCGCGGCGGCTGTACGAGCGGGAGCCGAAGCAGCTCTGAGCCGGTGGCGAGCCGAGGGCCGGCGCGCAGCACACGGAGTGTGGAGCACGCGGGACGAAGGACGGCGGGGCCCTTGGATCACGAGGGCCCTGCCGTCGTCCTGCGGGCCGCGCCGTCTCGTTCCACGGTGGGGACGACCTGAGTACCCGGGCCGCGGCCACAGGAGCCGAACTGCTGTCGCCACCGGCCGATATGCCCTACGACGTCCGGCAGTCGATGCTCCGCGACCCGTTCGGCCATGTCCGGATCTTCCTGACTCCCATCGCCGGCTGAACCCGAACGGGGTGGCCGGCCGGTGGGTCTGTGCCGGCGGGCGATGTGGTGGGTCGTCCGGGTGATCGCCGTCCGGTTGAGGCGGGCGTCGCTTTCTCCGAACTGTTGGTTGTGATCGCCGCGTTGTGGGTAGAGTCGCAACGAATTGATGGATGTCGGCTCTGGCCGGAGGCTGCATGCGCCTGAGCGCATGGGGTGCCCAGTTCGCGTCGCCGTCCAACACGGTTCCCCTCGCGGGATTCACCTGGAGGTCGACGCATGCCTGCGTGGCTGTCACGCCCCTTTCTCGCCGCCTTGTTCGCACTGCCCCTCTTGGCAGTCGTGCTGTTGTCTGCGCCGGCATGGCTGACCTGGCCCTTTCTTCCATCGGGGCGCCAGGAAGTCGTGTTGGCGGTCCTCGACCGCCTGGTCCAGTGGACTCGGGCAGCGGTGCCGCGTCCTGGTGGTGCCGCCGACCGGACCGGAGCCGTGTAGTCCGGACGGCGATCTCGTCGAACGAGGGCATTCCAAGGTTGCCCGGCCGTCGGCCTCCGCGGCTCGGGGGTCGGGTTTACCGCAGCAGGGCCGGGCGACAGCAGGACAGGGCGATGTCCCGGGCCCGGCGATGTCCCGGGCCCCGGTTTCGTGCAGGGCCACCAGCAGCCGTGCGACGCGGAACGGCGCCGGAGGTGCCCCGATCCTCGGCGGCGACGGCTCCTCGTCCAGGGTCGGGGCGAGGCGCCGACGATCGGGGTGCGGGCGGCATGCACAGGCACTCAGCCTGTGCTTCAACCTCCGTCTCCGTCATACGACGGTGAGGGAAGGCGGTAGACAGCGTCGAGCTTGTTGATGATCTTTCGGAGTTCGCGGGCGCTCCGGGGTGACATCGCATGCATCACAGTGCCGAGGAGGGCGCGGGCTTCGAAGGGGTTGCCGCAGCAGTACCAGTGCGCGTTGCCCCACTCGTAGTCCTGCCACAGTTGGCGCTCGGATCGGTGAACGTGATCCTTCCACAGGCGCACAGCGGCAGTGACATCCCCTGGTTGCAGGTAGTTCCGGGTGCGTTCGAGGTGAGCGATCTCGGAGAGTGCCCGCGAGGAGACACCGTCGATCACGGGCCTGGAAGCCTGTGCCCGACAGAGGGGGAGACTGGTCCGGATGTGCGCCGGCCGTCTACGCGGCATGGGCCTTTCGGTTCGTCATCACGCGGCCCATGCTGCCACGATCTCGAACGCTTCTCGAACGATTTCGCTCATCCGGGAGTTCGCCGGACGTGGACACGGCCTTCGTCTGATTCTGTGCTCCGAATCATCCTGGAGCTGCTGGCGCCGCATGTCGAAGAATCGGATACGGCGGATACTTCCGTGAAGAGTACGACCCCGAGCCGACCGTCTTCGCCTTCCAGAACGGCGCCTACGGGCCGCTGAAGCTCTGACCGGGTTCGAGTCGCTACACGTCGAATCAGTTGGCACAAGCTCAGGCTGCCAGGGCCCTCGACAGCGGGGGTGGAGCCGGGAGAATACGAGACCGGAGCCTGACGTACTGGGGGATGGCGGATGTCGGGAGTGGCGGAACTGGCCCGGCGGGGCAGGGGGTTGCCCGTTTACGTCGGCGTGGTCGGGATCGGCGCGGTGGCGGCGGCGGTCTCGCAGGTGTGGCTGTCGGGTGTCCCGGCTGTCGGTGTCGGGGCGACCGCCGCCGTGCTCGGCTTCCTCGCCGACCGGGTGGCGGCGGGTACGGAGGGCCGGGGCGGCGCGTCGTCCTTCGGGGGGCTGCTGCGCGGGCGTTCGGGCCGGATTCCGTTGGTCTCCCAGGTCGACGACCCGCTGGCGGTCGGGGTGCACCCCGCCGAGTGGTCGCCCGAGGGGGCGCCGGCCTATGTCGCGCGCGATGTCGAGCCCGAGCTTCGCCGAATACTGACGGACCATCAATTCATCCTTCTGCTTGGTGAGTCGACGGCAGGAAAGACCCGGCTCGCCTACGAGACGGCCCGCACGCTCTTCCCGGAGCGGCTCTTCGTCCGTCCGCTCGGCAAGGAAGCGCTGCCGCTCGCCTTTGAGCAGATCCGTCGTCACCGGCGCCGCGGCAGCCTGCTCTGGCTGGACGACCTGGAGTGCTACCTGGGCGCGGGCGGCCTGGCCGAGCGGGAACTGGCCGCCCTGCTGGCCGAGCGGCCGGGCCAGGTCACCGTGCTGGCGACCATGCGGGCCGAGGAGCACCGTCGTTACGACGCCCGCGAGGAGAGCCGCCTCACCGGATCCGATCGTGACCTCTGGCGGACGGAACGAGGCGTCATCCAGGCGGCCCGGACGATCCGGGTCGCCCGTCGCTGGAGCGAACCCGAGTGCGAACGGGCCGTCCGAGTGGCCGAAGACCCCAGGATCGAGCGGGCGTTGCGCAGCCGCGCCAGATTCGGCGTCTGCGAGGTGCTCGCCTCGGGGCCCGCCCTGCTGGACTCCTGGCGGGACGGCTGGGCGCCCGGCGCCAATCCGCGCGGGGCGGCGCTCGTCGCGGCCGCCGTCGACTGCCGGCGGCTCGGCCTGCGGCGTCCGCTCCCGCAGGAGTGGCTGGCCGAACTGCACCAGATGTACCTGGCCGACCGAGGTGGTGAGGCGCTGAAGCCGGAGCCCCTGGGGTCCGCGATCGCCTGGGCGAGCCAGGCGGCACACGCGACCAGCAGCCTGCTGATCGGCAGTCCGGTGGCGGGCTGGACGGCATTCGACTACCTGCTTGACGCGCCCGGTCTGGGGCCGGTGCCCGACCATCTGTGGGACGGGTTGCTGCCGCGAGTCGGTGCCGAGGACTGTTACGGCCTGGGGCTGGTGGCTCACCAGGAATCCCGGCTCGGCCGGGCCTCGGTCGCGCTGCGGCGGGCCTGCGAAGGGGCGGTGCCCGGTGCGGATTTCGCGCTGGCGATCGTGCTGGGTGACTCCGGCCACCCCGCGCAGGCCGTCCGCGCGCTGGAGCCGATCCTGCGGCGGCGGGCCGAGGCGCGGGGCGATCCGGACCCCGAGACGCTGGCGGCCCGGCACCAACTGGCCTACTTCACCGGTGAGTCGGGGAAGGCGGCCGAAGCCGTCCGGCTCTTCGCCACGCTGGTGCCGGACACCACCCGCCACCTCGGCCCCGACCATGCCGACACCCTCGCGGCCCGGCACCAACTGGCTTACTTCACCGGGGAGTCGGGGAACCCGGTGGAGGCGGTTCGGCAGCTGCGCGTGCTGCTGGCCGACCGGGAGCGAGTGCTCGGCAGCGGGCACGCGCAGACCCTGGCCACCCGGCGCGGGCTGGCCTGGTTCCGTGGCTGCGGCGGCGAACTCGGCGCCGCACAGGTGGACCTGTCCCTGCTGGTGACCGACGCCACCGCGCTGCTCGGCCCGGACGATCCGCACACGCTCGCCGTACGCGGAGCGTGGGCCTGGTTCGCCCTGCTGACCGGTGATCCCGCCGAGGCGGCGGCCGAACTCACCGCGCTGGCGGCCGACCGCAGCCGCATCCTGGGCCCGGACCACCCGCACACCCTCTCCACCCGCCTCCACCTGGCCCACGCCCTCGCGGCCCTCGGCGACCCCGGCCGGGCCCGGCGGGCCGCCGCCGAACTCCTCGCCGACGCCGAGCGCCTGCTGGAGCCCGGGCACCCCAGGACGGCGGCGATCCGGGCCTTCCTGGCGAGTTGGGCTGTCGGGGCTGACTAGTGCTCTGACCGTGTAGGTTCACCGGTTCGGCACGAAGATCGGACGGTATACCGTTGCTGTTGCTCCGTCAGTACGGCAGGGTCTGCGCCATGATTGAACTGCGCACTTTGGAATCAGACGACTGGCCGATCTGGCGGGAACTGCGGCAGGCAGCCCTGGCGGAGGCT
>NZ_BAAANT010000071.1:0-18915 GCF_039529945.1 Kitasatospora kazusensis | reverse complement strand
GCGGCTTCCGGTCCACCCGGATCTCGAAGTCCATCGCACCCCTTTGAACTGGGGTGTTGCAACGACTCCTAGAACCCAAGCAGTTCCCCGCGCCCCTTTTTTGTGGTTGACCTTCTGCACTCGGCCAGCCACAAACCAGGGGCGCGAGGAACTGCGCGGGTCCGGGAGGCTCCGGCCTGTTGCCTTCCGACTTCGCGCAGTTCCTCGCGCCCCTCTTCGTAGCTGGCCAGCTACGCTCGGCCGCTAGACCCGCCCGGAGGGCTCCCCGCAGGCGCCGATCGACTTCCCCGCCTCGTACGACGCGCGGGCTGCGTCGCCCGCGCGGATCGCGTCCAGGATGCCGTCGTGCCCGAGGTACTTCTCGGCGATGAGCTCCGGGCCGACGTCGTGCCGCAGGTGCGCCCGCAGCACCTCGCCGAGGTCCGCGTACACGGCGGCGATCACGTCGTTGTGGGCCGCCGCCACCACCGACTGGTGGAAGGCCGCGTCCGCCTGGACGAAGTCCTCCGGATCGCCGGCCGCCCAGGCCGCCTCCCGCCGGGCCAGTGCCGTCTCCAGCAGCTCCAGGTCACGGTCGGTGCGCCGTGCCGCCGCGAGCCCGGCGGCCGAGGTCTCCAGCATCGACCGCAGCTCCGCGACCTGCTCCTGGTCGGCGTCGGCGAACCGGCGGTGCATCACCCCGGCCAGTTCGCTGGTGGCCAGGACGTACGTCCCCGAGCCCTGCCGGATGTCCAGCAGGCCGTTGTGGGCCAGGGCCCGGACGGCCTCCCGCACGGTGTTGCGGGCGACGCCGAGCTGCTCCACCAGGGCGGTCTCGGTCGGGATCCGTGAGCCGACCGGCCACTCGCCCGAGGTGATCTGGGCGCGCAGCTGGCCGATCACCTGATCGGACAGCGGGGTACGCCGGGTGGTCGACAGTGCCATGGCTGCCTCTCCTGGATGTGGTCTGACGGTGCTCAGAGTACCGGGGTGCACATATTCATCCCATCATTCTATGATGGCCGCTATGTCCACCGCAGCAGAGATCTCCGACGGCGCGAGCACCGCGCCCGCCACGAGCACCACGCCGACCGCCGACGCCGCCTCCACCACGACCGCCGCCCTGCTGGCCGGCCGCCGGAGCAAGTACCTGGCCTGGCTGCTCGCCGTCGGGATCGCCGCTGCCGCCCTCAACCTCCGCCCGGTCGTCACCAGCCTCGGCCCGATGCTCGACCAGGTCCGCTCCGGCCTCGGGATGAGCGCGACCGTGGCCGGGCTGCTCACCGCCGTCCCGTCGTTCTGCTTCGCCGTCGTCGGCCTGGCCGCCCCGGCGCTGGCCCGCAAGGTCGGCCCGATCGCGGTGGTCACCGCCGGGATGGCCGCCATCACGCTCGGCGTGCTGGCCCGCTCGTTCGCCGGCGGCACGGCGGTCTTCCTGCTGTTGACCGCCGTCGCGCTGGCCGGTGTCGCGGTCTCCAACGTGCTCATCCCGGTGGTCATCAAGCGGTACTTCCCGGACAAGGTCGGCCCGATGATCGGGCTGTACTCGATGGCGCTCTCGGCCGGCACCGCCCTCGCGGCGGCCGTCACCGTCCCGCTGACCAGCGCGCTCGGCGGCGGCTGGCGGCTCGGCCTCGGGGTATGGGGCCTGCTCGCCGCCGCCGCCCTGGCGCTCTGGCTGGTGCTGCTCCTGCTCCGGCGCGAACGCTCCGGCGCGGCCGGCGGCCACTCCGCCGACAAGCTGCCGATCCTGCGCAGCCGTACCGCCTGGGCGCTCGCCGTCTTCCTCGGCCTCCAGGCGACCAGCGCGTACGCCACCATGGGCTGGCTGCCGAAGATCTACCAGGACGCCGGCGTCTCGGCGAGCACCTCCGGGGTGCTGCTGGCGTTCGTGATGGCGATCGGCGTACCCGCCTCCTTCATCCTGCCCAACCTGGCCGCCCGCCGGGGTGACCAGCGGATCTTCGTGGTGGTGCTGGGCCTGTGCGGCATCGCCGGGTACACCGGCCTGGCGCTGGCGGCCGACGCCGCACCCTGGCTGTGGGCCTGCCTGGTCGGGCTGTCGATGTGCGCCTTCCCGCTCGCGCTGACCATGATCGGCCTGCGGGCCCGGACCTCCGGCGGCGTGGCGCAACTGTCCGCCTTCGCCCAGAGCATCGGTTACCTGATCTCCATCCCCGGCCCGATCCTGATCGGCACCCTCTACCAGTCCACCCACGCCTGGTACCTGCCGCTCGGCTTCCTGGCCGTCCTGCTGGTGCCGCAGATGGCCGTCGGCCTGCGCGCCGCCCGCCCCCGGCACATCGAGGACGAGACCGGCGCGGCCTGAGTCACCCGAGTCACCCGAGTTGCCCGGGCGGACGGCCGGGGGCACACGCTGCCCCCGGCCGTCCGGCCGTCCGGCCTGAGGGGTCGTCCGGGGAGCCGCCTAAAGAGCAGGTCAAGCGCCGAGCCCCGAGTCCCGCGCGGCCCCCGGGGGGTGCCAGACTCGGTTCCATGCCAGTACTTGAGCCCAATCCCCCGAACGGCCAGAAGAAGCTGCTCCAGCTGATGGGCGTCATCCTCGCCATCGTGGTCGTGGTGAGCGTGATCGCCATCGTCGCCGACAACATCGGCTGATCCGGCCCCGCCGCCCCCGGTGTCCGGGCCGGGCTCCACTCCTGCGGGTGGCGCCTTCCCGGGCGCCGCGCCCGGCGGCGGGTTTTCTGCAAAGCTCTAGAGGTATGAGCGCCGACACACCACGAAGGATCACTGTTCTCCGTCACGCCAAGGCCGACTGGCCGGACGGGGTCGCCGACCACGAGCGGCCGTTGGCCGACCGGGGCAGGCACCAGGCACCGGAGGCGGGCCAGTGGCTCGCGGCTTCCGGGGTCCACCCCGACTACGTGCTCTGCTCCACCGCGCTGCGCACCAGGGAGACCTGGAAGCTCGCGGCCCACGAACTGCCCACCCGGGCCCGCAAGACCGTCTACGAGGACCGGGTGTACGAGGCCAGCCCGGGCGAGATCATCGCCGTGCTGCAGGAGACCCCGGACGAATTCACCGACCTGCTGCTGGTCGGCCACAATCCGGGCGTGCTGGGCCTGACCCAGATCCTGGCCGGGGACGGCAGCGAGGCGGAGGCGCTGGAGCGCCTGCGCCTCGGCGGCTTCCCGACCGCCGCCATCGCGATGCTGAGCTTCACCGGCCCCTGGAAGGGCGTCGAACCGGGCAGTGCCCAACTCGACGCCTTCCACACCCCCAAGGACTAGGCACCCGGTCAGCCGCGAGCAGAGGGGCGCGTGGAGGTGCCCCGCGCCCCCTGCTCAGCGGTCCGGTCGCTCAGTGGTCCGGGCGGTCCCCGTCCACCGCGTCGGCGGCCTCGACCTCCTCGCGGGTGATCCCCAGCAGGTAGAGGACGGTGTCCAGGAAGGGCACGTTCACCGCCGTGTCGGCGGCCTCCCGGACCACCGGCTTCGCGTTGAAGGCCACCCCGAGACCGGCCGCGTTCAGCATGTCCAGGTCGTTGGCGCCGTCGCCGATCGCCACCGTCTGCTCCAGCGGGACCTTCGCCTGCTCGGCGAACCGCCGCAGCCAGCGGGCCTTCCCGGCGCGGTCCACGATCTCGCCCGTCACCCGGCCGGTGAACTTCCCGTCCACCACCTCCAGGGTGTTGGCCGCCGCGAAGTCGAGCCCGAGCTGCTCCACCAGGTGGTCGGTGACCTGGGTGAACCCGCCGGAGACGATCGCCACCTGGAACCCGAGCCGCTGGAGCGTACGGATCAGCGTGCGCGCCCCCGGAGTGAACCGCACCTCGGCCCGGACCTTCTCGGTGACCGCCGCGTCCAGCCCGGCCAGCAGTGCGACCCGGGCCCGCAGCGACTCCGCGAAGTCCAGCTCGCCGGCCATCGCGGCGGCCGTCACCTCGGCGACCTTCTCCTCGCAGCCCGCATGCGCCGCGAAGAGCTCGATCACCTCGTCCTGGATCAGCGTGGAGTCCACGTCCATCACCACCAGGCGCTTGGCCCGGCGGTGCAACCCCGCCTCGACCACCGCGATGTCGACCCGCTGGGCCGTCGCCTCGGCGACCAGCTCGCTGCGCAGCCGCTCGGTGGCGATACCCGAGACGGTCATCTCGACGGCGACCACCGGGTACTTGGCCAGCCGGAACACCCGGTCGATGTTGCCGTCCGCCTCGGTGATCCGGGCGGTCAGCGCGGAGACGGCGGTCGCGGTGAGCGGGTGGCCGAGCACCGTGACGTGCGAGCGGCCCTCCCGGCGCGGCCGGTTGTCGCCCGTACCGGAGATGATCTCGGCCTGCAGCCGCTGCTCCTCGGCCCACCGGTGGACGGTCGACCGCAGGGCACCCTCGGCGTCCGGGGCACCGCCGGCCGGGGGAGTGACCAGGGCGCAGAGCGTTATCCGGCCGCGGGTGACCATCTGCTCGATGTCGATCACCTCGACCCCGAAGTCGCCGAGCGTGGCGAACAGGCCCGTGGTGATACCAGGGCGGTCCTTGCCGAACACCTTGACCAGCAGCGTGCGCTCGTCGTCAAAGGTCCGGGGCAGCGGGGCGGGGGCAGGCTCTGCGGCCGGGGGCAGTGCGTTCATGGTGAGCCCCACGCTACCGGGCGGGCCCGGCCGACCGGCGCATCCGTCCGCTCCCTGGACGCGATCCCCGGACCGGGCCGCCGTTCTTCCCCGTCCCGTCACCGGGACGGCCCCGGAACGTTCGGAGGCCGTCACAGTCCGGGCCGTCGACTTTCACCAGGAGGGGCCTGGCTGGAATGATGCGCCACTGTCGGATATCGGATAGCGGATCAGCCGGGGGACCGGAGAGCGGGCGGGCGGACAGTGCCGCAACTGGTAGCAGAGATCAACGGACAGCGGCGGGTCCTGGAGCCCGGACGGTCGTACACCCTCGGACGCGACCCGGGGTCGGACTTCCGCTTCGAGGACGCCCGGGTCTCCTGGCGGCACGCCACCATCTCCTTCGACGGCGCCGGCTGGCAGCTGGAGGACCACGGCAGCACCAACGGCACGTACGCCGGAAACGGCCGGGCCCTGCACGTCCCGCTGTTCCCGGGCAGCGTGGTCAACCTGGGGAACGCCGAGAACGGCCCCCGGCTGGCCTTCACCGCCCCGGCCCCCGTGCCCGTCACCACGCCGGACCGGACCCCGGACGGCCCCGCCTGGCACGAGGCCGACACCAGCCGCAGTGCCGTCCCGGCCGTAGGGACCCCGCCGCAGTGGGCACCGCCCTCGCCGGGCATCCCGCAGCAGCAGGGCGCGCCGCTGCCGGCGGCCGCCGGCCGGGCCAACCCGACGATGATCCGCAACCTCACCCCCGCCATGCGGGTGATCCGGATCGGCCGCGCCCTCGACAACGAGATCGTCGTCTCCGACCTCCAGGTCTCCCGCCACCACGCGGAGCTGCGCCAGCTGCCCGACGGCCGCTGGGAGATCGTCGACCTCGGCAGCCACAACGGCATCTTCCTCAACGGCCAGCCCGTCCAGCGCCAGCTGGTCGGCCAGTACGACCGGCTGACGGTCGGCCACTCCACCTTCCAGCTGGTCGGCGACCAGTTGCAGGAGTTCGTCGACGACGGCGCCGTCACCTTCTCCGCCTGCCACCTGACCGTCGAGGTCGAGCACAAGGGCGCCCGGAAGGTGCTGCTCGACGACGTCAGCTTCTCCGTCCCGGAGAAGTCCCTGGTCGCCGTCATCGGCCCGTCCGGCTCCGGCAAGTCCACCCTGCTGCGGGCACTCACCGGCTACCGCCCGGCCGACCGCGGCGACGTCCTCTACGACGGCCGCAACCTCTACAAGCAGTTCGCCGAACTGCGCTCGCGGATCGGCCTGGTGCCGCAGTCGGAGATCCTGCACAAGGAGCTGACCGTCCGCAGCGCCCTCAAGTACGCCGCCCGGCTGCGCTTCCCCGGCGACACCGAGGCCGCCGAGCGCGAGCGCCGGATCGACGAGGTGCTGTTCGAGCTGCGCCTGGACAAGCGTGCCGACAACCGCATCACCGCGCTCTCCGGCGGCCAGCAGAAGCGCGTCTCGGTCGCGCTCGAACTGCTCACCAAGCCCTCGCTGATCTTCCTGGACGAGCCCACCTCCGGTCTCGACCCGGGCATGGACCGCGAGGTGATGCAGACGCTGCGCAGCCTGGCCGACGACGGCCGCACCGTCCTGGTCGTCACCCACTCGGTCGCCGAACTCGCGCTCTGCGACCGGCTGCTGGTGATGGCCCCGGGCGGCTCGGTGGCCTACTTCGGACCGCCGGACGAGGCGCTGCACTTCTTCGGCTACCAGACCTGGGCCGACGTCTTCCAGGCCTTCGAGAACTACCCCGAGCACGACTGGGCCGGCCGCTACCGGGGCTCGGTGCACTACCAGCAGTACTCGGCGGACGTGGACTCCGCCGCCCTGTCCGCCTCGGCGCAGCCCGCCGTGGTCTCCCGCGAGCAGGCCCGCCCGCTCAAGCCGCAGAGCTGGGGCTCGCAGCTCTGGACGCTGGTCCAGCGGTACGTCTCGGTGATCGCCTCCGACAAGGGCTTCATGGCCCTGTCGGTGATCCTCCCGCTGGTCCTGGGCGGCGTCAGTGCGCTGATCCCGTCCGACTACGGCCTGCGGCCCGGGCCGGGGGGCCGGAACGGCAACGCCGCCACCGTCCTGCTCGTGCTGGCCCTCGGCGCGTGCCTGTCGGGCTCGGCCAACTCGGTCCGCGAGCTGATCAAGGAACGGGCGATCTACGAACGCGAACGGGCCACCGGCCTGTCGAGGTCCGCGTACCTGGTGTCGAAGATCGTCGTGCTCGGGCTGATCAGCGTCCTGCAGGGCGTGATCATCGCCGGGATCGGCATCGGAGTGCGGAAGATCCCGGCGCAGGGGCTGGTCTTCCAGCAGCTGCCGCTCCTGGAGATGACGATCGGGATCGTCCTGCTCAGCTTCGCCTCGATGATGGTCGGCCTGGTGATCTCGGCTCTCGTGAAGACGGCCGAGAAGACCATGCCGCTGCTGGTGATGTTCGCGATCATCCAGATGGTCTTCACGGGCGCGGTCTTCCAGATCTACGACAAGCCCGGCGTGGAGCAGCTCGCCTGGCTGATGCCGGCCCGCTGGGGCGTCGGCTCCGTCGGCACCACCCTGGACCTCGCCAAGCTCGCCCCGATGGCCAACGCGAAGCGCGGGGACAAGTTCCCGCTGGACTCCCTGTGGAGCCACCACGCGGGCTACTGGGTCCTGGACAACCTCGCCCTGGTCGTCATCGCCACCGCCCTCGGCTTCCTGGTACTGAGGCTGTTGCGGCGCCACGAGCCCGAGGTCATGCAGCAGGGCTGACCCGCAGCTATGGCATGTGGCCGGCCAGGCACTACCCAGGGGCGCGTGGGGGCACCTCCCGGCCGAAGGCTGGGGGAGAACTGCGCGACCGAGGCACGACGTCCGTGCACGGTTGTCCGCGCAGTTCCCCGCGCCCCTGTTGTGGTTGCCCGTGGGCGCGCAGTCCTAGGTCCACGGACGTGGGTCTCCCCGGGCGGGAGGCCGACGCGGTGGGTGTGGCCGCGCCGGTAGCGTGAAGGCATGTCCACCTGTGAACCCCCCGACTGCGACCCCTCGCTGAGCGGGATCGAAGCGGTCAGTGCGGCGGTGCTGGAGATGAGCCGGCACCTGGAGGTGCGGGAGGTGCTGCGGCGGATCACCGCCTCGGCCCGTAACCTGCTCGGCGCCGAGTACGCCGCGCTCGGGGTCCCCGACGACCACGGGGGCTTCGCCCAGTTCGTGGTGGACGGTGTCACCGACGAGCAGTGGAAGGCGATCGGCCCGCTGCCCCGCCAGCACGGTGTGCTCGCCACCATGCTGCACGAGATGACGCCCACCCGGCTGGCCGACGTCCGCCGGGCACCGGCCTTCGAGGGCTGGCCCGACGCGCATCCCGAGCTGAAGGACTTCCTCGGGATGCCGATCATCGACGGCACGGAGATCCTCGGCGCCGTGTTCCTGGCCAACAAGGCGGGCGGCTTCACCGCGCACGACGAGGAGCTGCTCCGGATCCTCGCCGCCCACGCGGCCCTCGCGCTCGGCAACGCACGCCTGTACGAGCGCAGCCGGGAGCTCACCCTGGCCGGTGAGCGGGCCCGGATCGCCCACGACCTGCACGACGCCGTCTCGCAGAAGCTCTTCTCGCTGCGGCTGACCGCCAAGGCGGCCGCCAAGCTGGTCGACCGCGACCCGGCCCGGGCCCGGGCCGAACTCGACGAGGTCGCCCGGCTCGCCGCCGAGGCGGCCGACGAACTGCGCGCCGTGGTGGTGGAGCTGCGGCCCGCCGCGCTGGACGAGGACGGCCTGGTGGCGACGCTCGCCTCCCAGGCGCAGGTGCTCGACCGGGCGCACTCCGCCGTCGTCCGGTTCAGCACCCAGGGCGTGCGGACGCTGCCGCCGGCCCAGGAGGCGGCGGTCCTGCGGGTCGCCCAGGAGGCGCTGCACAACGCCCTGCGGCACTCCGGGGCGAGCACCGTGGACATCAGCCTGACCGGCACGCCCGCCAGGGGCGCCGTGCTGCGGGTCGCCGACGACGGGCGCGGATTCGACCCGGACTCGGTCCGCCGTGCGGGCCGGCACCTCGGCCTGGTGTCGATGCGCGACCGGGCGGCCGGTGTGCGCGGCAGACTGTCCCTGGAATCGGCCCCGGGCAAGGGGACCGTCGTCGAGTTGGAGGTCCCCGGTGCCTGATCTGACGTCACCGATCCGCGTCCTGCTGGTGGACGACCACCAGGTCGTCCGGCGTGGCCTGCGTACGTTCCTGGAGGTCCAGGACGACATCGAGGTGGTCGGCGAGGCCGCCGACGGCGCCGACGGTGTCGCCCGGGCCCAGGAGCTGCTCCCCGACGTGGTCCTGATGGATCTGAAGATGCCCGGTGTCGACGGCATCGAGGCGCTCAAGCTGCTCAAGCAGCAGGGCAGCACGGCCCGGATCCTGATCGTCACCAGTTTCACCGAGCACCGCACCATGGTCCCCGCCCTGCGGGCCGGCGCCGCCGGGTACGTCTACAAGGACGTCGACCCGGAGGCCCTCGCCGGGGCGATCCGGTCCGTCCACGCGGGGCACGTCCTGCTGCAGCCCGAACTCGCCGAGGCGCTGCTCTCCGACGACTCCCCCCGCGCACCCCAGGGCCGCGGCGGCACCCTGACGGAACGTGAGCGCGAGGTGCTCGGCCACATCGCCGACGGCCGCTCCAACCGTGAGATCGCCCGCAGCCTGCACCTGAGCGAGAAGACCGTGAAGACCCACGTGAGCAACATCCTGATGAAGCTCGACCTCGCCGACCGCACCCAGGCCGCGCTCTGGGCCGTCCGCAACGGCGAGGCGTAGCCCCACCGGGGGCGCGGATCACAGCTCAGGGCAACCACGGCAGGGGCGCGTGGGGGTACCCGGTTGCGTACGCCTACTGTTCGTCCGGCAGCGCGTTGTACGCGGCGACCTGCGCCCTGCGGGCCGTCCGCCGGAGCGGGGCCAGCACCTCCCGGCGGGCCGTCATCTCCGAGGCGCTGACCGCCGCGCCGTGGCCGCTCAGCGCGATGGCGAGCAGGGCCGAGACCTGCCGCGCGGACTCCAGGACCCGGACGGCCCGTGGCGGGTACCCGGGCGCGAGCAGCTCCGCGTGGCCGCGCCGCCGGTACGCCTCCAGCGCGCGCAGCGCCTCCGGCCCGGCACCGGCCACGTCCAGCTTGGTGAGCAGCAGCGTGGCCTCGCGCAGGGTCTCCGCGAGCTCCCGCTCCGCCTCCCCGAGCGAGGCGACGTCGGCGGGCGGCCCGTCGTTCACCGCGGAGCAACGCCACAGCACCGTCGCCGACCGGTCCCCGGCCGGGCCGTACACCTCGACCTCGGGCACCAGCCCGAGCGGCACCCCGATCGCGAGCACCGCCTCGCCGGCGGCCATCGCGCGGGTGTTGAACTCGGCCGGGCCGGTCAGGCCGATCGGATGCCCGGGGCTCGGCAGGGCCAGCCGCAGCCCTGTGACGCCGAGCACCCGCAGCCGTCCGAGCGCCCAGGTGAGGCCGTGCAGCTCGCCCGCCGGGTCCCCGGGCAGGCCGGTGACCCGGTGCGTCTCGTCCTCGCCCAGTACGGCGGCCGCGGCGTTGTCCGGCGGCGCGAAACCGTTCAGCAGGGCGTTGCCCCATGCGGTGAGCCGCCCGGAGCGCGGCTCTTCGTACGGATTGTCAGCGGGAGTAGCGAGCATCGGGCCAGCCTACGGAATGACCGGCCATCCGCGTGGCGTAGGTTTGCTCTGTGCTGCGAGCGGCGCACCCCTCCTTGCCTTACCAGGCGGCCGGAGTAGGCTGCCCGCCCGCACCGACTAGTCGAACGAGTGGACCGCACCGAGGACCCGCGCGCAGGACCCCTCGGACGGCCGAATTCTGCATTGGGGAAGGCGTAGGCATGAGCGACGTGCTGGAGCTGGTGGACGTATCCGTGGTCCGGGAGGGCCGCGCGCTTGTCGACCAGGTCTCCTGGTCGATCTCGGAGGGCGAGCGCTGGGTGATCCTCGGCCCCAACGGCGCCGGCAAGACGACCCTGCTCCAGGTCGCCTCCACCTACCTCTTCCCGAGCACCGGCAACGCGGCGATCCTCGGTGAGAAGCTCGGCTCGGTCGACGTCTTCGAGCTGCGCCAGCGGATCGGCCTGGCCGGCGCGTCCATGATCGACAAGCTGCCCGCGGACCAGACCGTCCTGCAGAGCGTGCTCACCGCCGCGTACGGCATGACCGCCAGCTGGCGTGAGCAGTACGAGACCACCGACGAGCAGCGCGCCCTCGTCCTGCTCGACCGGCTCGGTATGGCCGGCTACACCCACCGCAAGTTCGGCACCCTCTCCGAGGGCGAGCGCAAGCGCACCCTGATCGCCCGCGCCCTGATGACCGACCCCGAGCTGCTGCTGCTGGACGAGCCCGCCGCCGGCCTCGACCTCGGCGGCCGCGAGGACCTGGTCCGCCGCCTCGGCGCGCTGGCCCAGGACGCGTACGCCCCCGCGATGGCGATGGTGACGCACCACGTCGAGGAGATCGCCCCCGGCTTCACCCACGTGCTGATGATCCGCCAGGGCAAGGTGCTCACCGCCGGCCCGATCGACACCGAGCTGACCGCCCGCAACCTCTCGCTCTGCTTCGGCCTCCCGCTCACCCTGGAGCGCCACGGCGACCGCTGGTCCGCCCAGGGCCTCCCGCTGGGCTGACGCCCGCGCACCGGGCCGGGCCGGCTCGAAACGGCCGGAACCGGGCCGAACCGGTTCCGGTCGTACGTACGGCCGGTTTCCGTCCATCCACCTGCGGGAACTTCTCTCCGGGAGAGTCCCCTCCTCCCTAGGATGGATCCGTGGACAGCTGGATCTGGTGGCTACTGGTCGCCGTCGCTCTGGGCATACCTCTGGTGCTCACGGCCTTGCCGGAGTTCGCCATGTTCGCGGTCGGGGCCGGCGCCGCCGCGCTCACCGCGGCGGTGGGCGCGGGGGTGGTGCCGCAGTTCCTGGTGTTCGTGGGAGTCTCGGTCGCGCTGCTGGTCCTCGTCCGCCCGATCGCCTACCGGCAGTTGCGGCGGAACCCGGGGGTCAAGATGGGCATCGAGGCGCTCGCGGGCGCCACGGCGGTGGTCCAGGAGCGGGTCGACGAGGAGGGCGGGCGGATCAAACTGAACGGCGAGATCTGGTCGGCCCGGGCGCTCCACCCCGGCAGCGTCTACCAGCCGGGCCAGCGCGTCGACGTCGTCGAGATCCAGGGAGCGACCGCGCTGGTCGTCTGACGCTCCATCCAGCCTGTCCGTACGTCCAGGGTTTGTTTCTGCTTAGGGGAGAAGTACGTGGAACCCGTCCTTATCGTGCTGGTCGTCCTGGTCGTGGTGGCCTTCATCGCACTGATCAAGACGATCCAGGTGATCCCGCAGGCCAGTGCCGCGATCGTCGAGCGCTTCGGCCGCTACACCCGCACCCTCAGCGCGGGTCTGAACATCGTGGTCCCGTTCATCGACAACGTCCGGAACCGGATCGACCTGCGCGAGCAGGTCGTGCCCTTCCCGCCGCAGCCGGTGATCACCCAGGACAACCTGGTGGTCAACATCGACACCGTCATCTACTACCAGGTCACCGACCCCCGGGCCGCGACCTACGAGGTCGCCAGCTACATCCAGGCGATCGAGCAGCTCACCGTCACCACGCTCCGCAACATCATCGGCTCGATGGACCTGGAGTCGACCCTGACCTCCCGCGAGGTGATCAACGCGGGTCTGCGCGGCGTGCTGGACGAGGCGACCGGCAAGTGGGGCATCCGGGTCAACCGCGTCGAGCTCAAGGCGATCGAGCCGCCGACCTCCATCCAGGACTCGATGGAGAAGCAGATGCGCGCCGACCGTGACAAGCGCGCCGCGATCCTCACCGCCGAGGGCGCCCGGCAGGCCGCGATCCTGCGCGCCGAGGGCGAGAAGCAGGCGGACGTGCTGCGCGCCGAGGGTGAGGCCCAGGCCGCGGTGCTCAAGGCCGACGGTGAGGCGGCGGCCATCCGGACGGTCTTCGAGGCCATCCACGACGGCGACGCCGACCAGAAGCTGCTCGCCTACCAGTACCTCCAGACGCTGCCCCAGCTGGCCCAGGGCGACTCCAACAAGCTCTGGATCATCCCGAGCGAGGTCGGCGACGCCCTCAAGGGCCTCGGCGGCGCGTTCGGCGGCATGGCCGGCGGTTTCGCGGGCAACGGCGGCAACGGCGCGGCCCCGGCCGCGACCCAGGTCCCGCTCGACAAGGGCGACCACACGGCCGGCCCCCGCCCCCTCGACACCGAGAAGGGCACCGCCCGCCCCCGTGTCGAACCCCCGCGCCAGTACCCGACCATCGACCCGGAGTAACCCGGCCGGCCACGGACAGGGGCGCGGGGAACTGCGCGAAACCGGAAGAGTGCAGACCGTTGCCTTCCGACTTCGCGCGGTTCCCCGCGCCCCTGTTCGTGGCTGAACAGTTGCCTCCGTGTACCGGATTGCGGAATGCACTGGCCGCCGCGCCGCAGGCTGCTGCATGATCCTCCCTGACAGCACCGCTGGAGGGATTCGCACATGACGTTCTGGGAGGGACTCGCCGTCCTGCTCGCCGGAGTCGGCGCGGGGACGATCAACGCGGTGGTGGGTTCGGGCACCCTGATCACCTTCCCCGTCCTGCTCGCCTTCGGCCTGCCGCCGGTCACCGCGAACGTCTCCAACACCCTCGGACTGGTCCCCGGCTCGATCAGCGCCACCGTCGGATTCCGCCGCGAACTCGTGGGCCAGGCACCCCGGCTCCGCCGCCTGGGCACCGCCTCGCTGTTCGGCGGCCTGCTCGGCGCCGGTCTGCTCGTCAGCCTGCCCAGCAAGGCGTTCGACACGATCGTCCCGGTGCTGATCCTGCTCGCCCTCGTCCTGGTGGTGATCCAGCCCCGCGTCGCCCGCGCGATGGCCGCCCGCCGACGGGACGAGGACGGCGCCTCGGAGGTCGGCCCGTTGCTGCTCGGCGGGGTCTTCCTGGCGGGCGTCTACGGTGGCTACTTCGGTGCGGCCCAGGGCGTCCTGCTGCTCGCCATGATGGGCATGCTGCTCCAGGACAGCATGCTGCGGATCAACGCGGCGAAGAACGCGCTGGCCCTGATCGTGAACGCCGTCGCCGCGGTCTTCTTCCTGTTCACCTCGGCCATCGACTGGACGGCCGTGCTGCTCATCGCCGTCGGCTCGGTGCTCGGCGGGCAACTCGGGGCCAAGGTCGGGCGCCGGCTGTCGCCGACCGTCCTGCGCGGACTGATCGTGGTGATCGGCCTGGTCGCCGTCGGCAGACTCCTGACCGGCTGACATTCCCTCAGGTGCCGCGAGGTGTCGCGGCCGCCCGGCGTCCGGACCTTCCTATGCTCGTCGGCAGCACGCCTTCCCCCCCGCACGAGGAGACCGACTGTGAGCAGCCGAGCCCGTCTGACCGAGGACGAGATCACGGCCGGCCTGGCCGCCCTGCCGGACTGGACCCGCGCGGGCGGGGAGATCACCCGCACCGCCGAGACCGCGAGCTTCCCGACCGCGATCCGGGTGGTCGACGCGGTCGCGGAGACGGCCGAGCAACTCGACCACCACCCTGACATCGACATCCGCTGGCGCACCCTCCGGTTCGTCCTCTCCACCCACAGCGCGGGCGGTCTGACCAGCCTCGATCTCACCCTCGCGGCCCACATCGACGAGGCCCTGCGCACCGTCCGCTGACCCCCGGCCGATACCCCGGACCCGTACTTCCGACCGGTCCGGTCCGTCCGCCGTGAGATGCTGACAGCTTGTAGCAAGCAGTCTGGACGGACGGAACGCATGGCTCAGGAGCACTCCGGCACCGCCGGGCAGGAGCCCGCCGGGTACGACTACCAGCAGCCCTGGTACCCACCGCAGCAGGAGCCGGCGGGGGACCAGTGGGGCGGCGGCGGATACCAGCAGCAGCCGTACCCGGGTGCCGACCAGCAGGGCTGGGGCACACCGGGGGCCGAGGCGTGGCCGTCCGAACTCCCGCAGCAGCACGCACCCGAGGGCTACTACCCGGCGGGGTACGAGCAGCCCGGCTACCAGCCCGACGGGTTCGCGCCGACCGCTTTCGAGCCGTCCGGGTTCGAGTCCACCGGGATCCAGCCGTCCGGCTACGAGCAGCAGCAGCACCAGCAGCAGCCCGTCGGCGACCAGGGCACCGGCTACGCCTCCTACCCGGACGCCGAGCAGCAGCTGTACGCCCCGCCCGGCGTCGACGGCTACTACAACCTCTACGGGTCCGACCAGCCGGTCGAGCCCGCTGACGGTGCGGCGGACGCGGACTCCGCCAGGCCGGCGGCCCCGTCGTTCGCCGAGCCCGCCGACCGGTCCGAGGCGGGGGACCCGGCCGGACCCAGCGCCCGGCCCTCGCTGGTCGAACGCGCCAAGGCCGCCGCCGACGCGGTGATCTCGGCCGACCACGCGCCCAGCAGGCGCGCCCTCGCGATCCGGGCGGGGGCCGGCGCGGCCGCCCTCGCCGTCCTGGTCACCGCCGGCTACCTGGCCACTGCCGGCGGCGGCGGTACCCCCGCCGCAGGCGGCTCCAGCGCACCGGCCCCCGGCTTCACCGTCGCCCACGCCAAGGCCTGGTCCGCCCAGCCGGCCGCCGCGGCCGCGACCGGCGCCGACGACACCCTGGTCGGCAGCTGGCTGCTCGGCGACGCCGTGGTCCGGGCGGACAGCACCGGCGTGCACGCCTACGCCCTGACCGACGGCAAGCCGACCTGGACGGTGGCACCGCCCAGCCAGGGCGCCACCGCCTGCGGACTCTCGCCCACCGTGGGCTCCACCGGCCTCGGCGCCGTCCTGTTCCGCCCGCAGGCCGACCCCAAGAGCCCGTGCAGCCTGCTCGCCGCCGTCGACACCAAGACCGGCAAGACCGTCTGGACGAAGACCCTCTCCGACACCCAGGGCAGTTACGCCGCCCACGTCGCCGTCACCGGCGACAAGGTCGTCGCGGTCGGCGACGACAAGGTCTCGGCCTGGGCCGCCGCCGACGGCAAGGACGCCTGGCAGTACGCCGGCCAGGGCAAGTTCTGCACCCTCTCGGGCAGCGCGTCCGGCGGCACCGTCCTGCTGCACAGCAGCTGCGCCGACAGCGCACCCGTCGACCAGGCCGTCGCGCTCGACACCGCCGACGGCAAGGTCAGGTGGTGGCGCGGCCTCAACAACCAGCCGAAGACCGTCACCGTGCTCTCCGCCGAGCCCGCCGCCGTCCTCACCACCGGCGACAAGCCCACCGACGACCGGATCTTCGCCTGGGGCCCCACCGGGGACCCGAGCACCGAGATCCCGGTCTCCACCGACGCCGGCCGGCTCGACGCCGCCCGGGGCACCTTCGACGCCGTCCCCAACGTGTTCTTCCAGGACCACACGATGGTGACCACCCTGACCCCGGCCGGCACCGGCGCCCCGACCGTCACCGCCTACGACCTGAGCACCGGCAAGGCGCTCTGGAAGACCGCCGTCACCGAGAAGGGCAAGGCCCGCGCCGTCGGCTTCGACTCCGGGGCCCTGCTGCTCGCCGTCGACGAACGCCTGGACCAGCCGGCCCACCTCAGCCGCTTCACCCTCACCGGCGGCCAGGAGAGCGCCGGCGGCTCCTACCCCCAGGGCACCGGCTCGCTGCTCACCTCCGGACGCGTACTGGTCGGCGGCGGCAAGTTCGTCTCGGTACCCGAGCACTCGTCCAACTTCGGCATCGCCACGGCCTTCGAGGCCAAGAGCTGACGTCGTTGCCCCCGGGGGGCACGAGGGACTGCGCGAGACCGGGAGGGACGTTTCCGTCACTCCCGGTCTCGCGCAGTCCCTTCCCCAGAGGCGGGACAAGGCAGGACAAGGCAGGCCCGCCGGCAGCCGTCAGGCCGCCGCGGGCAGCCACGCGGCGAGCTCGGTCAGCTCGCTGCCACGCAGGCCCAGCGCCAGCATCAGCGTGGCCTCCGGGGTCGGCTCGAACGGGGTACGGAGCAGCCGCATCCCCGCCTGCTCCGGCGTCCGGTCGGCCTTGCGCTGGTTGTCCTCGGCGCAGGCCGCCACGGTGTTCATCCAGCTGTCGGCACCGCCGCGCGACCGCGGCTGCAGGTGGTCCACCGTGGTGGCCCGCCGCCCGCAGTACGCACAGAGGTGCTGGTCACGGACCAGGACACCGCGCCGCGACCACGGCGCCCGTTGTCGGAACGGCACCCGGACGTACCGTTGGAGTCTGATCACCCGTGGCACCGGTACGGCGACGCCGGTACCGCGCACCATCCGCAGCGGATGGGCGTGCTCGACCACGGCCTTGTCCTGCAGTACGAGGACGACGGCGCGCTGGAGCGACACCGTGGTCAAGGGCTCGTAGCTCGCGTTCAGTACCAGCGTGTTGCGCATCCCGGCCACACCTCCCTGAGCGGCTGCGCCCGACGGCCCAGCCGTCCCGTCTGCCGCCCCATGGCGGGTGGCTCCACTGTGAACCGGCCCGGGCCCGTGGACAACGGAATTTCCGCCTGCGGGCAGGCCTGCGATGAAACTCGCTGGCCAGGACCGCGTACTCTCTAGAACGCTGGACCCAGGACGCTGGAGCCGTCCGGCGAGCGGACCGCAGGGCCGGACCGCCCACCGCGCCGGACGCCCGATAGAAGGAGAAGCGTGACCGTGACGGACATCGTCGAGGAGCTGCGGTGGCGAGGGCTGATCGCCCTGTCCACCGACGAGGACGCACTGCGCAAGGCGTTCGCGGACGGCCCGGTCACGTTCTATTGCGGCTTCGACCCGACGGCCCCGAGCCTGCACCTCGGCAACCTGGTCCAGATCCTCACCATGCGCCGCCTCCAGCTGGCCGGAAACCTCCCGCTCGGCCTGGTCGGCGGAGCCACCGGCCTGATCGGTGACCCCAAGCCGACGGCGGAGCGCGTCCTCAACGACCCCGAGACGGTGGCCGGCTGGGTGGACCGCGTCCGGGGCCAGATCTCGAAGTTCCTCGACTTCGAGGGCGAGTTCGCGGCCCGCATGGTGAACAACCTGGACTGGACCTCCGGGATGTCGGCCATCGGCCTGCTGCGCGACGTGGGCAAGTACTTCCGGGTCAACAACATGATCGCCAAGGAGGCCGTCGCCCGACGGCTCAACTCCGACTCCGGCATCAGCTACACCGAATTCAGCTACCAGATCCTCCAGGGCATGGACTACCTGGAGCTGAACCGCCGCTACAACTGCACCCTGCAGACCGGCGGCAGCGACCAGTGGGGCAACCTCACCGCGGGCAGCGACCTGATCCGCCGGGCCGAGGGCAAGTCCGTCCACCTGCTCGCCACCCCGCTGATCGTCAAGGCGGACGGCACCAAGTTCGGCAAGACCGAGTCCGGTACCATCTGGCTGGACCCGGAGCTCACCACGCCGTACGCCTTCTACCAGTTCTGGCTGAACGCGGACGACCGGGACGTCTCGAACTACCTGCGCATCTTCAGCTTCCGCTCGCACGCGGAGATCGAGGAGCTGGAGCAGGCGACCACCGAGCGCCCCGCCGCCCGCCTCGCCCAGCGCGCCCTGGCCGAGGAACTCACCACGATGGTGCACGGCGCCGAGCAGTACGAGCGCGCCGTCGCCGCCTCCAAGGCCCTCTTCGGCCAGGGCGACCTGGCCGAGCTGGAGCCCGCGACCCTTGCCGCCGCCCTCGCCGAGGTCCCGAAGGCAACGGTCACCGAGCTGCTCCCGGTCGTCGACCTCCTGGTCGAGACCGGACTGGCCCCGAGCCGCTCCGCCGCCCGGCGGACGGTGAAGGAGGGCGGCGCCTACCTCAACAACACCAAGGTCGCCGACGAGGAGGCCACGCCGGCCGAGTCGGACCTGCTGCACGGCCGCTGGCTGGTGCTGCGCCGTGGAAAGCGCAACCTGGCGGCGGTCGAGCTGGTGGCCGGCTGAGGCCGGTTGGCTGAAAACGTGTCCCGGCTGAGCTGTGACATCGCCTGAGAGGGGCCGGATCCGGACGGATCCGGCCCCTCGGTGTTTGACGGACACCTTTCGTTGGCCTAACGTAGAGCGAGTCGCCTGATTCGGACGGGTAGACGGGACAGCCACTCGGCCGGCCCTGACCGACCGGAACCACAGGCGGACCCCCTGAACTGATGAGCGATTGCTCGCGCACCCTTTCGATGCACATCGAGAGGGAAAGGCGAAGTGAATAACTCTGATACAGTCGGGGAACGCCGAAAGGCCCGAGTAAATCGGATGAATGAAACTCCGGAAAACGGAGCGGAAAACATCTGATAAACTCGAAATACGAAAGAACGAAGCGCCCGGAGAGCCTGCGAGAGCAGCCCGAAGGAAGCGTCCGTTCCTTGAGAACTCAACAGCGTGCCAAAAGTCAACGCCAGATATGTTGACATCCCCGGCCCGGGTCCTTGATCCGGGTTGGAG
>NZ_BAAANT010000070.1:0-20876 GCF_039529945.1 Kitasatospora kazusensis | reverse complement strand
GGTGCGGCGCCGCACCGACCGCCTCACGCCCCTCGCGGGGCTTCTCAGCAGATCCGTGGCAGCTGTTCGCCGATCGGCAGGTCGACCACCCGGGTGCCGCCGAGGCCGGTGCGGGCCACCACCATGCCGGGGTGCTCACTGACGGCCTCGCCGATCACGCAGGCCTCCGCGCCCAGCGGGTGGGACCGCATCGCGGCCAGCACCGCCTCGGCGTGCTCGCGCGGGACGAAGGCGACCAGTTTGCCCTCGTTGGCGACGTACATCGGGTCGAGCCCGAGGATGGCGCAGGCGTTGGCGACCGCGGGCGGGACGGGGATGCTCCGCTCCTGGAGGACGACGCCGGTGCCGGAGGCCGCCGCGATCTCGTTCAGCGCGGCGGCCAGGCCGCCCCGGGTGGGGTCGCGCAGCACGTGCAGGTCCGGGGTGACGGCGAGCATGGTGTCGACCAGGCCGCCCAGCGCGGCGCAGTCGCTCTCGATCCCGGTGCCGAACTCCAGGCCCTCCCGGACGCTCATGATCGCCACACCGTGCACGCCGATCGGGCCGCTGACGATCACCACGTCGCCGGGCACCACCCGCTGCGGACGCAGGTCCACACCCGCCGGGATCAAGCCGATTCCGGCGGTGTTGATGTAGATGCCGTCGCCGTGCCCGGCCTCGACCACCTTGGTGTCGCCGGTCGCCACCTCCACACCGGCCGTCCGGGCGGCCGCGCCGAGCGCCTCGGCGACCCGGGCGAGCACCGCCATCTCGACGCCCTCCTCCAGGATGAACCCGCAGGACAGGTAGGCCGCTCGCGCACCGCTCATCGCGAGGTCGTTGACCGTCCCGTTGACGGCGAGGTCGCCGATGCTGCCGCCGGGGAAGAACAGCGGGCGCACCACGAACGAGTCGGTGGAGAAGGCGAGCCGGGCACCGCCGAGCGACACCGTGGCGGCGTCGCCGAGTTGGGCGAGCACCTCGCCGCCGAACGCCGGGGCGAAGATGTGCTGGACGAGTTCGGCGGACAGCGCGCCGCCCCCGCCGTGGCCCATCACCACCCGCGGCTGGTCGCGCAGCGGCGCCGGGCAGCTCCACGCCAGGATGTCGGGGGCCGCCAGGATGCCGGGGGCCGGGGTCGCCGCCAGGTCGCGGGGCGCCGGGTGGGTGCCGCCGGCCCGGAAGGTGTCGGTGATCTCAGGCAACGGGGCTCGCCTCCAGGCGCGCGGGGGCGACGTCGAGCCGCCGGTACAGGTAGTAGGCGGCACACGCGCCCTCGCTGGAGACCATGGTGGCGCCGAGCGGGTTGCGCGGTGTGCAGGTGGTGCCGAACGCCTCGCACTCGTTCGGCTTCAGCAGGCCCTGGAGCACTTCGCCGCTGCGGCAGTCGGCGGGCTCCACCGTGTTGATGCCGGTCACCGAGAAGCGGTGTTCCGCGTCGAACTCCCGGTAGCGGGCGGACAACCGCCACCCGCTGCCCGGGATGACGCCGATCCCGCGCCAGGCCCGGTCGGTCACCTCGAAGACGTCCGCCAGCATCGCGCGCGCGGCCGGGTTGCCCTCCGGGCGGACGGCGCGCGGGTAGGCGTTCTCCACGGTGTGCTCACCGCGCTCCAGCTGGCGGACCGTCCGCCGGACGCCCTCCAGGATGTCCAACGGCTCGAATCCGGTGACGACGATGGGGACTCGGTACCGTTCGGCGAGCTCCGGGTACTCCTCGACGCCCATCACGCTGCACACGTGCCCGGCCGCCAGGAAGGCCTGCACCCGGCAGCTGGGCGACTGCATGATCGCCTCGATCGCCGGGGGGACCCGGACGTGCGAGACCAGCAGGCTGAAGTTGCGGATGCCGAGCCGGCGCGCCTGGTACACCGTCATGGCGTTCGGCGGCGCGGTGGTCTCGAAGCCGATCCCGAAGAAGACCACCTCCTTCTCCGGGTTCTGCTGGGCGATCCGCAGCGCGTCCAGCGGCGAGTACACGACCCGGACGTCCCCGCCTTCGCTGCGCACCCGGAACAGGTCCCGGCCGGTGCCGGGGACGCGCAGCATGTCGCCGAAGGAGCAGAACACCACCCCCGGGCGGGAGGCGATCTCCAGCGCCTTGTCGATCACCTCCAGCGGGGTGACGCAGACCGGGCACCCCGGACCGTGGATCAACTCAAGCTGATCGGGCAGGAGTTGGTCGATGCCGTGCCGGATGATGCTGTGCGTCTGGCCGCCGCACACCTCCATCAGGGCCCACGGCCTGGTCACCGTGGCGTGGATCTCGTCGAGCAGCCGCCGGGCCAGCTCGGGGTCCTGAAACTCGTCGAGGTACTTCACAGCCGCTCCTCACGCACTGCCGCCGCCGGCTCCTCGTCGGCCCACGGGTAGCCGTTCGCCGCGGCGGCCTGCTCCCACGGGTCGCCGAACTCCTCCTGCAGGGCTCCGATGCCGGCGAACAGTTCGAGCGTCCGCCGGGCCGACTCCTCGTCCAGCCGTTGCAGGGCGAACCCCACGTGGACGACGGCGTACTCGCCGACCTGGAGGTCCGGCAGGTACTCCAGGCACACCTCCTTGACCACGCCGCCGAAGTCGACGGTGGCCATCCGGGTGCCGTCCCGTTCCTCGATCTCCAGCACTCTGCCGGGTACCGCCAGGCACATGGGGTTCTCCTCGCTGTGGGGGCTGTGGGGTGGGGTCCGTCGGGCCGGCCCGGGTCAGCGGCTCCGGTCGGGCCTTGCCGCGACCATGAGTTGGCCGAGCGCCAGGCCCCCGTCGTTCGGGGGCACCCGGTGGTGGCGCAGCACGGTGAAGCCGTCCTGCCGCAGCCCGGCGGCGCAGTCCGCCGAGAGCAGCGCGTTGGCGAACACTCCGCCGGTCAGCGCGACGGCGTCCAGCCCGTACCGCTCGCGGGCCAGCCGGCAGCTGCGGCGGACGAGTCCGGCGACCGCGATGTGGAACCGGGCCGCGACCTGGCCGGGCCCGGCGCCGTCCCGCAGGTCGGCGACGGCGGCGGCCAGGACCGGCCCGGGGTCGGCCACCAGCTCGGCCCCGCCCGCGCCGCCGGGCCGCAGCGCGAAGGCATACCCGGGCCCGTCCTGCGGGCCGGCGGCGAGCGCCGCCGCCTCCAGCTCGATCGCGGCCTGGGCCTCGTAGCCGGCCTGCTGGCAGACCCCCGCCAGCGAGGAGACCGCGTCGAACAGCCGCCCCATCGAGGAGGTCGGCACGCAGTTCAGGCCGCGCTCCAACTGCTGCTCCAGCAGCCGGAGTTCGTCCGGCGGGCAGGCCGCCGTGCAGGGCAGCCCGGGCGGCCACCCGAGGCCCGCTGCGCGCAGGTGGGCCAGTGCCATCCGGTACGGGCGCCGGACGGCGGCGTCGCCTCCCGGCAGCGGGACGTACCCCAACTGCCCGAAGCGGTGGTAGCCGTCGTAGTCGGCGAGCAGGATCTCGCCGCCCCAGACCGCGCCGTCGTCGCCGTAGCCGGTGCCGTCGAAGGCGACCCCGATCACCCGCCGGGTGCCGTCCAGCCCGTGCTCGGCCAGCGCGGACGCGATGTGCGCGTGGTGGTGCTGCACCCGCGTCAACACTCGTTCCCCAGCGGCGCGTTCGGCCCACCGGCCGGAGCGGTAGCCGGGGTGGCGGTCCGCGGCCAGCAGCCCGGGGCGGACGCCGGTGACCGACTCCAGCTGCGCCTCGGCCCGTTCGAAGGCCTGCTGGGTGGCCAGGTCGTCCATGTCGCCGATGTGGGCGGACAGCCAGGCGTGGCTGCCTTCGCCGAGGCAGAAGGTGTTCTTCAGGTCTCCCCCGACGGCGAGCGCGGCCCGGACGGGCACCGGCAGCGTGAGGGGCAGCGGGGCGTAGCCGCGCGAGCGGCGCAGCGTCAGCGGGTCGCCGTCACAGATCCGCACCACCGAGTCGTCGCACGGCACGTGGATGGGCCGGTCGTGGGTGAGCCAGGCGTCGGCGAGGTGCGCCAGCCGGTCGAGTGCCTCGGCGTCGTCGGTGACGATCGGTTCGCCGGACAGGTTCCCGCTGGTCATGACGAGCAGCCGGGGCCCGGGCGGGTCGCCGGGCAGTCCGAGCAGCAGGTGGTGCAGGGGGGTGTACGGCAGCATGAAGCCGAGATCGGGGCTGCCCGGGGCGACGGCCTCGCCCAGTTCACCGGGCCTGCGCCGGAGCAGGACGATCGGCCGGACCAGGCCGGCGAGCAACGTCCGCTCTTGCGGGCCGAGTTCGGCCAGTGGCTCGATGTCGGTGAAGTCCCGGGCCATCAGGGCGAAGGGCTTGGCGCCCCGGTTCTTGCGCCGGCGCAGCAGGGCGACGGCGGCCGGGTCGGCCGCGTCGCAGGCGAGGTGGTAGCCGCCGAGTCCCTTGACGGCGAGGACCGCACCGGAGCCGAGCAGGCGGCGGGCCTCGGCGACCGGGTCCCCGGCGGCCGCAAGCTCGGCGGCCGCGTCGCCGGCCGGCGTCCCGGAGCCGGGCCGGACGAGCCGCAGGCGCGGTCCGCACGCGTGGCAGGCGACCGGTTGGGCGTGGAAGCGGCGGTCGGCGGGGTCGGTGTACTCCCGCGCGCAGTCGGGGCACATCGGGAAGCGCGCCATCGTCGTGTGGTCCCGGTCGTAGGGCAGGCCGGTGACGATGGTGAAGCGCGGTCCGCAGTTGGTGCAGGTGATGAACGGGTGCCGGTACCGGCGGTCGGCCGGGTCGGCGAGTTCGGCCAGGCAGTCGGCGCAGGTGGCGACGTCCGGGGAGACCAGGGTGCGGGCCGGGCCGCCGCCGCTGGAGGCCAGGATGGCGAAGCCGGCGCCGCCCGCGACGGCGAGCGGGTGGTGCTCGACGGACTCCACCACGGCGAGCGGCGGCGCGTCGGCGCCGATCCGGTCGCAGAACAGCAGCACCGCCCCGGCCGCGCCCTCGACCTCGGCGATGACGCCCTCGGCCGTGTTGGTCACGTGTCCCGCGAGTCCGAGGCCGGTGGCCAGCGTGTAGACGAACGGGCGGAAGCCGACTCCCTGGACGACCCCGCGGACGGTCACCCGGCGCCGCTCCACCGGGTCGGCGACGGCGAGGGCCGTCGCGGGCCGGGGGCCGGTCACGAGTGCTGGTGGGCCAGGCCGTGCGGCTCGGCGTGGCCGCCGTCGTGGTGATGGTGGTGGTGCTGCTGGGCCATCACGGGCGAGTGGACGGGCGCGCCGTCCGCGACGGCCAGCGCCCGGTCGAGCAGGGCGCCGACGCCCGCTCCCGTCCGGGCCGAGGTCAGCACGACCTCCACGCCGGGGTTCACCTGCTCGACGTGGGCACGGAAGGCCGCCTCGTCGAACTCGACGGCCTGCGCGATGTCGGTCTTGGTGACCAGCACCAGGTTGGCCAGGCCGAACGCCGTGGGGTACTTGAGCGGCTTGTCCTCCCCCTCGGTGACCGAGGCGAGCGCGACCCGCAGCGATTCGCCGAGGTCGTAGGAGGCCGGGCAGACCAGGTTGCCGACGTTCTCCACGAACAGCAGCCGGGTGGCGTCGGGCAGCCAGCCGTCCAGGTGGCCGCTCAGCATCCCGGCTTCGAGGTGGCAGAGCCCGTCGGTGAGCACCTGCTTGACCGGGACGCCCGAACGGGCCAGCCGGACGGCGTCGTTCTCGGTGGCGAGGTCGGCGGTCAGCGCGGCGACCGGCACCGCGCGGCGGCGGGCGAGCAGCAGCTCCTGCTCCAGCAGCGCGGTCTTCCCGCTGCCCGGGCTGGACAGCAGGTTGACCACGGCGGTTCCACGGGCGGCGAGTTCGGCGCGCAGCTGGTGTGCGCAGACGTCGTTCTTGGCGAGTACCGCCTGCTGCAGGTCGACCACACGACACATGGTTCAGCGCTCCTCGTGGATCCGTTCGCGGGGGGATGCGGCGGCGGGTGCGGCGGCGGCAGGGGCGGCGGCGCCACCGGGGCCGTCCTCCCACCGCACGCTGACGATCTGCAGCTCGCGGCCGCTGAGCAGTTCGGCGGTCGCCGTGCCGCAGCCGGGGCAGCACAGGTCGGGCGGCATGCCGACGGCCCACTCACCGGCACACGGCGCGCACCGGGCCCGGGCCGGCACCGGGTCGGTGACCAGCTCGGCGCCCTCCAACACCGTCCCGGCGCAGGCGAGTTCGAAGCAGAAGGCGAGCGAGTCGGGGACCACCCCGGCGAGTTCGCCCACCTGGAGCCGGACGGACCGCACGGCGGTCGCGCCGGCGGCCAGCGCCGCCTCCTCCACCTGGCCGATGACGGCCAGCGCGATCGACATCTCGTGCATCGGTCTCTTCCTGCCGGGCGGGCCGCTGGGCCCATTACAGAGCGGTGCGCGGGTGGCGGCGTACTGCCACGCCGCCACACCGCGCAGGGGGTCGCTCGTTCGGCGCAGCACCGGTACGGCTGCGCCCGGGTCACATGCAGCGCATCCGCAGGTAGCGCCTGATGTCGGGCAGTACCTGCACCAGCAGGGCGCCGAGCGCCGCGAAGACGCCCAGGGCAAAGATCTTCTTCAGCATGGGGACGTGTTCCTCTCGTCGGTCAGGAGCAGGGCTCGGCCCGGCTCCTCGGGCGGTGCCCCGTCCTGGTCGAGCAGACCCAGGACGAGCCGGACGGCCTCCGGCACAGCGTCGGCGACCGGGCCGCTGAGCCCGATCCCCTCCTCCACCGAGGCGGGTTCGCAGCCGACCACCACCGTGCGCCGGGGCGGGGTGCCGCCGGTGCCGGCGCACAGGGTGCCCAGCAGTGCGAGGACCGCGTCGGGGGACATCCGGTGGCCGTCGAGCAGGGCCGCCTCCGGCTCGATGCCGCCGGGCTCGGCCTCGTCGATCAGGTACAGGGTGCCGGGTGCGCCGCCCCGGGCGGTGGCATCGATCAGTACGAACGTGTCGTAGCCGTACAGGAGTTGGTAGGCGAGATGGACTCCCCTGACTCCGATGTCCACCGTCTCGACGTGCGCGGGCAGCGGCTCGGCGGCGAGCCGGCGCACCGTCTCGACGCCGAAGCCGTCGTCGCCGAGGAAGATGTTGCCGACCCCGGCGACCAGGGTCCGGCGGCCGCCGGTGTTCACTCGTCCTCCAGGGGGGTCACTTCGTCGGGCTGGAAGTACAGGAACCGGCCCTGCTCCCGGCGGATGTCGGCGCCCGGGTCGCCCTCGACGGTGACCGCGAGGTGCACCCCGCCGTCGACGTCGTGCAGCACCGCCTCGACCAGGGCGCTCCGGCCGTGCAGGAAGAGGTCCTGGGCGTCGGTGCGCCGCGCGCCGGGCCACAGCCGCACCCGGCTGCCCGCACCGACCGAGCGGCCGTCGACCACGACGCGGTCCCGGGCGGGGTCGAAGGCGCTGTCGCCCGCCGGGTCCCACCAGGGCTGCTCGGGGCTCATCAGGTCGGCGTCGGGGCCGGCCGCCGGCTCGGTGAGCTCCCGCAGCGAACGGACGGCGCCGTGCAGGCGCTCCAGCACCTCGGGGGGCATGCTGTCGGCCAGGTCGATCACCGCCGCCGCGCGTGCGTCGGTGCCGCGGGCCTCGCGCTTCTCCTGGTCGGTGAGGGCGGCGGTGCGCAGCGCGAGGATCTCGTCGATCTCCAGCGCGTCGTAGAGCGCGCCGGGGCTCTCGGGCGCGATGGCGGGGTGGTCCTCCAGGATGATCGGCGCGGAGAGCACCACGTCCGGGCGCCCGTCCGCGCCCGCCAGCACGGGCCAGGTGTGCAGGTTCTCGCAGGCCGCGGCCGCGGCCTTGGCCCACTCGGGCGGGTCGGCCATCGAGAGGAACGAGCCGGCGCTCAGGCCCAGCATCAGGTGGGCCGAGACCAGTGAGCGCGGCAGCGCCGCCTCGCGGTCGGAGTCCGGCTGCCGCGGCTGCCAGTCGGCGGTGTTCTCCACCACGGCGGTGAGCCGCTGGACGGCGTACGGGCCGGGGAGTTCGGCGGCGGTCAGCCGGACCACCCCGTGCAGTTCCTCACGGCGGCGCAGCAGCCGTCCGACCAACTGCCCGGCCTCGTCGTACACCGCCTCGGTCTCCTCGTGCACCGGCCGGGTGAACGGGAACGCCCTTCCCTCACCGGCCAGTTCGGCGATGGGCACGCAGAGCTGGACCCGCTCCTCGACCCCTTCGTCCCACGGGGTGAGCACCCGGTCGGCGAGTTCCAGCTCCGGGACGGTCTCGTACCCGCCCTCCGGCCGGGCGCGTTGGACCACCCGGCGCTGGGCGTGCAGGAAGCGCAGTTCCACCAGGAGCGCCGCGCCGCGCCGGGGCTCCATCAGGCATTCGGTGCGCTGGAAGGCGTGTTCGCCGCAGTCGGCGCCCCAGGCGGGCGGTACGAGCACGCCGAACTGCCAGCGCAGCCGGTTCTTGGCCGCCGAGGCCCGGTAGGGGTAGAGCACGTAGCCCTCGAAGAGGACCGCGTCGGCGACCTGCCGGGCGGCGGCGAACCGGGTCTCGATCTCGGGCGTGCCGGCGGTCGCGGTGGACGTGGTGGACGTCGTCACGGGGCCGTCCTCTCGGGGGTGAGCAGGGTGGCGTGGGAGACCGCGGGGGGCTGCGCCGCGTCGAGCAGTTCCCGGACGGTCGCCTCCCAGGAGGGCAGCGCGCGGCGGGAGCGGAAGGCAAGCAGCGCGTCCATGGTGTCGCGGGGCAGCCGCAGCCACCCGCAGCCGGGGAAGTGCTGCTCGACCATCTCGCGCCAGACCGCCACCGGCAGCCGGAAGGAGGCCTCGCGGTCCCAGGGCACCGGTTCGACCTGGAACCCGCCGGGGCCGGTGAAGGCGGTGCCGGAGAACAGCATCAGCAGCGGCGCCTCGCCCTCGGCGAGGGCGTCGAAGTAGCGGGTCGGCGCGACCTCCAGGTCGTAGGTGCACGGCACCGGCAGGTCGATCTCGGTCTCCCCGGTGAAGCCGGGGACCACCAATGAGACCTGGGCGAACTGGATCGGCAGCAGGGTGCTGCCCCAGCGCGCGCGCTCGCCGAAGAGGTCGCCCAGGCAGGCGGCCTCGGCGGGCCGGTAGCCCCGCTTGGCCGGTTCGATCCGGAGCTGGCAGCGCAGCGCGATCGCGTGCACCCGGGTGCCGGGTGTGGCGGTGATCCGCAGCCGGAAGACCAGGGTCGGCCCGGCGGCGTAGCGGTCGGCGCTGACGCCGGTGCAGGCGAAGGAGAACTCGGTCACGGCCGCTCGTCCTCCCGGGGCGCCCGGGCCCGCCGGGCGACGTGCGCGAAGAACTGCTCCAGGTCGGCCCGCGCCTCGGCCCCGCCGTCGAATCCCTGCCAGCGCAGGCGCATCCGGCCGACCAGTTCGTAGCAGAGGTCGATCGGGACGAGGTAGCACTCGTAGCGTCCCTCCGTCCGGCGCAGCAGCAGCGCCTCCACGTCGGGTTCGAGCAGTCCGGCGAGCCGGGTGTTGCCGAGGACGGCCTGCCAGGTGGCCGGGTCGAGTTCGCTCTCGGTGGCGCCGGCCGGGCTCGGGTAGAGCGCGACCAGGCGGTCGAGGGCGGCGTTGCGGAAGAAGAAGGCGACGCCGACCGGGATCTGGAGCATCTCCCAGGCGCTGTCGTCCAGTCCGTGCTCCGGATCGGCGAAGTACCGTGCCGGTACGGTCCGGAACCGTCCGCCGGCCGCCCCCGGGCGCTCGAACAGCAGCGCACACGGGGTGCAGGCACAGGCGAGCGAGCGCTTCTCGGTGTCCACCAGGTGCCGGTGGCCGGCCTCCGCCACCTGGGCGCCGCAGAGTTCGCAGCGCTCGGGCTGCGGCGGCGCGGGGGCGGTGAACCGCCGCAGCCCGGTCGGCCCGGGGGCCGGTCCGGTCCGCGGCGGCCACGCCTGACGGGTGCTCATGCGGCGCCCACCGGGGCCGGGCGGGGTGAGATCTGGAGCAGTGTCGGCTCCTTGGCCGCGGCCTCCAGCTCCACCGAGCTGACCTCGGTGGCGAAGCAGGACAGCGCGTCCTCGACGGCCTGGCGGGCCGTCGCGTTGGTGCTCGGGCAGCCGCAGCCGCCCGCGTCGGCGGAGCGCACCCGCAACGCGCCGGTGTCGGGGTCGAAGGCGACCAGCTCGACCGGGCGGCCGGGCAGGCTCTCCAGCGCGCGGGTGATCCGCACGGCGGTCGGCTCGGGGTGCAGGTCGTGCAGGACGAGCATCCCGGAGACCAGCTCGTCCCGGAGCAGCCGCTCCAGCGCGGCCGGCGGCACCTGCCCGAGCAGTGTGGTGATCCGGGCCAGCCCGGCGCCGTAGAAGTCCATCAGGACCCGGACGAGTTCCTCGGCCGCCTCGCACGCCTCCTGGTTCCCGGAGGCGGCGAGCCGGTCCAGCACCTCCTCGACGCGCCGCCCGGCCTGTTCGGCGCCGGGTCCCGCTGCCGCGCTCATCCGCCCATCCCGCTCAGGCCGGTGGGGACGTGCATCTGCTTCACGGTCCGGCCCTCGCCGGTGTACATGTGCACGCCGCAGGGCAGGCAGGGGTCGAAGCTGCGGACGGCCCGCATGATGTCGATGCCCTTGAAGTTCTCCGGGGTGTTCTCCTCGAAGATCGGGGTGTTCTGCACCGCGTCCTCGTACGGGCCCGGAGTCCCGTACGTGTCACGGGTGCTGGCGTTCCAGGGAGTCGGCGGGTAGGGGTGGTAGTTGGCGATCTTGCCGTCCCGGATCACCATGTGGTGCGAGAGCACGCCGCGCACCGCCTCGGTGAAGCCGACCCCGAGGCCCTCGTCCGGCACCTCGAACTTCTCCCAGGTCTGGGTGCGTCCGGCCCGGACCTCGGCGAGCGCCTTGTCGGCGAAGTGCAGTGCCACGGCGGCCGCGTAGGCCTGGAAGTAGGTGCGGGCGCGGTTGCGCTCCAGCGCGTTGCTCCACTGCGGGATCTTCCACTCGAAGGTGGTCTCCGGCTTGGTCATGGTCTTCGGCAGGTTGATCACCACGCTGTGGCCGGTGGCCTTGACGTAGCCGATGTCGACCAGGCCGGAGAGCGCGGTGGACCAGAGCCGGGCGATCGGGCCGCCGCCGGTGTCCAGCGCCAGGTAGTCCTTGCCGTCGAACCAGCGCGGGGACATCACCCAGCTGTACTTGTCGTCGAAGTTGCGCTTCTGCGGGGCCGGGATGGTGTGCTGGTTCCACGGGTGGCGCGGGTCGACGGGGTTGCCGAGCGGGTCGTGGGTGACGAACTGCTCCTTGCCCTCCCAGTCCTGGTAGTAGGAGCTGCCGAGCAGGATCCGGATGCCCAGGTTGATCTCCGTCAGGTCGTTGGTGACCAGCTTGCCGTCGACCACGACGCCCGGGGTGACGAACATCCGCCGTCCCCAGTCGGTCATGTTGCGGTAGGTGAAGTCGCAGTACTCGGGGTCGTTGAGCGCTCCCCAGCAGCCGAGCAGGACCCGGCGGCGGCCGACCTCCTCGTAGCCGGGGAGCGCCTCGTAGAAGAAGTCGAACAGGTCGTCGTGCAGCGGGACGACCCGCTTCATGAACTCCACGTACCGCATCAGCCGGCTGAGGTAGTCCGTGAGGAGCTGGACGGAGGCGACGGTGCCGACGCCGCCCGGGTAGAGGGTGGAGGGGTGCACGTGGCGCCCCTCCATGAGACAGAACATCTCCCGTGTGTAGCGCGAGACTTGGAGGGCCTCGCGGTAGAACTCGCCCTCGATCGGGTTGAGCGAGCGCATGATGTCGGCGATCGTCTTGTAGCCGTGCTCGCCGGCGTGCGGCGCGGGGGTGCGTTCGGCCTTCTCCAGGACGCCCGGGTTGGTCTCGCGGACCATCCGCTCGCAGTAGTCGACCCCGACCAGGTTCTCCTGGAAGATGTTGTGGTCGAACATGTACTCGGCCGACTCGCCCAGGTTGATGATCCACTCGCCGAGGTGCGGCGGCTTCACCCCGTAGGCCATGTTCTGCGCGTACACCGAGCAGGTGGCGTGGTTGTCACCGCAGATGCCGCAGATCCGGCTGGTGATGAAGTGGGCGTCCCGGGGGTCCTTGCCGCGCATGAAGACGCTGTAGCCCCGGAAGACCGACGAGGTGCTGTAGCACTCGGCGACCTTCTTCTGCTTGAAGTCGATCTTCGTGTGGATGCCCAGACTGCCCACGATCCGGGTGATCGGATCCCAGGACATCTCCACCAGGCCGCTGCCGTCGCCGGCCGCCTTCCTCGTCGGTGTTGCCATCGTGTCTGCCGTGCCCTTCTTCGTACGGAGGTCGGGTGCTGGTTGCGAGCGGGGTCAGGTCACCACGGGGGCCGGTAGCCGGTGGTGAGCTTGTCCCCCTTGTGGCGCCACTTGGGCTCCTTGTCCACGGTGGCGGCGGTGACCGCCCGCAGCTTGCGGATCAGCGAGCCGTACACGGCGCTGGCGGTGCTGGACACCTTGCCGCCGGGGGGCTCGTCCATGAACGGCATGAACTTGTCCGGGAAGCCGGGCATGGTGCAGGCGATGCAGATGCCGCCGACGTTCGGACAGCCGCCGACGCCGTTGATCCAGCCGCGCTTGGGCACGTTGCACTTCACCACCGGCCCCCAACAGCCCAGCTTCACCAGGCACTTGGGCGAGTCGTAGGTGGTGGCGAACTGGCCCTGCTCGTAGTAGCCGGCCCGGTCGCAGCCCTCGTGCACGGTGGCCCCGAACAGCCACTTGGGGCGCAGCTGTTCGTCCAGCGGGATCATCGGCGCGGCGCCGGTGGCCTGGTACAGCAGGTAGACCAGCGTCTCGGAGAAGTTGTCCGGCTGGATCGGACAGCCCGGCACGCAGACGATCGGGATGCCCGCCTTGGACTTCCAGTCCCAGCCCAGGTAGTCGGGCACGCCCATCGCGCCGGTCGGGTTGCCCGCCATCGCGTGGATACCGCCGTAGGCGGCGCAGGTGCCGATCGCGACCACCGCCAGCGCCTTGGGCGCGAGCCGGTCGATCCACTCGCTGGTGGTGATCGGCTGGCCGGTCTCGGGGTCGTCACCGAAACCGCACCAGTAACCCTCGTCCTTGATGGCCTCGTTGGGGATCGAACCCTCGATCACCAGGACGAACGGGTCGATCTCCCCGCGCTCGCCCTTGAAGAACCACTCGATGAAGTTGTCGGCGCCCTGGACGGGGCCGCACTCGAAGTCGATCAGCGGCCAGTGCACGGCGATCTTCGGCAGACCGGGCAGCACGCTGAGCGCGATCTCCTCGATGCTCGGCTGCGTGGCGGCGGTCAGCGAGACCGAGTCGCCGTCGCAGCTGAGCCCGGCGTTGATCCAGAGGATGTGGATCGGGGACTCTTCCTCGGCAGCGGGTGCGGTGGCGTCCGAGGGGCCGGCGGTGACCGGCGGTGTTGTGTTCATGGGGATTCCTCCTCAGGGAGGTCTGTGACGAGAACCCGCACGTCAGCCACCAGCTTCCGGGGCCGCCCGGTCCGCTGCGACATCGAGCGGGGCCAATCCGGTGACGGCCGGGCGCAGCCGGTCCTTGCGGACGAACGCGCGGCGCAGCGCGTGGTACGGAGCGTCGGGGTCGAAGAAGGTCCGACGCATCCGGGCCAGCTCCCGCTCACGGTAGGCGGAGAGCGGTTCGGCCGCCTCCTCGCGCTCCCGGTCCGCCTTCTTCCGGGCGATCCGGGACTGGGTGCCGGGCAGCGCCGCCAGCCGCGCGGCCAGCCGGGCGGTCTCGGCCGGGAACTCCTGCGGGGCGCAGCCCACCAGCCGGTCGACCAGCCCGATCCGCTGCGCCGCCGCCGCGCTGACGGGCAGTGCCTGCCCGGTGAGCCGCTCGGCGGCCGCCGCGCCGACCCGCCGGGGCAGCGTGTACGTCCAGTACTCCGAGCCGTACAGGCCCATCAGCCGGTAGTGCGGGTTGAGCACCGCGCCCTCCCGGCACCAGACCTCGTCCGCGGCCAGCGCCAGCATCGCGCCGCCGGCCGCGGCGTTGCCGCCCAGCGCGGCGACCACCAGCCGGTCGGTGGTGGTCAGGACGGCGGCCACCAGGTCGTCCATCGCGTTGATGTTGGCCCAGGACTCCTCGGCCGGGTCGGCGGCGGCCTCGATCACGCCGAGGTGGATGCCGTTGGAGAAGAAGTCCCGGCCGCCGCCCAGCACCAGCACGGCGGTGGGACGCGCGCACGCCTGCCGGTAGGCGGCGAGCAGCCGCGCGCAGTGCGCGGTGCTCATCGCCCCGCCGGGGAAGGAGAAGGAGAGGAAGCCGACCGGCCCCTCCTCGCGGTAGCCGATGTCCCGCCAGCCTCGGCCGGGGGCGTCCGGCGGCACGGGCAGCTCCGGCAGCTCGGGCAGCCGCCCGGCCAGGGCGAGCACGGCGGGCAGCTTGACCTGGCCGGGTTCGCCCGGACGGCGCCGACGGCGCAGCTCGGGCAGCCAGACCGCGCCGTCGGCGGTGGCCCGGCAGACCGCGCCCGCCCTGGTCGCCAGCAACTCCCCGGCCCGGCCGCGCAGTTCGGGCTCGGGGTGGCCGCCGTGCAGGAACCACTCGTCGCCGAGGAGTTCGTCCAGCACGCCGGGCTGCGAGTCGGCGGCGCGCAGCTTGCGCAGGACGGTGTCCGTCCGGTCCGCCGACCAGTCGATCCGGCGCAGCGACTGGTCGAAGTACGGCCGGGCCCGGACCGGGCCGCGCTGCGGCTGCGGGGTGTACGTCCCGCCGGCGAAGCGTTCGACGGCGGTCAGGACGGCGGCGAGCGCGGCGTCCGAGACCTCGCCCCGGTAGAGGTCGCTCTTGCCGACCGGCGGCACGGGGCACGGGGCCGAGGCCCAGACGTCGCCGCCGTCCAGTTCGGCGGCGGCCTGCAGGACGGTGACGCCCCAGCGGTCCTCGCCCTGGTGGACCGCCCAGTCCAGCGAGGACGGCCCCCGGTCGCCGACCGGCCCGGGATGGACGATCAGGACCGGCCGGGCCGCCCAGACGTCCCGGGGGACGGCCGTCCGCAGCATCGGGGCCAGCACCAAGTCGGGCCGGTCCCGGCGGAGCGCCTCGCGCAGGGCGGCGTCGCGTTCGGCCTCGTCGCCGAGGGCGAGGCAGCAGGTGACGGTGTGTCCGTGGTCGGCGAGTTCGGCCCGGACGCGCTGGGTCAGGCTGTTGAAGGCGCTGGCGAGCAGCAGGATGTGCACGGAGTCCTCCGGAGGTCGTCGGCCTCGACCGTGCCGCGGGGCCGCCGGGCCCGGGCCCGGGCGGGGCGTGGCGGGTCGGGCAACGCGGGTCGGGCGGACCGGGGCAGGGCGGAGCAGCACGGGCCGGGCCGGGGCAGTTCGGGCCGGGCCGGCCCGGACGCGCTGGGTCAGGCGGTGGCGGCCGGCCCGTCGCGGAAGTCGACCCGGATGTGGGAGCCGTCGCAGAGCGGCTTGTTGCGCGAGTGCCCGCAGCGGCAGAGCGCCACCCGGTTGCGGGTGGGCAGTTCGGTGCCGTTGGGGAGGGTGACCGGGACGGAGCCGGTCACCCAGAGCGGCCCGTCGGTGACCGCGGCGATCTCCACCGGAAGGTCAGGTTCGTTGTCCGGCTGGTCCGGGCCGAGCCGGTAGGTGAGCCGTCCGGAGGGGCAGTGCTCGACCATCGACATCACCAGGCCGCGCACCACCGGGTTCTCGGTGCTCGGGACGAGGTCCCAGACGGTGGTGGCCCGGTTCTCGCAGAACCCGGCGCCGATGCAGAGCCGCTGGTAGTCGCGGACCTCGAATCCGCTGCCGCCCAGGCTGCGCGCGTTCTCGTCGTACGGGCCCTCGGGTTCGGCCTCCCCCGAGCCGTCGAAGCCGAGCCGCTGGTGGCTCCCGTCGCAGTACGGCTTGGTGGCCGACTGCCCGCAGCGGCACAGGTTCACCGGGTCGCCCGGGTCGCGGGCGGGCAGCGGCTGCGGCGAGGACCAGGCGAGCGACTCGCCCTCGGCCGAGCTGACCACCGCCTTCCGGGTGACGGCGACCGGTCCGCTGACCCGGTAGGGGCCGTCGGCGGTGACCGTCACCCGGGGCTCGGTGGCGTTGGCAGGATTGTGATCGTCCACGGGCGGTCCGTTCCGGGCACAGGGGGCGGGGCAGGGTCGGCGGAGGCCGGCCGGCCGTCAGCCGCCCGGACCGGTACCGGCCTCGCCCGATCTTCGACCGCCCGCCCCCGGGGACCGTCCAGCCGCACCCGTACCGCCCACCCGCTCCACCCGGATGGCCCCGCCCCGGGGGGCCCGTACCGCTAGGACGGCCCCTGGCCGACCAGGGTGGCCACCTTGCGGGCGGCGACCAGGACCGGGTCCCAGACCGGGGAGAACGGCGGGGCGTAGGCGAGGTCCAGCGAGATCAGCTGGCCGACCGTCAGCCCGCAGGACAGCGCGACGGCCGCGACGTCGATCCGCTTGGCCGAGCCCGCGCCGCCGACGATCTGCACCCCGAGCAGCCGGCCGGTGCCCTGCTCGGCGAGCATCTTGACGGTCATCGTGGTGGCGCCCGGGTAGTACCCCGCCTGCGCGGTGGACTCGATCACCGCGGCCGTCCAGCGCAGCCCGGCGGCGGCCGCCTCGCGCTCGTTCAGGCCGGTGCGGGCGATCTCCAGGTCGCAGACCTTGGTGACGGCGGTGCCGACCACGCCGGGGAAGGACGCCCGCCCGCCGCCGATGTTGGTGCCGATCACCAGGCCGTGCTTGTTGGCGTGCGTGCCCAGCGCGACGTGCTGGTACGCCCCCGAGACCAGGTTGAGCACCTCGACGCAGTCGCCGCCCGCCCAGACGCCGTCGGTGCCGGCCACCCGCATGGTCTCGTCGGTGAGCAGCCCGCCGTGCGCGCCCAGCGTCAGACCGGCGGCGCGGGCCAGTGCGGTGCGGGGGCGGACGCCGAGGCCGAGCACCACCACGTCCGCCGGGTGCTCACCGACCGTGCTGCGGACGGCCCGTGGCCGTCCGTCCGGGCCGAGCAGCACCTCGACCGCCTCGGCGCCGGTCACCACCTCGATGCCGAGCTTGTCCATGCCGAGCCGGACGAGCCGGCCCAGGTCGGGGTCGAGGGTGGGCATCGGCTCCGCCGGGCGGTGGACCAGGGTGACGTGCAGGCCGCGCAGCAGCATCGCCTCGGCCAGCTCGACGCCGATGTACCCGCCGCCGACCACGACGGCGCTGCGGACGTCCTCGTGCAGGGTGTCGATCAGTGCGGCGCCCTCGTCCAGGGTGTGCACACCGTGCACCCCGGGTGCGTCGAATCCCGGGTGTGCGGGACGGACGGGCTCGGCGCCGGTCGCGATGACCAGCTGGTCGTAGCCGGTCCACTGCTCCTTGCCGGTCTCCAGCTCGCGGGTGAGCACCCGCCGTCCGGCGTGGTCCAGTTCGATGACCTCGGTGCGCAGCCGCAGGTCGATCCCGTTCGCGCGGTGCTGCTCGGGGGTGCGGGCGATCAGCGCGTCCTGTTCGGCGACCTCGCCGCCGACCCAGTACGGGATGCCGCAGGCCGAGTAGGAGGTGAACGAGCCGCGTTCGAAGGCGGTGATCCGGAGGTCGTCGAGGCCGCGCCGTCTGCGCGCCTGGGCGGCCGCCGACATCCCGGCGGCGTCTCCGCCGATGACCACCAGATGCTCCGTCATGCCCGACCGCCTTCCGTCGCGCGGACCCGGCGGGCCCACTGGGCTCCCATCATTGCGGTCCGGCCGGGTCCCGACGTGATCTTTTGTTAGTAAGGATAGTTTACAAACTCTCTCCGTCATGTCCGGGCGCTTCCGCCCCGGCGGCCAGGGGCGGAAGGCCGCCCGAGCCCGCGCGAGCCCACCCAGGCCCGCCCGAGCCCGCCCGGGCCGACCCGCGCCGACCCGGCCCCCGGTCAGGCCGGCACCGGCTCCTCGGCCTCCGGCACCAGGTACTCCTCCCGGATGTCCTTCGGGCCGAACGGCCAGGTCCGCTCCGTCCGCGCCCACAGCAGGAAGGCCGCACAGCCCGCCGCGACCCAGGCGAGCGACCATTCGATCGGGTGGTAGCCCGGCGAGTTCTTGTCCGCGTAGCCGTAGATGACCAGCCAGCCGACCGCCGCGACGACGCTCGGCAGCGGGTAGAGCCACATCCGGTACGGCCGGGCCAACGCGGCCTGCCGGCGGCGCAGCACCGTCACGGCGACGATCTGGGCGAGCGCCTGGACGATCACCATGACGGTGGTGAGCAGGTCGATCAGGATCGTCAGCGGCGGGTGCGCGGCGCTGTTGCCCACGTGCCGGCTCAGGTAGAAGCCGGCCGCCGTGACGGCGCCCATGGTGAGCAGCCCGTACACCGGGAAGCCGTGCTTCCGGTGCAGCCTGCCGTAGGCCTTGAAGAACACCCCGTCGCGGGCCGCGTCGTAGGGCACCCGGGAGCCGCCGAGCAGGCCGGTGAGGACCGAGGCCAGCGCGGTGACCAGGATCAGCACGGTCACCACGTCGGCGGCGCCCCTGCCCCAGGTCCGCTCCAGCACCGCCGAGGCGACGGACTGCGAGGCGACGGACTTCGGGTCCAGCATCTCCTTCCAGTCGACCACGCCGAGCACGCCGACCTGGAGCAGCAGGTAGATGCCCATGATGCCGACGATCGAGTAGATGATCGCGCGCGGCATCACCCGCCCCGGGTTCTTCACCTCCGCGCCGAGGTAGGCGGCGGTGTTGTAGCCGAGGTAGTCGTAGATGCCGATGGTCAGTCCGGCCGCGAACCCGATCCAGAACTGGCCGTGCGTCAGCTGGATCGCGTGGTCGGGCCAGGTGAAGGCGCGGTCCGCGCTGAAGTGCGTGTAGGAGGCCAGGATGACCGCGCCGACCGAGACGATCATCACGGCCCACATCACCGTGGTGATCCTGGCGATGCTCTCCACCCGGCGCCAGAGCAGCAGGACCACCAGGGCGACGAGCGCCAGCCCGACCAGGTCGCCCTGGCCACCCGTCATGCCCGGCCAGAGGTAGCCGAGGTACTGGACGAAGCCGACCACGCCGGTGGACATGATCAGCGGGATGAACAGCATCGCCGTCCAGACGAAGAGGAACGGCATGAGCCGCCCGCTGCGGTACTGGAAGGCCTCGCGCAGATAGAGGTAGCTGCCGCCCGAACCGGGTAGCGAGGCCCCGAGTTCGGCCCAGACCAGGCCGTCGACGAGGGCGAGCACGGCACCGGCTATCCAGCCGATCACGGCCTGGGGGCCGCCGAAGGCGGCCACCATCAGGGGGATGGTGACGAACGGGCCGATGCCGCACATCTGGCTCATGTTGATGGCGGTGGCCTGGAAGAGACCGAGGCGGCGGGTGAAACCGGGAGACAAGAGGTACCTCCGGTCGTGGGGGAAGGCGGCGATGGCGCCAGGGCCTGTCGTGCCTGCGAGATCAGCCGAGCGTGATTAAGTTAAAGAGCTTTACTTATGGCGTCAAGGGGTAGGGGACGGACGCGCTCGTGACGATGTGGTGACGGTGCATAAGAGCGACCGGCAATTGGGGGGCGCCGCGACGCCGCCCCCCAATTGCCGGTCGCTCTAAAGTGACCGGAGCACAGAAATGATCAGCCGTACGACCGGCGGACGCCGTACGTACACCCCGACGACAGCGCGAAGGCGCGGAGGCGACCATGAGCTCCCACCCGGCCACCGGACCCGGCGAGGGCCCCGTACCGGCACGGGAGCCGGTCCCGGCGCTCGACCCGGCCCTGGACGCCGCCCCCGACCCCGCCCTGGACCAGCCCTGGAACCGCCAACGGCTGCGCAGCAACAACGAGTGGCTGCTGCTGGAGCGGCTGCGCACCACCGGCCCGGCCTCCCGGGCCCAACTCGCCCGGGACAGCGGGCTCTCCAAGCCCACCGTCTCCGCCGCCCTCGCCTCGCTGGAGCAGGCCGGCCTGGCCCGCGAGGCCGGCCTGCTCGCGCCCGAGCGCGGCCGGACCGCCGTCCTGTACGAGCCCGACCCGACGGCCGGCCACGTCCTCGGCATCGACATCGGCCGGGACTGGCTGCGGGTGGCCGTCGCCGACCTGGTCGGCGGGATCACCGCCCGCCGGGACGTCCCGAACCGGGGCCGGACGGCCGACGCCGTCGCCGACGCGGTGGTCGCCGCGGCCCACGCCGCGATCGGCGAGGCGGGGCTGCGGCCCGACCAGGTGGTGCACGCCGCGATCGGCACACCGGGTGTCTGGGACGAGTCGCAGCAGCGCGTCCGGTACGCGTCGAACCTGCCCGGCTGGGGGCGGCGCGGGCTCTTCGACCGCATCCGGGCCGGGCTGGACACCGCGATCAGCGTGCACAACGACGCCAACCTGGCCGCGCTCGGCGAGTACGCGCGCGGCTCGGGCATCGGCAGCAGCGTCTTCGTCTACCTGCTGATCGGCACCGGCCTGGGCATGGGCGTGGTCTCCGACGGCAAGCTGCGCCAGGGCGCGCACGGCACGGCGGGCGAGATCGGCTTCCTCCCGCTGCCGGCCGGCCCCGGCACCGCCCCCGGCGCCCCCCGCACGCTGGAGTCGGCCGCCTCCGCCGAATCCGTGCTGCGGACCGCCCGGGAACTGGGCCTGCGCTGCGTCGGCACGGCCAAGGAGGTCTTCGACTCGGCCCGCGCCGGCGACCCGCTCGCGCTCGCCGCCGTGCAACACGAGGCCGAGCAACTCGCCTACGCGGTAGCCGTGGTGGCCTGCGTGCTGGACCCCGACGTGGTGGTGCTCGGCGGCGGCATCGGCAGCAGCGCGGACCTGCTGCTCGGCCGGGTCGAGCGGGCGCTGCACGACCTGACCCCGCTCCGCCCCCGCCTGGCGCCGAGCCTGCTCGGCGAGGACGCGGTGCTGATCGGCGCGCTCTCGACCGCCCTGCGGACCGCCCGCCCCGAGGTCTTCCACCGCCGCTCGGCCGGGGCCGGCCGGTCCTGACACCTTCGGTCCTGACGCGGTCGGCCCTGACGCAGGGCTTCGGCGTAGTCACAGGACGTCCGGTTCATGACGATCTGCCGGGTTGAGGTGTCCCTCGGAGCGGGACAGGCACGGCTTCCAAGATCATGGAGTTCTCGACGCCCCGTGATCTGCCTGGA
>NZ_BAAANT010000069.1:21032-21887 GCF_039529945.1 Kitasatospora kazusensis | reverse complement strand
ACCTGATGGCGCAGGCCATCGAGGTGGCGCAGGGGCACCGCAAGAGCATCGACATGAAGGAGCTCGGCCAGGCGGCCGAGGGCGGCGCGGTGGCCGGCGCGACCGGGCACCTGCTGGGCAAGGGCGTCGGCGCGGCGGGGGAGAAGCTGGGCCTCGGCGGTGCGATGGGCACGACGGCCGGCAAGATGGTCACCGGCGCGGGCGTCGGTGTGGGGACGGACGCGGCGACCCAGCTGATCACGACCGGCCACGTCGACGGCAACACCCTGCTCGGCTCCGGCCTGAGCGGCGGCGCGGGCGCCGGGCTGCACGCGGGAGCGAGCGCGGCCAAGGCCCACTTCAACGAGCCGAAGATGCCCGAGGGCGGCTTCCCGGGCGCCGAGGGCGGCGTGAAGCCGACCTTCTCGCCCGACAACAAGCCCACCACCGAGGACAGTTACCACGGCCCCACCGACTCGGGCGAGAAGAACGGGAGCGGGACCGGCCAGTCCGACAGCCCCACGGCCGACACCGGCGGATCGTCCGCTTCCCGTCCGAACGGCCTGGTCCCGTTCGGCTCCGACCGCGGCTCTTCCTCGCCTTCGACCGAGCCGGCCGGTGGCGCGGGCCACGACGATCCGCCGCCGGCCTACTCGCCGTCGGCTGAGCACACCCCGGCGGAGAACCCCGTCAGCGAGCCGTCGGGCAACCCGGGCAGTGGCCGTTCGGAGCAGCCGCCCGCGTACTCGCCGTCGGCTGAGCACACCCCGGCGGAGAAGTCGGTCGAGTCGGCGCCCGACAACACCGGCGCGAGCCGTGAGGAGCAGCCGCAGACGTTTACGGCGCCGAGTGAGCACGTGGCGTCGGAGCAGCCGG
>NZ_BAAANT010000069.1:0-20938 GCF_039529945.1 Kitasatospora kazusensis | reverse complement strand
AGCCGGTGAACACTGGTGGTGCTCAGGAGGTGCCGCGGACGTTCGCGGAGCCGAGTGGGCATGTGGCGTCGGAGAGTCCGGTTGAGCAGCCGGTGAACACTGGTGGTGCTCAGGAGGTGCCGCGGACGTTCGCGGAGCCGAGTGGGCATGTGGCGTCGGAGCAGCCGGTTGAGCAGCCGGTGAACACCGGCGGCGCTCACGAGGTGCCGCAGACGTTCACGGCGCCTACTGAGCACGTGGCGTCGGAGCAGCCGGTCGAGCAGGCGCCCGTCAACGCCGGTGTGAGCCATGAGCAGCCGCAGACGTTCGCGCCGGTTGCCGAGCATGTCGCGTCGGAGCAGCCCGTGCACGAGGCGCCTCCGGTGTCCTCCGCCGGTGAGGCTCCGTCCGTCGGTGCCGGGGCGCCGGTGTCCCACGAGTCAACGAATCTCGCTTCGGCCGGTGGTCATCCGGGTGGCGGGATGCCGCTGCCCGATACTCACGTGCCTGCTGCCGGGACGACGCATCTGGACGGCACTCGTATGGCCAGTCCGCCGCCGAGCCGTACCGCTCCTGACCGGGTGTCCGGTTCCCCGGACGACCCCACCGCGCCGGTGACGCCCGCCGACAACCCGGCGGGCACGGTGCCGGGGCAGGCGTCGGCCGCGATGCCGATGGCCGGTGCCGGGTTCACCCCTGGCCCGGTGAGTTCCGGCGGCGGGACGGGCGGACGCCCGAGTGCTTCGGTCCACACGCCGCCGCCCGCCCCGGCGGCCGCGAAGCCGGTGCGCGGGTCCGAGTTCGGGTCGGCCCCGGGTGCGGGGCTGCGGCCCGGTCCGGTCCGGCCGCGGAGTGGTGAGCCGACGGGTACCGGGCGAGGCCCGGTCACCGGCGGAAAGCGGAGCCACGACGAGGCGTTCTCCGCAGGGTCCGAGAACGGCGGGCACGAGGCACCGGTCCAGTACGGCCGGGTCACCCCTTCCCGGAGCGAGGCTCCGGCCACCGGCACCAAGCGCACCCACGAGGACGCGTTCGGCTCGGGCAACGACGAGCACGGCACCGGCACGCCGCAGGACCGGCCGATCCGCACCCCCCGGGGCATGACGGACCGTCCGGCTCCCGAGCACACCCCGGCTCCCGAGCACACCCCCGCTCCCGAGCGGTCCGGTGCCGGGACCAAGCGCGGCCACGACGAGGCGTTCCCGAGCGAGGAGCAGACGCCGCACGGCGACTCCGGTCACGGCGCGAACCCGGACCGGCCGATCCGCAAGGCCCGGGGGATGACCGACCGGCCGACCCTGGACAGTCACCGCTCCGAGTCGGAGCACCCCACCACCGCCGAGCACGAGCAGAAGCAGGAGCACGAGCAGGAGCACCGGGACGAGGACGTCAGCCGCCCGGAGAAGAAGCGGCGGACCCCCGCCCACGAGCGGACCGACGCGGTTCTCCAGGACCGCGGCAAGGTGCGGGCCACCGATGCGCAGCACGAGGACCTGCTGCAGCACCTGGAGGACCAGAAGCGCAGGAGCGCGGGCGACGGGACCGACCCGGCCCTGCGCGAAGAGCCCCACCGCGCGCTGTCGCACGACCTGCTGAAGAACATCAACCCGCACAAGGACTGGGACGCCGACCCGCACCAGGCCCCGAAGGAGGACCTGCACAACTGCCTGGAGGCGACCGGCGCGCTGCACGACACCCACTACGGCAACCCGCGGCCGGCCGACCGCCCGCTGGAGGCGAAGCCGGAGGACCGCGCCGCCTGGACGGTGCTCAAGCAGCAGGGCGCTCCCGCCCTGTTCGGCGAGGGGCAGCACGGCATCGACGCGCTGCACGAGCAGGTCAAGGCGGCCGGTCCGGGCGCCTTCTCCACCGTGCTGACCGGCCGGCCGCCGAAGGAGGGCCACGCCCTGGCCCTCGTCCACGGCCAGGACGGCAAGCTGCGTTGGGCCGACCCCACCACCGGGCACCTCGGCGAAGCCCTGCCCGGCGAGCTCCCTCCGCACATGCACCCGGAGGACAAGGTATGGGGTGCCACCACCGACACCCACGGCATGCCGGTCCCCGGCGGCACCCACGACCGCAGCCTCTTCGAGGACGACGCGCCCCACTTCGGCACCGAGACCCCCGCCCACGACCCGGCGGACGTCCCGGCCCGCGAGCCGAAGCCGATGCGCTGGGTGCCTTCCCCGGACCCGAAGGGCAAGGGGAAGTGGGAGGCGGCCGAGGACGGCGCCACGACCACCACGACGTGGAACGAGTGGAAGGCCCTCCCGGACCGTCGCAAGACGGAGGCCGTGATCGACGTCAACCGGGTCAAGGCCCAGCTGCCCGAGATCGCCAACGAGTTGATGAAGACCAACCATCCGGACCTCGCGGAAGGGGTGCTGCAGCACTTCGAGCTGCCCGAGGCCAGGGACATCAAGGCCAAGGGTGACGAACTGCGTGCCCAGCTGGAGCAGTTCTACGCCCACGACTCCGAGCCGCCCACGGCGGAGCAGGTCCGGCAGGCCAACGAGCGGGCCAACGAGCTGGAGGCCCTGCTGAAGGGCCAGGTCAAGGGCGCCTCGGAGTACGGCGGTCTGTACTCGCTGCGCAACGAGTACGCCCCGCTGATCGGCTTCGCCCACCGCACGATGGAGCACGAGATCCCCTCGGAGGGCTCCTCCGGCGGGCGCGAACGCCCGCCGGTCCCGATCGGGCTCGACCGGGATACCACGCAGAAGCTGGTGGACTTCACCCAGCGGTACCGGCGCACGCACGCGTACGCCGATGTGCTGGAAGGTTCCCAGTGGAAGACGGTGAGCCCCGAGCTCAACAGCCACATCGAGGAACTGAAGGGCAAGGACCCCGCGGAGCGGGACCCGTCCGACGATCCCAACCGGGAGGCGACGCCGGAGGAGATCCAGCAGGCCAGGCTGGCGAGGCAGCAACGCGCCCAGTTCGTCGAGCAGTTGTCGAAGCAGAACCTCGACCGGCTGAAGGAGCAGACGGATCCGCTGGTGGCGGGCGACAAGCAGATGGCCGACCTGTACGGGTCCCTCCAGGACCTGCCGTACCGGCTCAAGCACTCCACCCCCGCCTATCACGCGATCGCCAACTCCGGTGTGCTCTCGTCCCAGGGTGACCTGGGCCGGCGTAGTGCCAACTACCTCGCGTCCGGCAAGAGCAGCGCGAAGAACACCTCCAACCTGGGCAACGACGACTTCGCGTTCTTCCGGATGGAGACGGGTGACGCGGCGATGGCGACCCGGTACGGGCCCACGACGATGGTCTTCGACGCGGACCTGCTGAAGCACTACGACGGCTGGGTCTCCCTGCACGACCAGCTCGAACCGCTGGACCGGCCGGCGATGCAGGAGTTCAAGCTGCCGGGCGAGGACGGCCCGGTGGTGCGCAAGACCGAGTACGCCCCTGGCGTCGGCGAGGCCGGCACCAAGAGCCGGTGGGACCACACGTACCCGGACGGCTCGGAGAAGAAGGTCGGCATGGCCTTCGACCAGGAGGTCTTCAAGGGCAACGATGTGGTCGAGGGGCTCTCGCGGTCGGTGCTGCGTGAGGTGGACCGGGCTGGTGGTCCGCTGAAGGAGCACGCGCTGGCGCTCGGCCAGGCGGTCACGGAGGCGAAGGCGAAACTCGCCTCGGCGAACGGTGACGCCGAGCACGCGGCTGCCGAGAAGGGCCTGGAGAAGGCTCAGGAGGACCTCGGGAAGCTGGTGTCCAGCCTGTACCGGCCCGAGGCGAAGTTCGGCTCCGGGCTGCCCATCGACCCCCGGTTGGAGGCCGACGGCCACCCGCCCACCGACCGTCCGTCCGACCTGCCGCCGTTCCGGCCGATGGCGGTCCACAACGCGCTCGGCGACGGGCGGTACCGGGAGGACGGGACGCTGGACCCGCTGGCGTTCACCGCCGCGCAGAAGGCCGACGCCGTGGCCGACCGGCTGCGCGAGGGCCAGAAGGCCCTCGACCTGGGTAAGGGCCAGAGCCTGAAGGCCTTCGACGACGCGATGCGCCAGTTCAAGCCCGCCCAGGAGTCCGCCCAGATCGCCGTCGACCGCACCAGGGAGTTCCTGGCTGACGCCCAGGCCAACCACGACACCGAACGCGAGGAGCTCGCCACGAGGCTGCTGGTGCAGCGCGAGAAGTCGCTCGCCGAAGTCGAGGAGGCACAGGCGAAGGCCGTGGAGGACCGGCAGAAGCTGTCGGACGAGCGCGCGGCCCAGCGGGTCGCGCAGGAGGCGGAGCGGCAGGCCGAGCGGCAGAAGAAGGAAGAGCTCATCGAGGAGAGCAGGAGGATCAAGGAGGAGGCCGACCGTCGGCGTGCGGAGGCGCTTGCCGCGAGGGGCCAGACGGGCACCTCGCAGGAAAGGGCGACGGGCTCGGTGGACAAGGTCGTGAAGTGGTACGACCGGCAGCTCGCGGCGGAGCGCATGACGACCGACAAGAAGCGCAAGCCACGGACGCCCGACGAGGCCCGCATCCAGGAGCTGGAGGCCGGCCTGCGGGCCGCGCAGGCGGACCAGCAGCAGGTGGAGGCAGGGCTCGACGACGCCGGTGCGGACCAGGTCGCGGGGACCTACGACGCCAAGTTCCAGGAGCTGCTCGCCAGCCTGAAGCGGTAGGAAGGCCGGCCGGGCCGAGCCGCTACCGGCCGGAGGGCCGGTCCGGTTCGGGCCCGCCCGTGCCGTCACCCGTGCGCACGCGGGGCAGTGCGTACGGGTGCTCGTCGCGCAGGTAGGCGATCAGCTGCTCGCGGATCTCGAAGCGCAGCGCCGCCGCGTCGTCGGTGGTCCGGGCCGTCATGGCGGCCCGGACCACCAGGGTGGTCGGGGTGGTGTCGGTGACCTGGAGGGACCATTCCAGGCCGTCCCAGAGCGGGGTGGCCTGGAGCCGCTGGTGGAGGGCGGTGCGGAGGAGGTCCACCGGGGTGGTGTGGTCCAGGTGCAGCACCACCCAGGCGAGCAGGCCGGGGTGCTTGCGGGTCCAGTTCTCGAACGGCCGGCTGACGAAGTAGGAGACCGGGAGGATCAGCCGGCGGTAGTCCCAGAGCCGTACCACCAGGTAGGCGAGGGTGATCTCCTCGACGGTGCCCTGCTGGCCCTCCACCACGACGGTGTCGCCGATCCGGACGGTGTCGCTGAAGGCGATCTGCAGCCCGGCGAAGAAGTTGCCGAGCGTCGACTGCGCGGCGATACCGGCCACGACGGTGAGCAGGCCGGCCGAGGCGAGCAGGCTGGTGCCGAGCGCGCGCATCGCCGCGAAGGTCAGCAGCATCACCGCCACCGTGACCACCGCGATCACCGCGCTGACCACCCGCCGCAGCATGCCGACCTGGGTGCGGACCCGCTGCAGTCTGGCGCTGTCCCCGGCCACCGTCTCGTACCGGCTGAACCCCGCCTCGATCCCCGCCGCCACGATCCTGACGGTCAGCCAGCCCAGGCCCGCGACCAGCACCAGCAGCAGGCCGTGCCGCAGGGTCTCCCCGCGCAGGTCGAGCAGGTGCTCCAGCGGGCGGGTCCCGAGCAGCAGTCCGGCGGCCACCACCACTTGCAGCGGCACCCGGCAGCGGCGCAGCAGCGGCCAGACCGGCGCCTCCGGGTGCCGGTCGGCGACCCGTTGCAGGGTCTGGTCGACCGTCCAGCCGATGGCGAGTGTCGCGGCGACGATGGCGAGGAGCGTGAACAGCGGCAGCCAGACCACGGGGCACCTCGACGGGATCGAGACGGGATCGGAACAGGGGGTTTCGCACCCTACCGTGCCGGTTTGTCCAGTTCCGGCCGCCTGGCCGGGCCGTCCCTCGATCCGCTCGCCGATCCGCCTGCCGATCCGCCCGGTGTGAGGCTTGACCGAGCAAGTAGTTAGGTGCCATATTATCTGCATGGCACAGGATGAGCCGGGCAGTGAAGCGCCCACACTGGATCAGGCCAGGCGTCAGATCGAACACTACGGTCTGGAGGTCGATCCGCAGGCGGTGCTCGTCGCGGTGCGCCTGATGTCGGCGGGTGCCCGGCTCGGCCAGGCGGCCGAGGTGCACTTCTCCCGGTTCGGCCTGTCGGCCGGGCGCTACCGGCTGCTGGCCGACCTGGAGGACTGCGGCGGCGAGAAGTCGCCCTCCCGGCTGGCGGCGAGCCTCGGTGTGTCGCGGGCCACCGTGACCGGCCTCGTCGACGGCCTGGAGCGGGAGGGGCTGGTCGCCCGGCGGGCGTCCGCGGAGGACGGCCGGGCTGCGGTGGTGATCCTCACCGCGCGCGGTGCGCAGCGCCTGCGGGACATGGCGCCCGAGCACTTCGAGCGCCTGCAGGCGGTGGTGGGTGCGCTCACGGTCGCCGAGCGCGGCGTCTTCCTGGATCTGCTCGGACGGGTCGTCCAGGGCGTCGGGGCGCTCACCGAGGAGTAGCGGGCCCGCCGTCCGGGCCTTGCCGGTCACCTGCGCGGTAGGTGGCCGGCCCATTTTTACGACGTTGTAGTTAGGCAGCTAATTACTGGCGGGTCCGAGGACGGGCGCCGCTGGTCGGCGGGCCCCGCCCGCCGGCACGACCCGCTCACCAGCAGAACGGAGAGGCCACCCATGCCTCGGAGCAAAGACCGGACCGGCGGACCCCGTCCGCAGACCTTCACCCTGTGGCGCGAGGTCGCGGTCGCCTACGTGGCACCCGCCCTGACGGCGGGCCTCGGCGGCCTGGCCGGCGGCCGGGCGGACCTCACCGTGGCGGCCTGCACGTCGATCGCCGGGACCTCTGCCGTCGTGGCCCTCCTGACCGGGGCCTGGCTGCAGCGCCACCGCCGCCGACCGCGACCGTGGACGCTGTCGCTGCCACGGGCCGTCCTCGCGCTGGGGCTCGCCGTCGGCGCGGCCGCCGTCGCCGGACTGCTCGGCCTGCTGGCCGCCGACTGGCTGCCCGCGCACACCGGCCTGCCCGACCCCCGGTGGCTCGACCGCCTGCGGACGGACCTGCCGGTCTCCGCCGCGCTGGCCGCCGCCATCGTCAGCTGGCGGTGGCGCGGCACCCGGCAGACCCGCCGCCGTCCCTGAGCCCGCCCGGCCGCCGAGCCCGCCCGGCCGCCGAACCCCCTTCGGGCCCGTTCCGACGGACCGACGACACATCCCCTGCCGGGCCCGTCCCGCAGGGCAGACACGAGGAGTACGCGATGACAGTCATCATGGGAGCGACCGGAGCCACCGGCGGCGCGCTGCTGCAACGCCTGGTCGCGCTCGGGGTGCCGAGCCGCGCGCTGAGCCGTGACCCGGACCGGCTGCGGGCCCGCCTCGGCGGCGCGGCCGGCTCACTGGTCGAGGTCCGGGCGGCCGACGCGGCGGATCCCGCCTCGCTGCGCGCCGCGTTCAAGGGCGCACGCCAGCTCTTCCTCGCCATGGCCAACGGCCCGGAGCAGGTCGAGCTGGAGCAGCGGGCCATCCGTGCCGCCGCCGACAGCGGCATCGAACACATCGTCAAGGTCTCCTCGCCGGCGGCCGAACCGGACTCCCCGGTCGCCGTCGCCCGGGGCCACCACGCCGTCGAGCAGTACCTTGCCGCCGCCGGCCCCGCGTACACGGTGCTGCGCCCGTACGCGTTCATGCAGAACCTGCTGCTGCTCGCACCGGCGATCGCGGCAGGGGGAGCCATCGAGGGCGCGATGCGGGACGCGCCGTGCAACTACGTCGACTGCCGTGACATCGGTGATGTCGCCGCCGAGGTGCTCACCCGTCCCGAACTCGCCGGGCGGGCGTACACGCTGACCGGGCCGCAGGCCGTCAGCCATCCCGGGCTCGCCTCCGCCCTGGGCCTCCTGCTGGGCCGGCCGGTCCCGTGCGCGGACCTGCCCCCGCAGGAGCTGTACGACCGGCTCGTCCGGCGCGCACACCTGCCGGAGTGGCTCGCGGCCCACGTGGTGGAGATCCAGCAGCTCGCCGTGGACCGGCCGGAGGAGCCGACGGACACCGTCGCGCGCCTGCTCGGCCGGGCACCCCGCAGCCTGGACGCCTTCCTGCGCGAGCACCTGGAGCTGTTCCGCACACGGTGAGTCCGGACGGAGCCGTCCGGCAGCCACTCCCGGCGGTGGAGCCGGGGAGACCGGCCGTCGGGAGCGGGGCGGGTCAGGCGACCCGCTCGGCGGCGCTCCGCTCGACGCAGAACTCGTTGCCCTCCACGTCGGCGAGGGTGACCCAGCCGGTGCCGTCGGGGTTGCGCCGGTCGGCGACCAGGGTGGCGCCGAGGGCGAGCAGCCGCTCCACCTCGGCGTCGCGGGTGCGGTCCTTCGGCTGGAGGTCGAAGTGCACCCGGTTCTTGACCGTCTTCTTGTCCGGGACGGTGATGAACAGCAGGGTGATGCCCGCGGCGGCCACCAGCGCCTCCGGATCACCGGGCCGGTCGTCCTCGTTCAAGGGGGCGTCGAGGGCCTCGGCCCAGAAGCTGCCCAGCCGGTACGCGTCGGCGCAGTCCATGGTGATGTGTCGTACGAGAGAAGCCATGCCGGTCACTATGGCGGCGCCGGACGCGCTCGGCAACGGCCTCGGCGCCAGTTCGGGGCGGGGTCTTACAAGATTCCTACGTCGCACGCGGATAGGGTCGGTATCCATGAGCGTGGGTGGTTGGTGGCGTCGCAGCCGGGCGGGTCTGACGAGGCGACGGGCAACGGCCGCGCTGGTGGCCCTGGTGCTGTTCGCCGGAGTCGGGGTGGCGGCCGTCGCCTCGGCCGACGGCCAGGCGGCGGTGCGGGAGGAGGATCGTTTCCTCGCCATGCCCGAGACGCCGGGCAGCAGCCGGCAGATCAGCCTGGACACCTCGTTCTTCACCACCGGCTCCACCCCGCGCCCCGCGATCCTGCTCGCGCACGGCTTCGGCGGCAGCAAGGCCGACGAGCGGGACCGGGCCCGCCAACTGGCCCGGTCCGGGTACGCGGTGCTGACCTGGTCGGCGCGCGGCTTCGGGCACTCCACCGGGCAGATCGGGCTGGACGCGCCCGACCGCGAGATCCAGGACGTCAAGCACCTGGTCGACTGGCTGGCCACCCGCCCCGAAGTCCAGCTGGACGCTCCCGGTGACCCGAGGGTCGGCATCACCGGCGCCTCGTACGGCGGCGGGGCCGCGCTGCTCGGCGCCGCGTACGACCCCCGGATCGACGCCGTGGCAAGCCAGATCACCTGGTGGAACCTGGCGGACGCGCTCTTCCCGCAGGGCGTGAAGGGCGGTACGGCCGAGGACGGGGTGTTCAAGAAGCTCTGGGCCGGGATCTTCTTCACCACCGGTTCGGCCGGCGACCTGACCGGCCCGCCGTCGGCGGCGCCGCCCGCCGACGGCCCGGTCGGCTGCGGCCGGTTCCTGGACGCGCTCTGCGCCATGTACAACCGGGTCGCCACCACCGGGCACGCCGACGCCGACGCCGTCGCGCTGCTGGAGAAGTCCAGCCCGTCGTCGGTCGCGGCCCGGCTCAAGGTGCCGACCCTGGTGGTCCAGGGGCAGCAGGACTCGCTCTTCCCGCTCGACCAGGGCGACGCGATCGCCAAGGCGGTGGCCGCAGGCGGCGCGCCCGTCGGCGTGGACTGGTTCGCCGGCGGCCACGACGGCGGCACCGAGGGCAGCGCGCGGGTCGACTCCCGGGTCACCGGCTGGTTCGACCACTATCTCAAGGGCGCGAAGAACGACACCGGGCCGGCCTTCCGGGTCACCCGGACCGGTGGCGTGGACTCCACCGGGTTCCAGGCCGTGCTGCGCGGCGCGGACGCCGACGCCTACCCGGGCCTGGCCGGCACCGGCTCCCGCGGCTTCGAGCTCAAGGGCGGCGAGCAGACGGTCGCCAACCCGCCGGGCGGCGCGCCGCCCAACATCTCCACCCTCCCCGGCATCGGCGCGCTCTCCCAGCTCGCCTCGCTCGGCGGCGGCATCTCGCTCGACTTCCCGGGCCAGTACGCGCGGTTCGACTCCGCGCCGCTGGACACCGCGCTCGACCTGACCGGCGCGCCCACCGTCTCCGTCCGGGTCCAGGCCGACCGGCCGGACGCCGTGCTCTTCGCCAAGCTCTACGACCTCGGCCCGGACGGCAAGCAGACCCTGCCCCAGCAACTGGTCGCGCCGCTGCGGGTGACCGGCGCCGACGTACCCGGCGGCCGGACCGTCGAGATCGCGCTGCCGGCCGTCGACCACACCTTCCCCGCCGGGCACCGGCTCAGGCTGGTGCTGGCCGCCACCGACCTGGCGTACGCCTCGCCCGCCCAGCCCGCCACCTACCGGATCTCGGCGGCCGGCCCGCTGGCCGCCCCGACGGTGACCGGGCTGCGGACCGAGGCCGCCCCGCTGCCCGCCCGCACCTGGCTGCTGCCGCTGCTGGCGGTGCTGGTGGCGGCGGTCCTGCTGCTGGGCCGCCGGGGGCTGAGCCTGAGCCGCCGTCGGAAGGCGGACGCACCCGACCCGGCCCTCGCCGGCGTCCCGCTGCAGATCACCGGCCTGAGCAAGCGCTACCGGGGCGCCACCGACCGGTACGCCGTCCGCGACCTCTCCTTCCGGGTGGAGCAGGGCCAGGTGCTCGGGCTGCTCGGCCCGAACGGCGCCGGCAAGACCACCACCCTGCGGATGCTGATGGGCCTGATCCGCCCGGACGCCGGGGAGATCCGGCTGTTCGGCCACGCCGTACGCCCCGGCGCGCCGGTGCTCTCGCGGGTCGGCTCCTTCGTCGAGGGCGCCGGCTTCCTGCCGCACCTCACCGGCCGGGCCAACCTGCACCTCTACTGGCAGGCCACCGGCCGCCCGGCCGAGGACGCCCGCTTCGACGAGGCGCTCGCCATCGCCGACCTCGGCGAAGCGCTGGACCGCGCCGTCCGCACCTACTCCCAGGGCATGCGCCAGCGGCTGGCCATCGCCCAGGCCATGCTCGGGATGCCGGACCTGCTGATCCTGGACGAACCGACCAACGGGCTCGACCCGCCGCAGATCCGCGAGATGCGCGAGGTGATGATCCGGTACGCCGCCGCCGGGCGCACCGTCATCGTCTCCAGCCACCTGCTCTCCGAGGTCGAGCAGAGCTGCACCCACCTGGTGGTGATGGACCGCGGCCGGCTGGTCAGCGCGGGCGCCGTCGCCGAGATCGTCGGCGGGGGCGAGCTGCTGCTGGTCGGCACCCCGCCGGGCTACGGCCCGGACGAGCTCGCGGTGGCCGCCGCGAAGGCGGCCGACCTGCCGGGTGTCGGCGCCGTCGAGGCGGCCGAGCAGGGGCTGCTGGTACGGCTGGACGGCATGACGGCGAGCCGGCTGGTCGCCGAGCTCGTCCGGCTCGGCGTCCCGGTCGAGGCCGTCGGCCCGCACCGCCGCCTGGAGGACGCGTTCCTGTCGCTGATCGGAGGCTCCTCGTGAGCAGCACTGTGAGTCCCGTCGACGTGAGCCCCGCCGACCACGCGCCGGGCTACCAGGCCCGCCGCACGCTGCCGTTGCGGGTGGAGGCCGTCCGCCAGCTGCGGCGCCGGCGGACGATGGTGATCGCCGGGGTGCTGGCGGCGATGCCGTTCATCGTCCTGCTGGCCTTCCAGATCGGCGGCACCCCGAGCCGCCCGGACCGGACCACCTTCATCGACCTGGCCACCGCCTCCGGGCCGAACTTCGCCGCCACCATGCTCTTCATGGGCACCGGCTTCCTGCTGGTCATCCCGGTGGCGCTGTTCTGCGGCGACACCGTCGCCTCGGAGGCGAGCTGGTCCTCGCTGCGCTACCTGCTGGCCGCGCCGGTGCCCCGGGCCCGGCTGCTGGCCCGGAAGTTCACCGTCGGGCTGGCCTTCTCGGCGGCCGCCATCGTGCTGCTCCCGCTGCTCGGGCTCGCGGTCGGCACGGCCGCGTACGGCTGGGGCGACCTCAAGCTGCCGACCGGCGCCAGCCTGCCCGCCTCCGTCGCGCTGCCCCGGCTCGCGATCGCGGTGGCCTTCGTCATCCTGAGCGAACTGGTCATCGCCGCACTGGCGTTCTGGCTCTCCACCGCCACCGACGCCCCGCTCGGCGCGGTCGGCGGGGCGGTCTTCCTGTCGATCATCACCGGCGTGCTCGACGCGGTCACCGCGCTCGGCGGCCTGCGCGAGTGGCTCCCCGCCCACTGGCAGTACGCCTGGGCGGACGCCCTGCAGCCCCAACTGGAGTGGGGCGGCATGCTCCAGGGCGTCTCCCTCTCGGTGAGCTACTCGATCGTGCTGCTCGCGCTCGCCTTCCGCGGCTTCGCCCGCAAGGACGTGGTGTCCTGACCGGACAGGCAGCTCGGCCCGGGACAGTGCGACCAGCAGGTCAGCCGGTGAGGACGGCCGGCAGCGCGGCGGCGCTCTTGAGCAGGTCGACGTGCCCGGTGATGGTGAACAGCGGCTGGCCGTTGTCCACCGGCTGGTCGTCGAACGCCGAGGTGAAGGCATCCGCGCCCATCTGGGTCAGGTTGCCGGACACGCCCACCGCGTCCACCCCGGTGAGGCCCACCTTCACCTGGTCGGTGTCGACCGCGTAGGTGGCGAGGTCGATGTTGGTCGGTGCCGAGCCGTTGAGCGTCTCGTCGGCGGTGATCGTACGGCGGGTCAGGTTGCTGTAGAGGTTGGAGAACTCCAGCCGGTTCTGGTCGGACTCCCGGGTGAAGGAGAAACCGCCGTCCAGCGGGGCACCACCCGACACGAGGTCCAGCGAGATGGCACCCTTCGAGATCGGCATCGTGACGCACGGCGTCGGGCCGCTGGTGTCGAGGACGGCAGGAGCCGTAGCCGTCATGATCACCTTGTCGGTGGCGAAGGTCTTGGCGGCGGCCGGGCTGAGGCAGAAGGTGGCCTGCCCCTTGACCGGGATCTCCGGTCCGGCCGCGCCCGCCGGGGCGGCCATGGCCAGCATGGCGGTCAGGCCGAGGGCGAGTGCGGTGGTCGTGAGTGCTGTGCGGCGCACGGTGCTTCTCCTACGGAGTGTCATGGGCGGGGCAGGCGTGGAGTCTCCGGCCTGGAAACGAACGCGGCGCCTGCCGGTCACGGGCCCGCCCCTGATGGGTGATCGAACTCTGCCCCGCCCCGGGACTCACCAGGCCTCGCCCGAACCGCCGAACCGGCCGCTGCCCCCGGCGCCCGGCTGGAACCGACCGGACAGCCGCTGCGGTAAACCCATTGGCGGGACCGCCCGGGATCGCTAGAGTCGGCCGCACGCGGGGCGGCTCCGCGGCGTGCTTCCTTCTCCTTCCTCACCGAAAATGAACAGTGCGCCCCCTCTCCGCCCCGCCCCGTCGTTTCTTCAGGGCCCAGGGGGACCTATCCGTACGATCCGAGCCGTCTCGGCCGTCGCCGACGTCGACCTCGATGCGTTCCTGCTCCGCCGCCGCCGCGCCGTGTGCGTGCCGGAGGAGCTGCGCCAGCCGGCCGCCGACCCGTGGAGCGCCGCCGGGCTGACCGCCCTGGACGCCGACCTGGTCGAGCGGGGGCACATCCTCACCGAGCAACTGCGGGCGGCGCTCGGGCTGCTGGGCCCGGCGGACCTCGCGCTGACCGGGAGCGGGCTGCTCGCCCGGATCGACGCGCAGCTCGGCGCGGACCGCAAGCACCGGCCGCTGTTCCACCGCTTCCCCGACGGCGTGCCCACCCACGCCCAGCTCTTCTTCTCCGTCCACATCCAGGCCTTCCTGCGCAACCAGCCCAGGCAGCCCTGCACCCGCTGCGGCCGGACGGCCGCCGAGGCCGGCATCGGCGCCCTCGCGCCCTGCGCCCACCTGCTCTGCGTCAGCTGCCTGGAGGCGCTCGAAGCCGCCGGTGAGGCCTCGGCCTGCCCGTTCTGCGGGTCGGAACTGACGGCCGGTACGGCACTCCAGGCCGGCGTGACCGGCGCCCCGGACCCGCGCTACCTGGCGGCCGACTCCCGGGCCGTCCGCCAGGCGGCCGAGGAGTTCGGCGTCCAGCGGACCCTCCAGCCGCTCCGGCTGGCCCCGGGCGGCGACACCCGGACGGCCGCGCTGCTCGAACTGGACCGGCTGCTCACCCGCCGCACCCCGCTCTCCCCGGAGGACCGTGAGGACCTCGCGGCCCTGCTCGCGCACGCCCCGGCCGGGCTCGCGGACGCCCTGCCCGCGCAGATACCCGTCCGGGAGACCAAGGCCAGTGTGCTGGCCGCCGTCCTGAGCCGTGACCCGGAGCGGGCCCGCACGCTGCTCGCCGAGCGGGTCGACACCGCCACCGACGTGCTGCGGCTGCTCTGGGCCTGGTCCGGCGCGGAGCCCGACCTGCTGCCCGCCTCCGCACCCCGGCTGCGGACCCTGCCCCGCCCGGTCCGCCGCGACCTGCTGGCCGTCCTGGACGCCCTGCCGCTGGCCGCCGTGGCCGAGGACCTCCGCCGGCACCGCTCGGCCTGGCTGCGGGCGGGCGAGCTGCTGCACCCGTTCGAGTACCGCCGCCGCTACCCGAACGTGGCCGCCGCCTTCGTCCTGCTGCGCCAGACCGACCTGGTGGAGCACCCGGTGGGCGCCGAGTTCGCCGAGCCGCCCGCGCCGCTGCGGGTGCACAAGACGGGTACGGCCACCCGGCTCGGGTTCACCGGCTTCGGCGGCGAGGTCGAGACCCGGCTCGCGGCCGGCGACCTCGCGGGCGCCACCGCCGTGCTGGCCCGGCGGCCGGGAGAACTGGTCCGCCGCCTGCACCACCTGCTGCGCGTGCACGCCGACACGGCCCCCGGCGCCCCGCTGCCCGAGGACTTCCTGCCCACCGTCGAGCGGGCCCTGCGGCAGGTCGCGCCCGGCCCGCTGCTCGGCGCGTACGGGCGGCTGCGCGGCCCCCGCAGCGCGGGCGAACGCCGCCTGTACTTCCCGCGCGGCAAGGTCGCCCTGGCCCATGCCCGGGAGGACGGCGGCACCCTGGTGACCGCCGGGCTGAGCCGCCCGGTCTGCGCGTCGATCGAATCCGAGCTGCTCCGGCGGGCGGCGGGGGAGCGCTACGAACTGGCCGTCCTGGACGAAGGCCTGGCCGACCTGGTGGTGCCGTTCGGTGAGCGCGCCACGGCCAGGACCCTGGTCTCCGTACCGCGCGGCAGCATCCAGCGGCTGCCCGGGACGGGCCGGCTGCGGCTGTTCGTGCACTGGATGCAGCCCGAGCACCTGCGGGTCGACCTGGACCTCTCGGTCGCGCTGTACGACGCCGACTGGCGTTTCGTCGGCCTCTGCGACTACACCCAGCTGGTGTACGGCGACCGGGCGGCCGTGCACTCCGGCGACTACGTCAGCGCGCCGCCGCCGGACGGCGCGACCGAGTTCGTCGACCTGGACCCGGACGCGCTCGCCGCCGCCGGGGCCCGGCACGCCGTGGTGATCGTCTTCAGCTACAACGACGTCTCCTTCGAGCAGCTCACCGAGGCGTTCACCGGCTTCCTCGAACTGGACGCCGGCCCGGACGCCGCCGACGCCGCCGCCCGGGCCACCGGCCCGTACTACCGCAAGGCCGTCCGGCAGCGGATGGACCTGGCCGGGGACGCCAAGGTCTGCGTCCCGATGATCGTCGACCTGGCGGAGCGCCGGTACACCTGGACCGACCTCAACACCTCCGACAGCGGCGGATTCCACAGCGTCCGCCGGCACCACGAGGAGGTCGGCCGGCTCGCCGCCGACGTCCTCGCACACTTCTCGCCGGGCAGCCGGGCCACCCTCTGGGACCTGGCCTGCGCGGTCGCGGCGGCCGGCACCGACGAGGTGCTGGTGCGCGGCCGGGCCGGGCAGCCCGTCCGCACCTGGCGCCGGGCCGAGGGCGAGCCGGCCGGGGAGTTCGCCTCCCGGCTGCGGGCCCTGCGGTCGCCGGACGGCCAGGGGCACACCTCCACCGCCGGGCTGACGGCCGCGCTCGCCGGCCGGCACGCCTTCCTCGGCCTGGTCGACGGCGACATCCCCGCCCCCGACGGCCTCTCGGGCACCGCGTACCGGCTCTACCCCGGCCCGCTGGACGCAGCGCCCGAGACCCTCGACCGGCTCACGGCGGGCGACCTGGTGGCCCGGTTCGGGCCGGTGCAGGCCGTCCGCCCACCGGGCGCCGACCTGCCCTGACCGGACCGGCTCCGCGCGGCAGCCCGGCGCGGACGGTGATCACGCCGGCCGCACCGGCTCCGCGCGGCCCGGAGCGGCAGACCGGTGCGGACGGGCGATCACGCCGGCCGTGGATGGGCGATGATGGAGGCCCGCCCCAGACCGTCACCGAAGGATCCACCCGTGGCACAGATCGTCCTCTTCCACTCCGCGTACGGCCTGCGCCCGGCCGTGCACGCCGCCGCCGAGCGCCTGCGCGCGGCCGGGCACCAGGTGCTCGCGCCGGACCTCTACGACGGCCGGGTCTTCGACACCGTCGAGGAGGGGATGGCCTACCAGGACGAGGTCACCACCGACGAGCTGCTCCGACGCGCCGTCACCTCGGTCGTCCCGCTGCTGACCCCCGTCGACGGCGTGGCGCCGGAGGGCGTGGTCTACGCGGGCTTCTCGCTCGGCGGCGCCCTCGCCCAGAACCTCGCCCTCGCGGACGAGCGGGCCCGGGGCCTGCTGCTCCTGCACGGCACCTCCGACATCCGGGACGACGCCGCGACCTCCGTCCCCGTCCAGCTGCACGTCGCCGAGCCGGACCCGTTCGAGCCGGAGGACTGGCTGAACGCCTGGTACCTGCGGATGCTCAAGGCGGGCGCCGAGGTCGAGGTGCACCGCTACCGGGGCGCCGGGCACGTCTTCACCGACCCCGAGCTGCCCGACTACGACGCCGAGGCCGCCGAGCAGACCTGGGCCGCCGCCCTCGCCTTCCTCACCGAGCTGGACGGCTGACACCCCGTGGCCGGGGCCGGCTACTCGGGCACGCCGCTGCCGCGCAAGCTCGGCATCAAGCCCGGGTGCGTCCTGCTGCTGCACGGCGCGCCGCCCGGCTTCGCCGTCCCCGGCCTGCCGGACGGCGTTGTGCGGCAGGTGCTGCCCGACGCCGCCGAACCGTTCGACGTGGCGGTGTGGTTCCCGGCGGACCGTGCCGAGTTCGAGCGCCGGCTCCCCGAGCTGCGGGCGGCGATGGGCCAGGCCGCCGGGCTCTGGACGGCCTGGCCGAAGAAGGCGGCCGGGATCCCGACCGACCTGGGCGAGGACGTCTTCCGCGAGGTCGCGCTGCCGACCGGCCTGGTGGACAACAAGGTCTGCGCGATCGACGCGACCTACAGCGGCCTGCGGCTGGTCATCCGCCGGGAGCTCAGGCGCTGAGGCGGGGAGGGCCTGCGGCGCCGACGGCGCCCCGGCCGAACGTTCACAGGAGGCAGGCGACCGCCGTCCGATCACGCGTCACCCGGTCCGGAACCCTTGACACGTGCTCATGTTCCTGACAGCAGTGGCACTGCACCACTCCCACGAACGGCACCACTCTCCCAAGGGGGCGATGGGCGGATGACCGAGCCTGAGAGCGCGGAGTACGACTACGACGTCGTCATCAGCGGAGCCGGCCTCGCCGGCAGCGCCGCGGCGACCCTGCTCGCGCGACGCGGTGTCCGCGTCGCACTGCTGGAACGCCGCTCGGACGCCGAGGCGTACAAGGTGCTCTGCACCCACTCCCTCACGGCCAACGCCTACCCGGTGCTGGACGAACTCGGCCTCGTCCCCGCGCTGGAGGAGGCCGGAGCCGTCCGCAACGACGCCCGCTGGTACACCCGTTGGGGCTGGATAGAGCCGAGGGCGGCGCCGGGCGGCCCCGAGCTGCCGTACGCGTACAACGTCCGGCGCAGCACCCTCGACCCGTTGATCAGGGCCCACGCGGCCGGGACCCCCGGCGTCGACCTGCTCCTCGGCCACCAGGTGACCGGGCTGCTCCGGGAAGCCGGGCGGACCGTGGGGGTGCGCGTGTCGACGCCGCAGGGCGGGCGTGAGATCCGGGCCCGCCTGGTGGTCGGTGCGGACGGCAAGGACTCGGCCGTGGCGAAGTTCGCCGGGGTGCCCGCCCGGCAGCACGAGAACGCGCGGTTCGGCTACCTCGCGCACTTCCGCGATCTTCCGCTGCACGGCGGGATCGGTCAGACCTGGTTCCTCGAACCCGACATGGCGTACGCGTTCCCCAACGACGACGGAGTGACGGTCCTGGCGGTGCTCCCGGACAAGAAGCGGCTGCCGGCCTTCCGGGAGGACCTGGAGGGCAGCTTCCTCGCGTTCGTCCGGGCCCTGCCCGAGGCGCCGCCCGTCGACTCCGCCGAACGCGTCTCGAAGATCATCGGCACCGTCGACCACCCGCTCCACAGCCGCAGGCCGACCGCGCCGGGCGTGGCTCTCATCGGCGACGCCGCCCTGACCGGCGATCCCCTGTGGGGGGTGGGCTGCGGGTGGGCCCTGCAGTCCGCGCACTGGTTGGCCGAGGCGGTCGCCCCGGCCGCAGCCGGCCGGGGTGACCTCGGCAAGTCGCTCGCGGTGTACGCACGCAGGCACCGGCGCACGCTGCGCGGTCACCAGTTCCTGTCCGCCGACTACGCCAAGGGCCGTCCGTTCAACCCCCTGGAGCGGCTGATGTTCTCGGCGGCGGCGCGCGACGAGTCCCTGGCACGGCACATGTACCTGTTCGCATCCCGCCTGATCGGCCCGCTGCGCTTCCTGAACCCCCTGGCCCTGGCCAAGGCCTCGGCCGTCAACCTCAGGCACCGCGGGGCGTCCGTGCCCCCTGCGCGCGCGTCACGCACCGGGTCGTGACCGGCCGCGCGCCGAGTCCCTGATCCGCCTCACGTCGGCCGGTCGCCGGGGAGCTTCGAGCGAAGGCCTGGCGGAGCCGACAGGATGGTGCGATCATCCATCGATCGTTCCCGGTCCACGATGACGGCCGGACCCGGACCGGACAGGGGTGGACGTGCCCAGCACCGAACTGAGCCACAGCTACGACATCGCGGCGACGCCCGCCGCCGTGCTCGCCCATCTGGCGGACCCCGGGAACTACATCGGGCTCTCCCCGCTGCTCGTGGACGTGCGGGAGGTGCGGTCCGAGGGCGGGGTCACGCACTACGCGGCCGTCGAGCGCTTCCGGTTCCTCGGGCTGGTCCGGCACGACAACGTCATCCAGGTCAGCCTGCGCACCGAGGACGCCCGGCTGCCGGACGAGGCGACGGTCAGCGGCGAGGTGGTCAGCCCCGGCGGCGTGCGGATGGACTACCGCTTCGCCGTCACCGCCCGAGGCGACGGCGGCTCCCTGGTGGTCGACCGACTGCGGCTGCACGCGCCGTTCGGCCTGCTCCGCTATGCGGCGGGGAAGGCCGGAGCGGTGCAGGCCGAGCGCGGCCGGGTGCTGGCCCGGCGGCTGGGCGGCGGCACCTGAGGAACCCGGCCGGGGCCGATGCCCGCCCGGCGGGGCGGGGTCAGTGCGTGGGCGCCTCGGGCGGAACGGCCGGGTAGGCGTACGCGGCCGGCGGCGGCGGGGCGTACCCGGGCTGCTGCTGCGGGTACGGCGCGTAGCCGGGCGGTGCGGCGGGCGGCGTGCCGGGCAGGCCGGCCGGCGGGCCGCTGCGGCGTACGGTGGCGACGACCACCAGCGCGAAGACCACTGCGAGGCCGATCTGCGCGATCTCGTCCAGGTTGAGCAGCAGGTGGTTGAGCGGCTCGGCGAACCCGTGCCGCGACTCGGCCGATCCGGTCAGCTGGGGCACCAGGACCGAGAACGAGTTGTACGCGCCGGTCAGCAGCAGCACCGTCCCCGCCGGGCGGATCCAGCCGCGTCCGGCGAACGCCGCGACGGCCATCACGATCAGCGCCACACAGACGGCGGTGTCGCCCCCGACGAAGCCGATCGGCGCGTCGGTGTTGAGATGGGAGTAGGTGAGACCCAGCGCGTCCAGCAGGTAGCCCGGGCCCTGCTGGTCGAGGTCGAATCCCAGCACCGCCAGTTCGAGCACCAGGCCGACGATCAGGAGCACGGCCAGCCCCGGCAGCGCCCGAGCACGATCGCGGACGGGCGGCGCCGGAAATCCTCCAGCGGGTGGGGCGTAACTCATCGGATACCTCCTAAGGAAACCCCGGCCTTCAGGCCGGGGAGGAATTGGATCGCCCGCGATGGGGGCACCCCCGGCCGGAGCCTGGGGAAGGGGCTGCGGGCTGCGATTCGCCTCCAAGGCGGGCCGTAGTGCCGTGACCTAAGGGATTTGATCTGTCACTGACGGTCACGCTAGGTTGTGAGGCATGGCCACGGCTCATGTGAAGCGGGCGTATCGGTACCGCTTCTATCCGACGGATGCGCAGGCGGCCGAGCTGTCGCGGACCTTCGGCTGTGTCCGGAAGGTCTACAACATGGCGTTGCAGGCCCGGACCGAGGCGTGGACGGTGCGCCGGGAGCGGGTCAACTACAACGCCACCAGCGCGATGCTGACGGCCTGGAAGAAGACCGGGGATCTGGCGTACCTGGCGGAGGTGTCGTCGGTTCCGCTCCAGCAGGCGTTGCGGCACTTGCAGGGGGCGTTCACCAGCTTCTGGAGCAAGCGCGCCAAGTACCCGACGTTCAAGTCGAAGCGGAAGTCCCGCCGGTCCGCCGAGTACACCTCCAGCGCGTTCCGCTTCCGGGGCGGCTCGCTGACCCTGGCGAAGATGACCGAGCCCCTGGCCGTCGTCTGGTCCCGGCCGCTGCCGGACGGCGCGCAGCCGTCCACGGTGACCGTGTCCCAGGACGGTGCGGGGCGCTGGTTCGTTGCCCTGCTGTGCGGGGACCGGCCCGCTATGGCGTCGCCGGTGAACGCGGCGGTGGGGATCGATGCCGGGATCACCAGTCTGGTGACGCTCTCCACCGGGGAGAAGGTCGCCAACCCGAGGTTCGAGCGTGCCGGCCGCGCCCGCCTGGCCAAGGCCCAGCGGGAGCTTTCCCGTAAGGCCGAGGGCTCCAACAACCGGCACAAGGCGCGGCTCAGGGTCGCCCGTGTGCACGCGCGTATCGCCGACCGGCGCAGGGACTTCCTGCACAAGCTCACCACCCGACTCGTCCGCGAGAACCAAACGGTCGTGATCGAGGACCTGACGGTCCGCAACA
>NZ_BAAANT010000068.1:0-22896 GCF_039529945.1 Kitasatospora kazusensis | reverse complement strand
ACCGCCCTCACCTCATCGACGGATGCCTCGCCGCCACCGGCCTGATCATGGACGGCTGAACCATCCTCAGGCCGACATCACGAATTCAAGTTCAGTACCTCGCCGGCAGTCGTGTCCCGCCATGGAAGTTCGTCCAGGATCTGCTCACCGATGTGGCAGAAGGGCGCGGCCCTCTCTGGCAAAGTGAGACAAGTCAGGCATACTGGATAATTCGATGAGTCGAGGGCGAAGAGGGAAATAGGCCGAGCAGTACGGGTATGATCACGGATTTGTGACGACCGAAGCGCTTCAGCGGCAGAGCGAGCGCATATCCGTGCATGGAACCGTATCGCAGGCGCTTGCCGAATTCTCAGATGCCGAGCTGTGTGCGCTTGTCACCGCCGCGAAGCCGCTGGGTCGCATCGGAAAGATGTCGCTGACCGAGCTCGCCGGCCATACCGTCTTCATCAAGCGAATTCCGCTCACCGAGCTGGAGCAACTGCCGGAGAACGTCGGCTCAACGGCGAATCTCCAGGGACTGCCGCTCCACAGCCACTACGGCATCGGCTCTGACGGGCTCGGTGCGTGGCGTGAGTCGGCCCTGCATGACCAGACCACCGCGTGGGTCCTCAACGGGGAACACGATGGCTTCCCGCTCACCTTCCACACACGCGTACTGCCGATATCCGCCCTACCGAGGTCCGAGATCGCCGCGCACCCGCGGCAGGCGGACATCGTGGTGTTCCTGGAAAACGTTCCCCTGACGCTCGCGGACTGGATGCGACGGCAGGCGGCCGCAGGCAGCCCGACGCTCGACCGTGCCATCACCTCCGCTGCGGCGGCACTGGAGGCCGGCGTGGCGTTCATGGGTTCGCGCGGCCTCGTGCACTTTGACACACACCGTGCCAACATCCTGACGGATGGAACACACTTCTACATCAAGAACTACTCACAGGCGCTGAGCCGGGACTTCACCCTCACCGACGAGGAACGCGACTTCCACCGCGCCCACGCGGACTACGACTGGATGCTGACCTTCTCGGAGCTCGTGAACGTCGTGGGCGACAGCCTCCAAGGACTCGGTGACGAGGCCCTGGCCGTCATCCAGCGATACGCCCCCGTTGCGGCGCGTGCCAAGGCCTTCTTCGACGGACTTGCCAACGGGCCCGAGGCGCCGCCGTTCCCCACCAAGGAGATCAGCACGTTGCGGGAAGATGCAGAGTCGGCCTCGATTCGTCGGGGCAGGTGACTCGCTGACGGGCTCGGTGATTCGCCCCTTTCGTCCCCCGTGATCGGGGGTGGGGCCTTCGCGTGTCGCTGCGGCTGCGCCCGGGTTCCGGGGGGTGTGCGGGTCCGCTCCCTCCTGCTCTCGTCGGGATACTGGCGGTGGGTCAGTTCAAGGCGGGCAATCGGCCGAGGCGCTGCCAGCAGGTGGTGAAGGCGTCGCGCCAGGGAGTTGCTCGCTGGCACCCGAGCCATCCACCGGCCCGCCCGGTACTGCGCGGGGACGAGCCTGGCCGCCTCCAGGCCAGCGGAGGGAAGCTGCCTATCCAGGTCGGCAGCAAATCGACCAGGCGGTTCGTCACAACTGACGCGCAGAATCGGCACTAGCTGTCAGCACTCCCCCGCAGCTCACGGGCACGAAGCCACTGACAACCACCTGCCGATTCCTCACTGACAGTCAGCCGCAGACCATCAGGGCGGTGGAGGAGGGCAGCCTTGCATCAGCGCCTCGCTGTCGCCGTACAGCGACGGCTGTCGGCATCCAGTAGTGCGCGGTACTGACCGGCAACCGCGTCCGTTCCTCCGCCTCATCACGGACCCTCGCCCCAGCCTTTTGGCCGCGCGGTCGCTGCGGCGGGCGCAGCCGGCAGGTCTCGGCGAGGAGCGTCACATCCAGTAGTCGGGGCTGGTAGGGGTGGCTGGGTGGTGGAACGGACGCTGAGCTGGCTGATGCGCTCGCGGCGCCTGGTGCGCGACTACGAGACGCTGCCCGCCGTGCATGAGCAGATGGTGCTGTGGTCGATGACGATGCTCATGAGCCGCCGGCTGGCCCGGTGGCGAGCGTGAACCGTCCCGGGGTGGGCTCGTCGGCCCAGCCCCGGTCGGCCAGCCGCTTCATCTTCGACCGAACTCCATCCACACTTGCCGGAACCGGCTCCAGTCCGAGTACAGCAGTGATCTCCTGACAGGACATCACTGGCTTCCCGCCGGATGCTTGTTCGGTGAGCGTGGCGAGGATGCTCCGGTAGTGGGGAGCGAGCGCGTCCATGGAAAGCGCGGGACGCCACACCGGGACGATCGAGCCCGATCGCGCGGCCCTCGGTAGGGGAACCTCGGCGGGCGCGTTCGTCGCGGGCTCCGACCCGGAAGACTCACCGGCTCCCGGGTCGGCTTCACCTGCCTGTCCGGGCCGCGGCCCGGACAGAACCTCGCCAAAGCGCTGCCGGGCGATCAGCCACTCGTGCCAGGCCGTCTCCGCTTCGGCGAGCTCAGCGAGTACCCGGTCCGCCACCTCCCGAAGCTTCTCCACGCGCTCACGCGCGGCCAGCTCCCGCTCCTCCAGGAGACCCACCACCGACGCCATCCCGGCACCTCCACCAACGAGACAACCCAACGGCCCGAGCATGCCTCGCCAGGCCGGCATCATGCCCGAACTGCGGAAACCCGCCGATCAAGTTCGGTACGACAACGGCTTCTCACCTCAGATCGCTCCCATGAATTGCCGGATAGGGCCGCACCCCACCACCCCGCCCACCTGCCTCACGGCCTACCCGAATCCGCCCTGGATCGAATTTGGGTGGAACCGTCGGCCGGTTGGGTGGTGGGGTGCGGTCCATGGAGTCGACGTGGGGTATTGAGGGATGGCATCCGCTGTGGCACACCAGGGTGACCGAAGTCGCCGCGCAGGCGGGCACACAGCTCCGGAGCCTGGTCGGCTGGACGGTCACGGGGGTCTGGGGCGTGTGGATCTCGGAGGAGGACGAGTGGTTCGCCGACCTGCCCGTCGTCCTGGAGATCGGCGGCGAGCGGGTGGTGGTGTGCGTGAACCGGCTGGAGGACCTCTCGGTCACCTGGGACACCATCGATGTCACCACCTCCCCGACCTGGTGGAACGACTGGACCCTTCAATGGCGCAGCGATGTGCACCCGGCGCTTCGGGATGTCGTCGGGCGCACGGTGACGGGAGTGGGGTTCACGGAGTACGGCCTGGGCCCGACCGATCCCGTCGGTGGCCGGGGCCCCTTGGCATGGGTACTGAGCGGCCTCGTGCTCGGGCTGGGTGACACCGGGCTGTGGATCTACAACGCGGGCGATGAGAACGGCCTCCAGGCCGGGCTGCCGCCCGAGGACCACGAATACCGAACCACCTGGCTGAGTACCGCCCCCTCCTGAGGCGGCGCCAGATAGTCGCGTGGCAGCCTTGGTGGTCGGCGGCTGGCATACGGGGGTGCGGTCGGTTACGGCGTGAGGGCGGCGCGGACCCGGGCGAGGCGGTGGGTTGGCAGTGCGAAGTGGTTGGCGGGGTTGCGATAGGAGTAGTGGCCGTCGTTGGTATGGATGCCGTCCTGGGTGGTCGTCCAGTGGGCGGGTCCGGGCTGTCCCTGTTCATCGAGGAGGAGGGCTGCGAGCTGGTCGGGGTGCTCGACGGCGGTGCGGGCGCGCGGCGCTTGCCGGACGTGCCGCCCCCTGCCTCGTTCATCCGGTCGGGGGGCCGATCGGCTGACATGGGCGGGGTGGTGGTTTCCGCACGATGGAGGCACAAGGGCGGAACACACCGAAGAAGCCCACAGCCAAGGAGTCATCCCCCATATGGCAGGTCCCTGAGTGTGCGGTTTCGGGTGGGGGGGGTTGCGGGGCGGTGCCTGGTGCGGTGGTGCCTGGCGGGCGTCAGGCGCTGGTGGTGGCGAGGGTGTCGTCGAGCCAGTCGAAGATGCGGGCCAGGGCCGTGCGCATGGCGCCGGGGTGGCAGTGGGCGCCGGCGCCCTCCGCCACGGTGAAGTGCATGAAGGTCTTGGGGCAGGCGAGGTGGTCGTAGAGCTGTGCGGGCTGGCCCTTGAAGAACTCGTCCTCCTCGGCGTCGCAGACCAGGGTGGGGCACTGGATCTTCTCGGCGATGCCGTCGGCGAGGGTGTAATCGAGGTAGGCGGCGCCGAAGGCGCGGGGGGTGTCGACGCCCATGACGTACATGCCGTGGTTGAACGCCCAGCGTGCGGTGGCGTTGTCGGCCATGACGGCGTCGAGGACGGCGTCGAGTTCGGGGGCATGCTCGGCGCGCAGCAGGCGCTCGGCCTCCTCCCGGTCGTGGGGGGTGAAGCGGATGGAGACCTGGCCGAGGTCGAAGACGCCGTCGACGGCTATGCAGGCGGCCAGCCGGTGCTCGAAGGCCGCGGCCCTGGGGGCGAGCAGGCCGCCCATGCTGGAGCCCAGCAGGGCGATGCGGCTGTTGTCGACTTCGGGGAGGGTCTCGGCGAAGTCGATGACCGGGGTGATGACGTTCTCCCAGTCTGTCCGGAAGACCAGGCCCTGGTGGTGGAGCGGTCCGGGCTGGCCGGGGCCGTCGAAGGTGAGCACGGTGTAGCCGCGCTCGACGGCGGCCAGCGCACCGCCGAAGTGCATCTCCTCGGCGGTGCCGTCGAAGCCGGAGTGCATGATCACGGTCGGGCGCGGCGTGCCGGTGGTGTCCACCCGGTAGAGGTAGCCGGGCAGGGTGGTGCCCTCGTAGGGGATCTCGACCGGCTCGATGACCGGGGTGAACAGGGCCGCAGCGGCTCGGAAGCAGGCCACGCTGCGGTCGTAGGCGTGGTCGTGGCGGGGGTCGCACGGGTGGCCGTGCAGGAAGAACTCGGCCGAGCGGTAGTAGTTGGAGGCCCGCAGGAACCCGTCCCGGGCGCTGACCTTGTGACCTGCCTTCAGTGCGCGCTCGGCCTCGTCGGCCACCCGGTCCGCGGTGGCCAGCCACTCGGTGTGCCAGCTGTCGTAGTCCCCCTCGACGATGCGCTCGCCGGTGGCGACGACCTCGCCGAAGTCGGCGCCGCCGTAGGCGATGTGGCTCATCGAGCGCAGGGTCTCGTACCAGAACTGGGTGTTGTTCGGGAACAGCAGGTTCTTCATGACGGCCTCCTCGGCGTTAAGCACTGATCTGTGCTTGTGATGAGGACTGTAGACCCTCGCGGTGCCCTTAAGCAAACATCTGTGCTTGGGGCGTAGAATGAGGAGGTGACTCCGAAACAGTCCTCCGAACGCATCCGCAAGAGCCCCGAGCAGGTCCGCGCGGCCGTCCACCAAGCGGTCATCGACCTGCTCGCCGACCCCGGGGGCGCCGAGCCCACCATTCCCGCCATCGCCCAACGCGCCGGCGTCAACCACACCAGCGTCTACCGGCGCTGGGGCAGCCGCGAGGCCCTGCTCGCCGACGTCGTCACCACCCGCCTCGAACGCAACTCACCGCTGACCGATACCGGCAGCCTGCGCGGCGACCTCACAGCCTGGGTACGGGCCGGCGTCGACAGCATCCGCACACCCGAGGGCCGCCTCCTCATCCGCGCCGTCGCCCTGTCCATGCCGGGCAGCGCCGACGCACAGACCGAGCGCGACCAGCACTTCCGGCGCCGCCTCCAGTCCATCGAGAACATCCGCGAACGCGCCACGGCCCGCGGCGAGAACCCCCCGCCCCTGGACCAGATCCTCGACCAGCTCCTCGCACCGCTCTACGTCCGGGCGATCTTCGGCATCGACCCGCCGGCCTCCGGTTACCCCGAACTCCTCGTTGGCAGGCTGCTCGGCAACAAGGACACGGCGGAAGCCATATGAACCCGCCACGCCAAACCCACCAGGGGTGACGGCCGAGGCAGGGGGAACACCAGGAATCCGGCTCCGGCCCGCAATCCTGATAGACCCGAGGCCAGGGCTTCGGCGTAGTCCGTCGTCGTCCGGTTCGTGACGGTTCGTTGGGCGGCAGGGGCGGAAGCAGGGCAGGCACGGAATTCCAAGATCATGGAGTTCTCGACGCCCCGTGACCTGCCTGGAAGACCGTGCCTGCCGACGCATCATCCCCGATTCCGCCTGCCCTTGACCAGCTGCGCGAGCAGCCCGACGTCGGGTCCGGGGAGGCGCCTGGCCTGCTGGAGCGGCTGGCCCGGGGGCCGGACCCGCGCGATCCACGCGGGGTGCGGCATGGGCTGGCCGTCGTGCTCGCGTCGACCGCGTGCGCGGTGCCGGCTGGGGCGACCTCGCTGCTGGCGGTCGGCGAGTGGATCACGGACGCGCCACCGCACGTGCTGGAACACCTCGGCGTGCGCCCCGATCCGATACTGCCCAGGCGGCTGGTCCCGGCGGAGGCGACGGTCCGACGACTGCTGGCCCGCGTCGACGGCGACGCCCTGGACCGGGCGGTGGGCGGCTGGCTCGCCGACCGTCGCCCCACGAGTCCTGGGCTGCGTGGACTGTCCGTGGACGGCAAGTCCCTGCGTGGTACAGCGAAGGCCAGGGGGCGGAAGATCCACCTCCTCGCAGCGGTGGAGCACACCACCGGCCTGGTCCTGGCCCAGCTCGACGTCGGTGAGAAGACAGGCGAGACCACCTGCTTCCGGCCGCTGCCGGACAGCGCCGCCGCACCGACCGCAAGACCGGCAAGACGACCATCGCCACCGTTTACGCGGTCACCAGCCTGACCGCCGAGCAAGCAACGCCCGCCCAGCTCGCCCGACTGATCCGGGACCACTGGAAGATCGAGGCCCTGCACCACGTCCGCGACACCACCTTCGCTGAGGACGCTCCCCCAGCCTTCGGCCGGGAGGTACCCCCACCCGATTGCGGACCGGCAACGCTCCGCGCGCGATGGCGACCTGGCGCAACCTCGCGGTCGGCGCGCTCCGGCTCGGCGGCGTCAAGAACATCGCCGCCGGGCTCCGCCGCAACGCGCGCGACGCCCGCCGACCCCTCGCACTCCTCGGCCTCACATGATCATTCCACTGCTTCAGGTTCTCCCTGCTCGAATGCGATGCGGCACCGTTCTACCTCGTCGGCCACCTGCTCCATGAACCAGCGCACGATCTCGTAGGGAACAACGTGCCCGTCAGGGCTGTAGACGTGGACAGTCGGTTCGAGGTTCGGGTCCTCGTCTGGGACAAGCGCTCTCAGCAAGGGAGCACCGCCAGGCAAGTACGCCACCGCAGCGTTGAGGTTCTCGACCTCCTCGGCCGATGCAGGAACAGCCTCGCTCAGCTCCACGGACCAGGCATCGTCGGGCAAGGCGTAGTGAAACAGCACCGCATAGTGATGACCTGCATGTTCTCGCACCTCCCATGGCATGCCAGCAGGTTGTCACAGCTGCTGGGCCGGAGTCTCCCGGGTATCCCGGCCTTCATCGGACACAGCCCGGCCACCACTTGCGGGACAACCCTCAGAGGCAGGTACAGGAACATCGCAGTCGTCCCCGGCAACGCGCGCGCCGCCTGCCGCCCTCTCGACCTCCTGATCACAAACCGGACACCCGCCGACTACGCCGAAGCCCTGCGGATGGGGGCGGGCTGACGGCGAAAGGCCGACAGCGCCGCGAGGTGGTGCGGCTGGAGGCCGCCGGGTTGTTCGCTGACGGGCTGGAGCCGCCGGAGGTCGCCCGCAGGCTGCGGGCGAGCTCGAAGTCGGCCTACACGTGGCACCAGGAGTGGACAGAGGGCGGGGTGGCGGCCCTGGCCTCACGAGACGCGAGCGGCCGGCGTGGCAAGCTGTCCGCGCACTGCCGAAGGATGGATGTCATCCGGTTGCGCCCGTTCGAGGGCGTCGGTCAGAAACCGGGGCCGCCGATGCGGTTCTGGATCGACGGCTTCGGCCTGGTCCGGTGCGTGATCTCCAGCTCCAAGCGCGCCTCGGCCGGCCGCCCGGCACCCCGCCGAGCTGATGCGGCATCAGTAACCATGCTTCCAGCATAAATGCGATGGCAAGAGGTATTCACCTCAGCTTACGCCTGCGGATGTGCCACCGTGGAGTGGGGCCGGGCACACGTCAGGCGCAGCCCGGCCGACCTCACCGCGGCCGCCCTCGACCGCCTGGAGGCCGTCGACCGCAACCGGCCCACACGCCTGCAGTACCGCCCCGGCCTCCTCAAGGGCTTCACGGCCGGCACCGGCCCCACCCCCGACACCCGGCCCCACCCTGGCGAGCCGAAGTCAGTAACGATCGGCGCCGGATCTTCACCGCAACACAGCGGGGCCCATGGTTGTGCTCTGCATGATGAGGGGGCGCCGTCACCGCTGGGTCAGTACCGGCTGGTGCTGTTACTTCTCGCCGACATTCCAGGTCTCGCCGGCCGGCGATCGCTCTCCAAACTCGCCGACAGGCGCTCTCCGTTCCCACCTGCACAGCCAGTACGGGCGTGCCCGGCCCGCTCGGCTGCCGTCGGAACTGCTGGCCGGTCCGCTGTCCTGACGGCCGGGCTCCGACGGTGCGCTCCGCCCCGGTGCCGGGGGCGCGGCGGGCGGCTGGGCAGCGGGGCAGCTGGGCGGCTGGGCGGCTGCTGGAGGTGCCAGGGCCACGGCCGGCCCGTACGGCAGCCTCCGGGCCGCCCCTCTGCGGCCCGGGACGGATCTGCCGGTGCCCGGGGGCCGCCGAACCGGTACGGGCCCGCACAGCGCCGCTCCGCGCGGACGGGCTGCGACTGCGGCGGTGGGCCGGCTGGGTCCGGTGGCGGGCGGCTGCCCGGCGGGCAGCTCAACCTCCCGCTGCGCGAAGCCCACGAGTACGCCGGCCGGCTCCGCAGCCGGCTGTCGGAAGGGCCCCGCAACGGCCTGATGGTCTCCGTGGACGCGCACAACCACTTCCACCTTCTCGACCGGGCCGGCCAGACCCACCCCCTGCTCGCCGGACAGATCGAGATCGACGGATGCCAGGTCCTGGGCCTGGGCTGGGCCCCAGGCGACCACTCCATGCGCCACCACGGCGAACGAGCCTGGAACCAGGTCTACCCGGTCACCCTGGAACGGCGCGACACCACCACCCTCCTGCGCTGGACCGTCCCCGCAGAAGCAGAAGGGTGCAGATCTTCTGAGGGTATGTAGAAGGCTGGCGTGACCTGCGCAGTTACACATAGGCCTGTCCTGTGAGGCGCCTCGCGCAGTCGGCATCCGTGCTGGTCGGCGCGACTCGTCACCAGAGCTCGCATGTTCCGGTGTCGAAATAACAGGACGTGAATCCTCCTCATCGGCCACCAGCGACGAACCTGCAGGTCACAGACCTATGGCCAACCCTCAGAAGATCTGCACCCGAGCGATATTGGGGCAAGCATTCGGGGCGACCGTGCTTGGCTCACGCAACGTCAGCGGCCTGCGCAGCATGAGCAGCCTTTGCGGCCTGGACGTTCTCGGCTGGACGGTCGGTGCCCGCCGGTGGCTGCGCACGCCGCGTCGCCCGCGTGCCACCGGCCCAGACGAGCAGGCCGACCAGTGGCAGGACCGTCCCGAACGCACAGACCCCCCGCCAGCCGTAGGCGCTGTACAGCACGCCGGTGACGCCCGACGACAGGGCACCGCCCACAAAAACGGTGGTCATGAAGACGGTGTTGAGGCGGGCACGGGCGTCTGCGCGCAAGGCGTAGACCTCGTGCTGGCTCATGACCAGGTGGCACTGCACGGCGAGGTCCAACAGCACTGCGGCAAGGCCGAGCAGCAGCACGCTGTGGTGGCCGAGACCGGCGAGTGCGAAAGCAAACGAGGCGAGCGCCAACGCCCCGCCACTGGCGACACGGCCTTGCCCACGGTCGGCGAGCCGGCCGCCGATCGGTGCTGCGGCCGCACCACCCGCGCCGACCAACGCGAAGAGCGCGATCCGGGCCTGGCTGAAGCCGTGCTCGTGGATGAGCTCGTAGGCGATGGCCGTCCAGAACACTGAGAACGCGCCGAACATCGTCGCCTGGCACAGTGCGCGGCGACGCAGCACAGGCTCGTGGCGAACCAGCTCGCCCATGCTCGCCAGCAGCGAGCGGTAGCCGACAGTGTGGTCCGGCCGGCGTTTCGGCAGCACCCGGTGCAGGACGGCGCTCAGCACGATCATCAGCGCTGCGGAGACGAAGTAGATCGCCCGCCAGTCCAGCAGGTCGGCGACCAGACTCGCCACCGTACGGGCGAGCAGGATGCCGAGCAGCAGGCCGCTCATGACGCGCCCGACCAACTTGCCGCGCTGGTCGGGCGGGGCCAGGTGGGCGGCCAGCGGGACGAGCACCTGCGCGACGACGGACGTGACACCGACCAGCACCGAGGCCGCGAGGAACATCCCGAAGCTCGGGGACACCGCGGCGAGCAACAGGGCGATCGCCGTCGCGAGCAGAGTCCGGGTCGCCAGCGTGCGGTTCTCGAGGAGATCGCCGAGCGGCAGCAGGAACAGCAAGCCGAGAGCGTAGCCGGCCTGGGTGAGCGTCACAACCACGGTGGCCGTGCCCTGGCCGACGCCGAAGGAGCCGGCGATGAGGTCGAGCAGGGGCTGCGAGTAGTAGAGGTTGGCCACGGTCAGCCCGCAGGCCACGGCCAGTACAAGGGTCAGGGCACGGTTCGTCCGCTGAGGTGCGGCCGACTCCGGTACACCCGTTATCCGATTCATGTCTTCAGTCCATCCTACCGTTGTTGCAAGATCAACTTCAGGAAGGCCGTACTGGACGAAGAAGGGTGTGCGGTACCCCCTTCCAGGCAGGATGTGGGGCTGAGCTGTTCTCCGGCACCACCAGCGCCTACTTCGAGCTGGAGGAGGCCGACGAACCCGCCGCCCGCGACGACAAGGGCCGCCTCCTGACGACCGCAGACGGCTCTCCCGCCGACGCCCCGGACCAGGCCGGGTTCCGCGCCTTCGGCAAGTCGAAGGACTCCCACGACGATCTCCCGCAGACCGTGATCGGGATGGCCGTCACGAGGGACGGGATCCCGGTCCGCGTCTGGTCATTCGCGACTCCACACCGCTGAATTACGGGGAACGCAGGCTGGGGCCACCCTGGCCCTCGACCTCCCGGCCGGCTGCTGTTCGACGCCGCCCAGCACCGTCACCACCTGCTCTCCCCCGCCCGGCACCAGCCGCACCACGACCATCACCTGCGGCACCCCGGCGCGCAGCTTCCCCTCCAGCTCCCCCAGCCGCCGCCCGGCGGCGGCCCCGGCCATCGCCGAATGTGCGCGGACCGCGTCGGCGGCCCGCTGGTAGTGGGTCCGCAGGCCGAGCCAGTGCCGGGTCTGCCCGTCCGTCCAGGTGCGCCGCCGGACGACCTGCTCGTCGTCGGGGTACTCCGCGCGGCGCCGCACCTCGGCGCCGCAGACGTACTCGTCCAGGGCGCGGCGGGCGCCGACCCTCGCACGCTCGAGGCCGAGCAGGCCGTCGGGGGGCATCGCGTCCTCCATGGCGGCTCTCCACCGGACCCGGGGCCGGGCGCGGGCGGGGCGCTCCGGGGCGCGGGCCACTGTCACCCGCCTGCCGTTCCTCCGGCCGGGGCTGGGGTGTCCGGAGCGGGGGCCGAACAAAGAATCGAACAGATATTCGCATCATAGAGGAGCGAGCACCGCTCGGCCCCGGCGGCAGCGCCTGAGGCACACACACCACTCCTGAGCCGCGGGCCGGGAGCCATGGCTCCCGGCCCGCGGCGTCCGGTACTCGTGGCAGCCGCCGGCTACCTCCCGGACGACACGGCCGGCGACAGCTCCACCATCAGCGCGGTGGTGACGGCCGGGTCAGTAGACGAACAGCTGGGTCTGGCCGGGAAGGGGCACCTGCTGGTACCCGGACGCCGAGCGGAATGCCTCAGCCAGCCGCGGCGCGGCCATGGGCGCCGGGTACAAAGCCCTCCTGATGGCTGCTTCGGTCGTTCCGGAGTGCCTCAGCAGTCTCATGAACCGACGCAGCTCGGGGTCCTGCATCACGACCGATCGCGGAGTATGGACCCGGTCCCACGCCTCCAGCCAGCGGTTGATCTCGGCCGGGGGCACGTCGCAGGCACGCACGAAGTGCTCCAGGAGGTCGCGGGACGGCTGCGCCAGCCCGCGAAGCACCAGGTTCAGCGTGCTGCGGGGCAGCTGGCCGTGACCGCCGGCCCGGCGCTCCAGCTCCCTCAGCGGCGGGCAGCCCAGCTTGCGGTGGAGGTGGACCATCGCCGTCCAGAGGTCCTTGGGGGTGTCGATCAGCGTGATGTGCATCGGCCGCTCGACGGCCAGGGCCGGAGCCCGCCCGCCGCGCGCCGCCCTCCACAGCTTGCGCAGTTCGGCCATCTCCTGCTTGTCGGCGCCGCACCCCTTCGCGTACTGCTCCACCACCGCCAGCGACGGCACCGAGTCCCCGCTCGCGGCGCGGGAGAGCCGCGAGGGGGTCATTCCGGTGGACCTGCCGAGCTCGGCGTAGGTGCGGCCGGAGCGTTGGCGCAGAACCCGCAGGTACTGCGCCAACGCCGCCGACTGCCTGGTACGCATGGTGACGGGCCGCTCGGGGCGTCCCATCGCGTCAGACCTCCTGGACGGCCAGACGCGGGAGGCGGTTCGTCCGGACGGACACGACGATGCCCACCGCGACGATGCTGGTACCGCCCAGCAGCGCGAGGATCACCGGGACGGTCACGTCGGTGAGGGCGAGAACCATCGCGATGAGCATCACGATGATGACGACGACGGTCTCGGCGCCGGACAGACCGGTCCCGCGCAGCGGCTTCGAGCCGGTCTCCACGCAGGCGGCCGCGGCCGCGGCGCGACGGTTGGTCATGAACATGGGCAAGGTCTCCTAGACGTACAGACAGAAGGGCTGACGGACTCCACCGGGGCCTCTCGGCCCGGGCCGCGCTCGATCAACCAGGGCTTGGCGTCCCTGATTTGGCGGCGACCCCGATCATCCCACTACTGCCGTGCACACCCGAACGGCTGACGGCGCGTCTGTGGCCTTTTGATGCAAAGCCGTCCAGCTGACCGCAAAGCAAAAACCGGCCGCGCACCCCCTCCCCGGGTGTCTCTGACGGAAACTCAGCAGATCTGCGGACTGGTGGACCTTTTCGCCGGACCTGGAGGAAGTGGCCCTCTGACCAGTGCTTTTCCGACATCGGGACGTCTGTTGCAGGGCGCGGGGAGGCGGACACTACCAGCTTGCTTCGACAAACCTCGGGACTGAGCCCGTTGATGCAGTTGCGTCCGGGTTCCGATTGCCCCCGGGCAGCGCCTCGTGTGACTGTGGCGAGCAGACAGGCAGTCTCCTTCGGAAGAGTGCCCTCCCTAGGCGTACACGGACTCCACCGAAGCCCCAGGGGCCCGAACGGCGAGGCGTTGGCGCGCCGACCCGTTCACCACAGGTGACGTGCGAATCCGCACGTCACCTGTTGCGTTTACGGGCCGGGGTGGACTTCGAGGGGCTTCTCGCCGGCGCGGCACGGGGCGATCACCGTGCTGTAGTGCTTGTCGAAGGTCAGCAGCGCGGGCCGGCTCAGCCGCCAGGCGAGGACGGCGTTGACGCAGTCGGCCAGGCCGAGTTGCCGGCCGAGGTGGCGGCGCATCAGATCCTCAGCCTCCGCCAGCACCTGCCGGTCGACGGCGGCGATCTGGACCTGGCCCTGCCCGGCGAGGGCGCCGAGGCGGGCAACCGCGTCGACGGCCGCCCGCTCCCCCTGCCCGGACGTGCAGGAGGTGGTCGAGCTCGGCCGGCACCAACGGGGAGACGACGAGGATGCGGGGCAGGTTGAGGGCCTTCACCCCGGCCGGGTGGAGGGCGTCGCGCCGGTTGAAGGCGCTGAGCAGCACGCCGGTGTCGGCGACCGCCAGCACCGGCGGCGCAGCGGTGGGAGGGTCACCGGCCGAACCCCTCGGCGGCGGCGGCGAAGAACCCCTGCGACGGCCCGGGGCCTGGGAGTCAGGCCGGCACCGAACCAGCGGCGCATCATCGACCAACGCCCCCACCACAGCGCCTGAGCCGCAGCCGGCGGACACACCGGCCCAGCCACAGTCGGGCCCGACCAACAGCCCACGGCGATCGAGCAGCGCATCTGGAGCGCAAGCGTGACATCGAGGGCCGAGGCACAGCGCACGGCTGCGCCCCGGCGCAGCGGTGTCAGTCAGTTGGGTGTTCATCGACCGCTGTGAGGGCCTCTTCGGGCACGTTCTCGTCGCGCGGCGTAGGGACGGGTACATCTGCTGCGGAGAAGGCGTGGCGGGGGGCCTGGGCATCTCGGCGAGTCACGGTCATCATGTCCGGGATCCACATGACGCTCGTGAAGAACGTCTCGCCGACCGCGGACAGCGGCTGGTGCCAGTCGCGACGGAATGGCTTGAGGTCCCAGTCGTTGGCGCGGGCGCGGCCGGTGGAAGCAGTGATGCGGCCGACGGTGCTGTTCGCGGCCTGCCGCATGTTGATGCCGCCGCGCTGGTAGTAGGCGGCGGAGTCTCGTGCAGCTCGAAAGATGATATTGTAAGTCTGGCCGAGGGAGAAGCTCGCCAGGGCGTCCTTGAGCGCGGTCATCGTGCCGTCGCCCTGGTTCAGGATGAGGCGGTGTTCGGTCAGCTTCCGGTCGAGGTACGCGGAGGCATCGGCGAGCGCCAGTTGGTCCCACAGGTCGGCCCACCCAGTCAGCCAGTGCTGTGGCCAAGGGCCTTCCCGGAAGACGGTGGTGAGCTCCTCCACCAGGTTGTGGGCACGCTTCGTTGTGGGGCCGGTTCCGCGGACGTAGAAGCCGGTCCGCTCGAGGTAGAAGCCGGTCTGCTTCTCGCCGTCCCACGCGAAGGCCGCGGCCGATGAGTTCGGGTGCGCAAACAGCAGGTCCCGCTGAACCAGCGCGCGGAGCAGGTCGATGTGCGCCGGCGGAGTGGCAAACGGTCGTTCCTTCGGCCAGCCCTCGACGGGGGTAGCGAAGCCTTGGTCCTCCATCGCCGGGTCGCTGAGCAGTACATGCAGGGCGACGGCTTCGGACAGTTGGAGATCCTCCGGTCGGACGACGGTGCCAGAGTCGTAGACCGTGTACTCGCTGGCGATGATCTCCGCCCGGCGCTCCCGTTCCGCCCGGGCTGCTTCCTGCTTGGCCCCCTCGATCGCCGCCTGGCAAGGCGAGCACCGGGGGCCGCTGCTGCGGGAGAGCTCGCCGAAGTGCGTCCGGGTCTTCAGGACGTAGCACTGCTTGCACTCCGGGCAGCGCAGCGCGGCGCTACTGGCGGTGCACCCTTCGATAATCCGCCCGATCTGGGCCTGGGTCAGGTCGTAGTCGCGGCGGACGTCCGCGATGGTCTGGGCCCACGAGCCGTCGTCGGCCTGCCGCCAGTAGGCCCGGCACACCGCAGCCTCAGTCTCGTCCTCAGTGCGGATGATCACGTCGATGGTCAAGTCTTCTCCTCCTTGCATAGGGGCCATCCTTCCGGGGTCTGCAAGAGCGTGTCCGGTGTTCGCGCAGAACTCGCCCATGACTTCTGTACGACGGGCGGGACAGGCAGGCTGGTGTATACGTGGCCCGCTGCAGGGAGCAGTCCGTACGGCGCAGCGGGACGGCCCTCGGATACGAACGCAAGTCCGTCGCCGTCCCGTACGGCAACTGCGAGGAGCCGACGGACGTGGAGGCCGGCGGCCAAGCCTGCCCGATCCGGTTCCAATGCGCCGGTTGCCCGTCCTACAGCCCGGAGCCGTCCTACCTGCCCGCGATCCAGGATGAGCTGATCCGGCTCAAGGGTGGCCGCGAGATCGCAGTGGTGTCCGGCGTCGCGGGATACATCATCGACGGCATGGACGGCCAGATCCGGGACTACATCAACGTCGTCGCGACGATGCGGAGCACTCTGGCCGCCCTTCCGGAGGCCGAACGCCAGGAGGTCGAGGACGCTGCCAGGCTCCTACGGAAGTCCCGAGCCGGATCTGTCACCATCGTGGCCGGAGCTGAAGCCGACCCATCAGAGGGCGATAAGAGCCAACTCGCCCTGGTTTATGTGATCGCCCCGGAGGGTTATAGGGGATTTACCGGACAGAGCTCCCTCCAGTGAGGCGGGAGTCACCGTTCGAAGCCTGCCGATGAGGCCGTCCACGCGAATTCCGCAGGAGATGGTCCGTCACCACGAGGAGCAGATCAGGACCAAGTTCGAGGAAACGGCTCTTATCGCCCTCTCAGGCAGGCGCCTTCTCCCACTGACCGTTGTCCGCCGCCACCCCACCGGAGCCGACCAGTGACCGCCGCTCGAAGCCGCGCCGACGTTCTCCGCAAAGCACGTCGGCGCGACAGCCAGCAGAAGCGGGCCAAGGTACTCGCCATCGTCGACAGCATGGCCGCCAACGGCCAGGAGATCATCATGCTCGGTGTCGCGCGGGCGGCCGGCGTCTCCAACTGGCTGGTCTACCAGCCCGAGATCAAAGAGCACATCGACAAAACACTCAAAGGCCAAGCCTCCACGACCGCCCGCGAGAAGGTCGGCGGCAGGGCTACGAGTGCGGCCAGCCTCGCCGTCGACCTTGAACTCGCCCGTGCAGAGATGCGGAATCTGCGCGAGGAGCGCGACAAGCTCAAGGACGTGGTCCGTCGCAATCTCGGCCAGCAGCTCGAACAGGCCAGCTCCAGCGAGGCTGTAGCGCGGATCCAAGAACTGCTGACGGCCAACCAGCAGCTTGAGGAACGGCTCTCCGCAGCGCTTGCAGAACTCCAAGAGGCCCGAGAAAAGCTCGAAATGACGGAGCTCGACCTCGACGGGGCCCGTGCCGGGATCGCCCAGATGATGCGGGAACAGAGCAAGTAGACCGCCCGCGCCTCATGTAGGCCAGCCAGACAATGCGGTCTACCAACCCGATCCGAGAGAGCGGGCCAAGGAACAATCGCCAGAACTGTGCGTAGGCTGCCGGGATGACGACGTATCCAGGCTTTGGAGTGCTGCTCGAGCGGCTGGTGGATCACCGGAAGCTCGACATCGGACAGCTCTCCGTGCAGGCCGAGGCTGAGGAATCCGAGCTTCAGGCAGTGCTCAACGGCGCGACGCCAGACCTTGAGCTGCTTCGGCGGCTCGCGCCCGCGCTCGGCCTGCAGACTGCAGACCTGTTCGCCGTCGCAGGAATGCCGATACCGGAGCATCTCGCACCGCTGGACGCGACGGCTGGGCGGCTGGTCCCCCAGCTGGTCGAGCGGGCAGTGTTTCTGCCTCCGGACCGCCGGAGCGAGTTGCTTCGGTACGCCCGGTCATTGCCGCAGGAAGACCGCACAGTGCCTGTTCGAACCCCGCGATCGCACGAGCAGTACCAGCTCAGCTTCGGCGCCGTACTCCTGCACATGCTCGCCAACCGAAACCTCGACTGGGTGAGCTCTGCCAAGGTCCTGTACCTGCTGTCCGGGCTGTACGTGAGCGCGTCAACGATCGGTGGGGTCGGGCACGGCAGGGTGGAGCTGGCCCGCGACCTGCTGGCCGACTTCGCAGTCGTACTGGGCATCCGGGTCGGCGACCTGGCCGCCATGGCCGGCCCTGCCGTCGAGGTCAACGCCCGGCTTGGCGAGCATATCCAACGGCAGCATTCAGCCGGGCCCGACATGGCCGAACTGATCGCGGAGCTCCGGCGGCTCAGCTTTGATCAGGTCCGGCAAGTCGGTGTCGAGGCCGGAACCGAGCTGCGGTGACCGGGCTGAACAGCGTGCGCGGACCGTCTGAGAACCCAGAGCTCTGGGCGTTCCTGGAATCACTGCACCGTGGCGAGATCCTTTCCGGCACGGTCGCGGCGATCGAACGGTTCGGCGTGTTCGTAGCGCTGGACGACGGTCCCGACCACTCCGTCTTCCCCGGCGTCGGGTTCATCACGATCCCCGAACTGTCCTGGCGTCGATTCGACGCTGCCTCGGACGTCGTTCAGATCGGACAGCGCGTTTCCTGTGAGTTCCTCCAGTTCGACACATGGAATCTGGAGGCCAGACTCTCCTTGAGGGCGACGCAGCCGGACCCCTTCCAGGCATTCGCCGACCGCGTTTCGGTGGGACAGAAACTGCATGGCCGGGTCACCAAGCTGGTCCCATTCGGCGCCTTCGTTCAGGTCGCCGACGGGATCGAAGGACTGGTCCATCTTCGAGAGCTCTCATGGACGCCCGTGGAAGCTCCAGAGGATGTCGTCCGCGTCGGCGACGAGATCACGGTCGTCACAACCGAAATCAACCGGGAACGACGCACGCTGGCTCTCTCGCGACGACAGGTCTCACCCAACTCCGGGTGACTACCGCTGCGTTCCTGCCCCCCGGTTCCCCCGCGCGTGTTCAGGAGCACCATCCGCCTGCGGGCGTGAGGGGCGATCCTGCCTGAGCACCGCGAGCTTATGGGTGGTCACGGCACTGGACGTTCAGCCGTTCCCAGAGAGGCAGCTCCAGGACGCCCAGGTCGTCCCAGACACAGACCTCCAGGGTCGTGAGGTACCCCCCGAATGCGAAGATCATCGCCTCCCCGATGTACTCACCGTCGGCACTCTGGATACTTCCGTCCGCTACGACCGGGCTTCGCTGCACCACCGGCCCCGCCGCGACGGCCTCCTGGTCCACTCGCAGATCCACAGTTGGACACCCGCACGTACATCCGGGCTTCATCGACACATGGGGTATCTGTGCCTGGTACGCCCGATCCACCTCAGTGCCTCCGGCCAACAGCAACTGCAAGGTTCGGTGGACATCCTCACTGAGCGGTTCCCACGCTTCTGACACACCTTCTCCTGACTGCTGGGTATCGACGTCCCTCAGTAAACAAGGTCGTCCAGCTTCACGCTGCCGGCACCAACGTTCCTCGGCTCCGGCGTCACGTCGCCCTGCGGCCGCCCGTCACAGGGCTTCAACGATGGAACCGTCGGCGGTGGCCCACTCACCCGTCACCGAGAAGAACTTGCCTCATGTGACAGAACACCCGATTGTCTGCCGACCTGCGAGATCAGGTTGACAACCATAGAGAACCTGGATCTCCGTGAAGTATTTGTACAGCCTCAACGTCACGGACACCGAGGGGCAGGCGCTGTCCGACATGCTCGACACCTGCGGCCAGTGACCGTCGAACCGTCCGTCGAGCGCTACACCGCCGAGGTGACCGCGGGACCGGGCGGAGTCATGACCGAGGAGGTCGGCGCGGTCACCGGTGACCTCACGGTCGTCACGACCTCCTTCCCGGGAGGCCGGGCGTGGGTCGCCGCCCAGTACACGGGCGCTGGCGAGTGGTACACCCTCGGCGGTTGCCCCGTCACCGTCCCGGACGGGCAGCTGGAGCACTACCACCAGCGGGTCCTCGCCACGGTGAAGGCCGGCGGCGAAGCCGGGGCACCAACCTGACCGGTGGGCTCCCGGAAGATCCCCGTCCCTTCTGGGAGCCCACCACTCGAACCGCGTGCACCCTGGACACGGCCTGGGTGTGTCCCCCGGCCCAGTCCCACCGCAATGGGTCGCCGACCCGTGCCCGCCCGTCGGCCCCGAACGCTCTGGTCTCCGTGGGCAGCGTGGCGCCGTCGGTCAGTTCCCCTCCAGCCGGTGATGTCGGGCAGCAGGCCGTCCAGGGTCCGGCGACCGGTTCGCGGTAGGGGTGGCCGGCCCGGGGTCGTCGTGGTCGGCGTCGTAGACCCGGCTGCGGGGAGACGACCCCGGACGGACGGCGACCTGTCGCAGCACGGCCCACGAGCCGGACCGGGCACAGCCAGGCCCACCAGGACGACGGGACAGCGCAGCAGGACGACGCCGACAGGACCGCGAGGCCACCACACCAGCCCGGGGCCGGGGCAAGTGCAACACGGCCACTAATCGCCTTCCGGGCGCGCTGATCGGCAGCGCTTTGAGTCCACTGCGTTCCCTGCCATCATCGCCGGTGTCAGTCTGCTCAGGGTGGGAGGGAACTGGTGGACGCTCAGATTCGGCTGTCGGGCGGGGACGAGATCGCGGAGACCGCCGCGTTGTGGCAGTGGCTGCGCGGCGAACGCCAATTGGCCGGCCGGATCCGGGCGGTAACGCCACCCCCCGGCGAGGGCGAACTCGGCGGTGCGGTGGAGCTTCTGAGCGTGGCGCTCGGCTCCGGGGGAACGGCCGCGGTGCTCGCCGGCTCGCTGAGCACATGGCTGCAGAGCCGGCGCTCAGGAGTGAAGATCACCGTGACCGGCCCGGACGGCACGACCACGACGGTGGAGGCGGACAACCTCAGACCCGACGAGGTGCTGCCGCTGATCACCCGGGTGCTGAGCCGCGAAAATGGCTGAACTGCCCGACCGGTCGGATTCCCGGGCGATCCTGATCGGCACCGGTACCTACCAGAACACCGGCTTCCCGGCGCTGCCGGCCGTCGCCAACAGTCTCAGGGGCATGGCGGGCATCCTCACCGAGCTGGGCGGCTGGCCCGAGGACCGGGTGACCGTACTGGAGGACCCGAAGGACGTCCGCAAACTGGTCCCGGAGCTGCGCGAGCTGATCACGCAGACCGAAGGCGCACTGTTCCTGTACTACGCGGGCCACGGAATCGTCCTGCCGAACGGCCAGCTGTGCCTGGCACTGGCCGACACCGTTCCCGAGAACGCCGACGTCGACGGGCTGACGTACCAGAAGGTCCGTGACCTCCTGCTCTACAGCCCCGCCCGGGTGATCGCCGTGGTGCTTGACTGCTGCTACTCCGGACGGGCCGTGACGGTGCTTTCCGGCCCCGGCGACGGATCCCTCGACATCACGGGCGTGTACACCCTGGCCGCGTCCACCGGCCGGGCCCACGTCGTGCCGCTGGAGGAGCAGACGCACACCGCCACCTCCTTCACCCGGGAGCTGATGGGACTGGTCCGCGCCGGAGTCCCGGCCGGGCCCGCCCTGCTGACCTTCGGAATGCTGTACAAGCACCTGACCCGCCGGCTGAACGCGCTCGGCCTGCCGGAGCCCGTCCAGGGGAACACCGACACCGCCCACGGCTTCCTGTTCGCCCGTAACGTGGCCCACGTTCCCGTGGTCCGCGCGGTCGAGCGCTACGCGCAGGCGATGGCGAACGCCTTCGCGCCGTGCCGGGAGCGGGGCATCACCGAGGGGTACTTCGCGCAGTCGCTCTATCTGTCGCACCAGACGCTGGACGGCTACCTGAGCGGCCGCCGGATCGCGCCGGAGGACGTGCTCCTCGACTTCCTCGACCTCCTTGAGGAGCAGGGCTGCAGGCTGGACACCGCCGCCGCGCAGCAGCTCTCTGAGATCCGCGCCGCCGCCGAGGCGGCCATTGCCTCGGACCCCGACCAGGGCGCCGTGCTCCAGGAGTACAACCGGGAGCTGGCGGCCGAGGCCAGGGACCTGCGCATGGTGCTGGCGCGTGAGCGGGCCGGGCACGCGCAGGCGGCCGGCGAGGCGGACGAGAAGCTGAGCCGGCTGAGCTGGCTGGCCCGGCAGGTGGAGAAGCAGCGGGAGCAACTCGTCCACGCTGCCGATCTTGTCCGCAAGGTCGAGACCGAGAACCAGACGCTTGAGGCCAGACTGGTCGGGATCCGCTCCGAGGCCGACGAGGTCGCCCACGAACTGCGGATGCTGCGGGCGCAACTGACGAGCCCGGTCGACGCGCCGACGCGGACCCGGGCGGCGGAGGCTGCCCTGGTCAGCGCCGCGGTCGCACCGACCGCGGCCGGCGCGACCGACCCGGTACGGCCTCCGCCGGCTGCGGACCCGCGGAGCGGCGCTACGGGTGACCCAGGCGCAGCGAACCGCCCGTACGAGTGGCGGCCGCTGCCCCGCCCCGCGTCGGGCGGGTCCGACTCGGACCGTCCGTCCACGCCGCCGCGCGCGTCGCGGTTCCCCTCGCTGTCGGCCCTTCGGAAGAGAAAGGCCACGGCCGCGGCCCAGCGCGCCTCGGCCAAAAGGAGGAAGGCTGCTGCCGCGGCGCAGTGCGCCGAGGCGGCACGGCGTGCCGAGGCGTCCAGGCGCACCCCGACGCCCCGGCTCAGGAGAGGCATCGCCTGGATCGGCAGCGGTCACGAAACCTGGTACCTGCTGGCATCGCTGCCGGCCGCCACCGCCGGGGCGGTCATGGTCTTCCCGATCGGCTTCGCGGCCCGGAGGTCGGCCTTGGAGATCCACCAGAAACTCTCCGACTACATCGGCACTCTCATCATCGCCCTCATGCTCGCGATCATGGCTATCGCGATATTCTCCGCGGTGCTCAATGCGACGGTACACATGGCCCTGCGGCCGACGTCCTGGAACTTCTTCAACAGCCGGTTCCGCTACGAGGACGAGCCCTGGCGCCGCATCACCTACGGGACCATGACGGCCGGAACCCTGTGCGGGATCCTCGTGCCCATTCCGTCCTGGGGCGTCATGGCGTTCGTCGTCGCCGTCCTCGCCTATGCCACGTCCATAGCCCTGGGACTGCTCACCTGGGGTGTCCGCCGCATCCTGGACCTGGTCTTCTGACCGGTACTGGTCGGTTACCCGGCCACGCCCGGTCGGGACAGTGCGGAGCGAAGGGCCCGGCGCACGCCGGAGGTGAGGCTCGGGGTGCCGGCCTGGCGGGACCCGCAGCAGATGCTGGGCGGACTGGTCCTCAACACCATGGCGGGGGCATTCTGCTCGTGCTCGGCGCGTTGTGGGGGCACCTGCACATAGCCGTCAGCTGGCGGTGACCGGCCTGTCCGGGGCCGGCTGACGTCAGATCCGCCCGGTGACGGCCAGGGACTCCCCGGTCTGCCAACCTTCTTTCAGTTCGTCCCGAAGATGCACAGCCGTTGTGATCGCGCCTGCGACCACTGTTATGTGGGGCGCGGGGTCCGGAAATGCCAGAGGTGACGTGCATCGCTGCACGTCACCTCTGGTGGGGGGTCTGCGCGGCAACGCTCGCCCTCTCGAAGTCACTGGCTCGGTGGAGTCCGTAACGCCTAGATGTTCATCTAGGGCCTGTTTCAGAAGTGGGCTTGATCCGCTTTGACGGACACCTGAGATCAGGGGCTTCGGCCCCGGAAGGATGATGTCCATCATGGAGAGCATGGGGAAGAAGAAGCCGC
>NZ_BAAANT010000067.1:0-24410 GCF_039529945.1 Kitasatospora kazusensis | reverse complement strand
CCCGGCCGGCCGGTGCCCTGCGGCGGCCGGCCCGGAGCGCCCGGCTGCTGCTGCCGCTGCTGCGGGGGAGTGGACGGGCGCCGGGGCGCCGGGGCGCCCGGACCGCGCGGGTTCAGCCCGGGCGGCAGCGGCGGCTCGGCGCCGCCGGCCCCCGGGTACCCGCCGCCGCTGCCCTGACCGCCCCGACCGCCCTGACCGTAAGAGCTGCCGCCGCCGCTCGGGCGGCCCTCCTGCCACGTGTTCATGTGGGGAAGGATGCCCGAAACCGGCCGCCCGTAGCGACCGCCGACCGCTCGGGAGGGGCCTTGTAGCCGTTTTGATGCACTGATCGGATGGTTCCGCCGAATGTTCACCGCCCGGAACCAACCTTGACCGCCCCGAACAGGGCGTGTTTGCATGCTTCTCATGGAACAGCGATGGACTCTCACGCGTCGGCGGTACGTCGACCTGCTGCGTGTGTCCTGCTCGCTGTGTCGTGGCTGACCGCTCGCCACCCGTTCTCCCGTTCGCCCGCTCCTCCCCGCACGCCGCGCCGCGGCCGGTCGTCACCGTGCCCCGCCGTCGGCCGCTCCTTCTCCGTGCGGTGCCGCTGCCCGGCGCCGCCCTGCCCCGAGGTGAACTCCATGGCCACCGTGCTCTCCGTCTCCGGTTCCCCGTCACCCACCTCCCGCACCACCCGCCTGCTCCGGCACGTGGACGCCCGGCTGGCCGCGCTCGGCCACCGGGTGGTCCCGCTGGAGGTCCGCACCCTGCCGGCCGAGGCGCTGCTGGCCGGCGACACCTCGCACCCCGAACTGGCCCGCGCCCTCGACCTCTTCCAGCAGGCGGACGGCGTGGTGATCGGCACCCCGGTCTACAAGGCCGCGTACTCGGGTCTGCTGAAGACCCTGCTCGACGTGCTGCCGCAGTACGCCCTGGCGGGCAAGGCGGTGCTGCCGCTCGCCACCGGCGGCTCCACCGCGCACGTGCTCGCGGTGGACTACGCGCTGCGCCCGGTGCTCTCCTCGATGGGGGCCCGGCACGTGACCCAGGGGTGGTTCGTCCTGGACCGGCACATCGGGGTCGCCGAGGACGGCCGGACGACCGTCGAGCGTGAGTCGGACGTGCTGCTCGCGCCGGTGGTGGACGGCTTCGCGGCCGCCCTGGAGCACCGCGCCGAGCTCGCCGTCGTGCGCTGACCCGGCGCTACCCCGAGACGGGCGTCGGGAACCCCTAGGGGGAGGGGCCCCGACCCCGTACATCTCCCGTCGCTGCGGTTCCTCCCGGCGGATGACGACCTGTCGTCGGGGTTCTCCTAACGTGGTCCTTACCTCACCGCTCCGGACCGGCGAACTCGCCGGTTCAGCCGTTCGGGGGTGGGGCCAGCTCCAGGTCGAAGACGGAAGCCTGCACCATGTCGGGGGACACGGGGGATCCGCCAGGCTCTGGGGTAACGGGTGGAACACAGATCCTAGGAGACTCCAGTGACGACGGCAGCGACAGCCGTGCAGGACCCACAGCTTCCCGGCGGCCAGGCCGCCACGGCCGCCTCCGCGCGGCAGGTGACCAAGGCGTACGGCGCGGGGGAGACCAGGGTCACCGCGCTCGACGCGGTCGACGTCGACATCCAGCGCGGCCGTTTCACAGCGATCATGGGGCCGTCCGGCTCCGGCAAGTCGACGCTGATGCACTGCCTGGCAGGCCTCGACACCGTCTCCGAGGGCCGGATCTGGATCGGTGACACCGAGATCACCGGGCTGAAGGACAAGCAGCTCACCCGGCTCCGCCGGGACAAGATCGGGTTCATCTTCCAGGCGTTCAACCTGCTCCCCACGCTCAACGCGCTGGAGAACATCACGCTGCCGATGGACATCGCCGGCCGCAAGCCGGACGCCGGCTGGCTCGACCAGGTGGTCACCACGGTCGGCCTGGCCGACCGGCTGAAGCACCGTCCGACCCAGCTCTCCGGCGGTCAGCAGCAGCGCGTCGCGGTGGCCCGGGCGCTGGCGGCCCGGCCCGAGATCATCTTCGGGGACGAGCCCACCGGCAACCTCGACTCCCGCTCCGGCGCCGAGGTGCTCACCTTCCTGCGCCGCTCGGTCGACGAGCTGGGGCAGACGATGGTGATGGTCACCCACGACCCGGTCGCCGCCTCCTACGCCGACCGCGTGCTCTTCCTCGCCGACGGCGTCATAGTCGACGAGATGCACGCGCCGACCGCCGACTCCGTCCTCGAACGCATGCGCCGTTTCGACGGCAAGCGCACCAGCTGACGGGGCGGGATCCGATGCTGCTCAAGACCTCACTACGGAGCTTCTTCGCCCACAAGGGCCGGATGATGCTCTCCCTGATGGCCATCGTGCTGTCGGTCGCCTTCGTCTCCGGGACACTGGTGTTCTCCAACACCGCCACCGGCACCTTCGACAAGCTGTTCGCCACCACCGCCTCCGACATCTCCGTCCAGCCGCAGCAGGACAAGGTCACCAAGGACTCCGGCGAGCCCGGCAAGCCCGCCACCCTCCCGATCGGCACCGTCCAGAAGATCGCCGCCCTCCCGGGCGTCAAGTCCGCCGTCGGCGAGGTCTTCAGCCCGGACGCCACCCTGGTCAACCCCGCCACCAACAAGCAGGTCGGCCCGACCAGCGGCGCCCCGACCATCACCGGCAACTGGGTCGACACCCCGCGCAAGTCGCTGGACATCAGCTCCGGCCACCTCCCGCAGGGCTCCCACGACATCGTGCTGGACGCCGACACCGCCAAGAAGGCCGGCCTCGGCCTCGGCAGCGGCCTGCGGGTGATCACCGACAGCGGCAGCTACGACTTCGCCATCTCCGGCATCGCCACCTTCAAGACCACCAACCCCGGCGCGGCCCTCGCCTTCGTCGACACCGCGACGGCCCAGCGGATGCTGCTCGGCACCACCGCGTACACCTCCGTCGAGACCTACGGCGACGGCAGCCGGAGCAACGAGCAGCTCAAGGCCGCCGCGCTGGGCGCCCTCGGCTCCGGGTTCCAGGTGAAGACCGGGGAGGAGCAGAAGGCCGACAACGCCAAGGGCGTCGGGTCCTTCCTCGACTTCATGAAGTACGCCATGCTCGGCTTCGCCGGCATCTCGCTGCTGGTCGGCGGCTTCCTGATCATCAACACCTTCTCGATGCTGGTCGCCCAGCGCACCCGCGAGATCGGGCTGCTGCGCGCCATCGGCGGCAGCCGCAGCCAGGTCAACCGCTCGGTGCTGGTCGAGGCGCTCATCCTCGGGGTGCTCGGCTCCACGCTCGGCCTCGGGGCCGGTCTCGGCCTCGCGATGCTGTTGATCCAGCTGATGAAGGCCGTCGGGATGAACCTCACCGGGGCCTCCCTGGAGATCGGCTGGTCGGTCCCGGTCGCCGCGTACGCGGTCGGCATCGTGATCACCGTCCTCGCGGCCTGGATCCCGGCCCGCCGGGCCGGGCGGATCTCCCCGATGGCGGCCCTGCGCGACCACGGCACACCCGCCGAGGCCAGGGCCAACCGCATCCGCGCAGTCGTCGGCCTGGTGCTCACGCTCGGCGGCGGTGCGCTGCTGCTCGCCGCGGCGGGCGCGGACAAGGCGGCCACCGGCGGTGCCTACCTCGGGTACGGCGTGGTGCTCAGCCTGATCGGCTTCGTGGTGCTCGGCCCGCTGCTCGCCACCACCGTGGTCCGGCTGCTCGGCGCCGCGCTGCCGAAGCTCTTCGGTCCGTCCGGCAGGCTGGCCCAGCGCAACGCGATGCGCAACCCCCGCCGGACGGGCGCCACCGCCGCGGCACTGATGATCGGCCTGGCACTGGTCACCGGGGCCTCGGTGTTCACCTCGTCCATGGTCAGCTCGACGAGCTCGCAGATCGACAAGTCCGTCGGCGCCGACTACATCGTCACCGCCGGCCGGTCCCTGCTCACCCCGGCGATGGTGACGGCGGCCAAGTCCACGGCCGGCCTGGCACACCTGACGGAGCAGAAGGTCGTCCCCGCCATCCTCACCACCCCGGACGGCGCCACCACCGAGAACGCCGTGTCGGCGGTCTCGGAGACCTTCACCGCCGACTTCCGACTGCCGGTCAAGACCGGTTCGGCCGATGCCGTCACCAACGGCGCCCTCTCGGTCGACGAGGCGTTCGCGACCAAGCACCACCTCGCTGTCGGCGACCAGGTGACGATCGAGTACGCCCACGGCCGCAAGCAGAGCCTCCAGGTCGGCGTCGTCACCGCCACGGGCAACTCGCTCTTCGACGGCCACTTCTACGCCGCCGTCGACACCGTGGCCAAGGCCGTTCCGGCCACCGAGCTGCCCGGCGACGTGGCGGTCTTCGGCAAGGCGGCGGACGGCTCGGACAAGGCCAAGGTGCTCACCGCCCTCCAGGACTCGCTCCAGGCGTACCCGCAGCTCACGGTGAAGGACCAGGCCGGCTACAAGGAGATCATCCAGAGCCAGGTCAACACCCTGCTCTACATGATCTACGGCCTGCTCGGCCTGGCGATCGTGGTCGCCGTGCTCGGTGTGGTCAACACCCTGGCCCTCTCGGTGGTCGAGCGGACCCGCGAGATCGGCCTGCTGCGGGCGATCGGGCTCTCCCGGCGCCAGCTGCGCCGGATGATCCGGCTGGAGTCCGTGGTGATCGCCGTGTTCGGCGCGCTGCTCGGCACCGGCCTCGGCCTCGCCTGGGGCATCACCGCCCAGCGGGTGCTCTCCGGGCAGGGGCTCGCCATCCTGACCATCCCGACCGGCACCATCGTGGTGATCCTGCTGGCCTCGGCCCTGGTCGGCCTGCTGGCAGCCCTCCTCCCCGCCTTCCGGGCGGGCCGGATGAACGTCCTCGCGGCCATCGCGACGGACTGACGACCGGTACCGAGAACGCGGCGGAGGCCGGGCGCACCCAGCGCCCGGCCTCCGCCGCGTCCGCTCGGTGCCCGTCCTGCCCGTCCTGCTCGCCCTGCCCGCCACGGCCGGTCCGTCTGTCCTGCCCGCCCCGCTCTGCCGCCTTTCGTGCCTGTCCCGCCCGGTACCGGCCCCAGCCCGTACGCTCCCTCCGGGCCGGTCGGCCGCCCCGCCGCGGGCCGCCCGCGCCCGCCGGCACCGGGATCTGCACAGAGTCGACACCAGGTTGCCGCCGGGAGGACGCATACGAGGGCAACCCGGACCTGACAACGTACGGCGGCCGCCGGTACGGTGGCCTCGATGAACATCAAGGCTGCTGAGGAGCTGCCGGCGGTCTCCGTGATCATGCCGGTGCTCAACGAGGAACGTCACCTGCGCGCCGCCGTCCGGCACATCCTGGAACAGGAGTACGCCGGCGACATGGAGGTGGTGATCGCGCTCGGTCCGTCCACGGACCGGACGGACGCGATCGCCGCCGAGCTGACCGCCGAGGACCCGAGGGTCCGTACGGTGGCGAACCCGACCGGGCGCACACCGGCCGGGCTGAACGCGGCCATCCGCGGCTCCAGCCACCCGATAGTGGTCCGGGTCGACGGCCACGGCCTGCTGACCCCCGGCTACATCACCACGGCCGTCCGGCTGCTCGGCGAGATGGAGGCGGCCAACGTCGGCGGCATCATGCACGCCGAGGGCGAGACCGAGTGGGAGAAGGCCGTCGCGGCGGCCATGACCTCCAAGATCGGTGTCGGCAACGCGGCCTTCCACACCGGCGGCCTGGCCGCCCCGGCGGACACCGTCTACCTCGGTGTCTTCCGCCGCGAGGTGCTGGAGAAGCAGGGCGGCTACAACGAGGAGTTCATCCGCGCCCAGGACTGGGAGCTGAACTACCGGATCCGCCAGGACGGCGGCCTGATCTGGTTCACCCCGCAGCTGAAGGTGACCTACCGGCCCCGGCCCAGCGTGCGCGCCCTCGCGAAGCAGTACAAGGACTACGGCCGCTGGCGCCGGGTGGTCACCCGCTACCACCGCGGTTCGGTCAACCTGCGCTACCTGGCCCCGCCCGCCGCGCTGGCCGGTGTGCTGACCGGGTTGGTGCTCGGTGCCGCCGTGCACCCCGCCTTCTTCGTGCTGCCGGGCGGGTACCTGCTGGGCATCCTCGGCGGTTCGGTGGTCGAGGGGCGCGGGCTGTCGGCGAAGGCCCGGATCCAGCTGCCGTTGGCGCTCGCCACCATGCACCTGAGCTGGGGCTTCGGCTTCCTCACCTCGCCGCGCTCGCTCGCCCGCCGGGTGATCGCCAGTGCCGCCCCTAAGCCGATGGCCGCGACGCGGAGCACTTCGGCGCCCGAGGCCAAGTAGGCCGTAACACCTCCCGGCCCGGGCCCCGGCCGCTATCTTCGGCGCCATGGGGATTTCTGAGGCAGTGTCAGCCCGGGTCGAGCCGACCGCCGATGTCGACGAACGGGCCGTGATCGGGGCCGGGAGCACGGTATGGCACCTGGCCCAGGTGCGGGAGGACGCCGAGATAGGCGTGGACTGCATCATCGGGCGCGGCGCCTACGTCGGGCCGGGCGTGCGGATCGGTGACCGGGTGAAGCTGCAGAACCACGCCCTGGTCTACGAGCCCGCCGTCGTCGAGGACGGCGTCTTCATCGGCCCGGCGGCCGTGCTGACCAACGACCTCTACCCGCGTTCGGTCGACGTCGACGGCAGGCTCAAGCGCGGCGACGACTGGCACGCGCGGGGGGTGACCCTGCGCGAGGGCTGTTCGATCGGCGGCCGTGCGGTGCTGGTCGCGGGGGTGACGGTCGGGCGTTGGGCCCTGGTCGCGGCCGGCGCGGTGGTCCACCGTGACGTGCCCGACTTCGCGCTGGTGGCCGGTGTCCCGGCCCGGCGGATCAAGTGGGTCGGACGGGCCGGCGAGCCGTTGGAGGACGCCGGTGGCGGGCGGTGGCGCTGCCCGCGCACCGGCGAGGAGTACGTCGAGGCCGACGGCCTCCTGACCCTCGGTCAGTAGGTGTAGATGTGCCCCTGCGGGTTGACCTTCATGCAGCTCTTCTCGTTGTCCGCGGTGTCGGCCCCGACCGACTTCGGCAGGGCGGTCGGCGCCGCGGACGCCTTGCCGCCGGGGCTCGCCGATGAGCCGGCGGAGCCCGAGGCGGGGTAGGTCGTCCCGCTGGACCAGTCGGCGCCGATCACGAGTGCGAGCGTCCGGCTGCTGCCCGACTCCTTGAGCGCGCTGCTCGGCAGGCCGAGCGCGGCGGCCACCGCCTGGGCCTGGGCGAGCTCGGCGCTGCCGTAGGTCAGCACGGTGTCGGTGGCGCTCGTGCCGTTGCCGGGCAGGGTGACCGCCCGGGTGAAGCCGGCGTCGATCAGCGCGTTCTTGACGTCGGCGGCCCGGTTCGGGGTGGTGGTGCCGTTCTGGACGGTGACGGCGACCTCCTCCTTGGCCAGCTCCCGGATGGGTGCGGCGGCCGTCGCCCCGGCACTCGCCGAGGGGGAGACGGAGGACGAGGCGCCGCCCTTGCCGGCCTTGCCGTCCAGCGGGGTGTCGGCGAGCAGCATCTTCCAGATCGGGTCGGTCTGGGGCTTGTCGAGCAGCAGGCGGGCCTTCGGGTTCTTCGGGTCCTCGATCACCGGGACGGTCAGCGTGGTGGTCCGGTCGGTGGGCACGGCCTTCAGGTCGTTGCCGAGGTCGTAGAGCTTCGTCAGGTCGGCGATCGGCTTGTCCACGCTGAGTGCCTTGGTGGCGGCCTCCGCCAGTGACATCAGCCGGCCCGGGTCGGTGAGCGAACCGCTGTTCTTCAGCTGGCGCATCATCGAGCTGAGGTACATGTGCTGGGCCTCGGTGCGACCGATGTCGGAGCCCCAGGCGTCCCGGGTGCGCAGCCACTGCAGGGCCTGCTCGCCCTTGATGGACGTGGTGCCCTTGGGGAGCTTGAGGCCGGTGCCGCCGACGCCGGGGACCTGCCGGTCGTACATGTTCATGTTGACGCAGACCGGCACGCCGCCGATCGCGTCCGCCATGCTGACGACCCCCGCGAAGTCGACCATCATGTAGTGGTCGATCTCCAGCCCGGTGAGCCCGATCCAGGCGCCGACCACGCAGCCGGGGCCGCCGCGGGCGAGCGCCTCGTTGATCTGGACGTACTTCTGGGCGGGGTAGTTCTGCTTGCCGTCCTCGCTGTGGCAGGCCGGCATGTCGATCATGACGTCACGCGGGATGCTGACCATCGAGGCGTTGCTGCGGTCGGCGGAGATGTGCAGCAGCATCTGGACGTCGGCCAGCCCGGGGCGGTTGGAGTCGGCCGAGTCGCCGCCGAGGGCGACGTTGGCGGCGGAGCCCCGGCTGTCGGTGCCGATCATCAGGATGTTCAGCGGGGTCTGCCCGGCGGCGTTCGGCGCGGTCTTGACACCGTGCGCGTCGCTGAGGTTGTTGGTGCCGGCCTGGATGTTGCCGTTCAGGTGCTGGTAGTACAGGTACGCCGCTCCGCAGCCCGCCACCAGCGTGAGCCCCAGCGTGATGGCGACCGGTTTCAGCCAGCGCTTCCAGCCCGTCTTCCGCTTGCGGCGGTTGCCGCGTCCGGCTGCCCCGCCGTTCCCCGCCCGGCGCCCCGCGGCCCGTCCGCCCGGCAGCTGTTGGGAGCCGGTCTCGGACTGGCCGCCGGATATCGGTTCGACGTCATCGGTCATCGCGGTTCCGCCGCCTCTCGTGATCGGGCCCCCGTCGGCCGCTGTCCGGAACCTACCGGACATCACGGGAAGACTCAGAATTCGTTACATCATCAGAACGTCTGGACAACGGGAGTCCAACGCTCCGGTGTTCAGCCTGCCGGGCAGGCGTCCTGTGTCGCGGTCCGGCCTTCGAAGGTCGGACCCACCGCCGGGTTCGCAGCCGGGTTCGGGCTGTCGGAGGCCGATGCGGATGCGCCGGCGGCAGCAGCCGATCCGGTCGATCCGGCCGAGGTGGCCGGGGTCGGCGATGCCGGGACCGGCGGGACGGTCGGTGCCACCGCGACCACCTGGTCCGCGCGCAGCGCCGCGAAGAGCCGGTCGGTCTGCGGCTGCACCAGCTGGTCCCGGTTCGGGTCGGCCGGGTACGGGCGGCGCGGGGCGGTCAGCAGGGCCAGGTTCCCGGTCGGCATCGAGCGCAGCTCCTGCGCCAGGTCGTAGAGCGCGCCGAGGCTGCTCAGGCCCTGGTCCGCCGTGATCGCGGAGGTCGCGGCGTTCAGCAGGGGCCACAGCCTGACCGGGTTGAGCAGCACCCCGTCCGACTGCACCTTGCGCATGAGTGCGGCGAGGAACTGCTGTTGACGCCCCATCCGCTGGGTGTCGCTGCCGTCGCCGAGCGACTCGCGGACCCGGACGTAGCCGAGGGCCTGCTCGCCGTTCAGGGTCTGCCGCCCGGCTGGCAGGTCCAGCTGAGCGTCCCGGTCGTGGATCGGCTGCGGTACGCAGACCTGCACGCCGCCCACCGCGTCCACCATCTTCTTGAAGCCGGTGAAGTCCAGGATCAGATGGTGGTCCACCCGGATCCCGCTGAGCTGCTCCAGCGTCCGGATCGAGCAGGCCGCGCCGCCCAGTTCGAAGGCCCAGTTGAACTGCATCAGCCCCGCCTGTGAGCGGGTACCGTCCGGCAGGACGCACCCGGGCACGTTCACCATCGCGTCGCGCGGGATGCTGACGGCCGTGGCGTGCCGACGGTCGGCGGCCAGGTGCAGCAGGATCGCGGTGTCCGAGCGCGCGTTCGTCGGCTCGCCGCCGGAGTTCCCGTACGCGGCGTTCGGGCCGCTGCGGTCGTCGCTGCCGATCAGCAGGATGTTCTCGGCGTTCCCGGCCGCCGGGCTGCGGCTCGGCCGCTCGGACTCGGCCTGCTTCAGCAGGGCGCCGGTGGCGGTGTCCGTCCTGATGTTGCCGTCCAGCCGGTGGTAGCCGTACCAGGCCAGCGCACCCCCGGCGACCAGCACCAGCGCGAGCGCGCAGACCGCGATCCGCAGGAACCTGCGGCGCCCCCCGCCTCGGGAGGTCGGGGGGCGCGCGCTCTGGTCATCGTCCTCGGCCATGAGGGGCATCCCTACCCCCGGGACGGCCCGGTCCGGTTCAGCTCAGCCGTACAGTCACCCGTTCGGACTCGATCCGCTTCTCCCACTGCTCCTCCGTCAGCCCGCCGGAGTTCCGGCAGAGCACCACCGAGGCGCCGGCGGCCAGCGGAGCCAGCAGCCCGGCCTCCAGACCGGACCAGTCGTCGTACGAGAGGGTGCTGAGCACCCGGCTGCCCGTGCCGAGGCCGAGCCGCAGCGCGCCCTCGCGGGCGAGCTGGACGGTCTGTTCGCCCGTCAGCTTCAGCGGCAGTCCGTCGATCGTGGTCTCCAGGGCGAGCGAGAGCGGGTCGACGGGGGAGTACGGCGCGAACCGGTCGCCCTGGCCGGGGACCTCGGCGGCGTAGTCCAGGAAGCCGTCCGGGCGCTGCGGGAAGCGGCCGCCCAGCGGGCGCAGCGCCAGGGCCACCCGTTCGCCGGAGCAGGCGTGGGCGGACTCCAGCCCCTCCGGCCCGCTGACCACCAGGTCGGCGTCGGCCGGATCGCCGCCGGGCAGTGCCACGACCCCCACCGACCAGCAGGCGAGCAGCCAGACGGCGCTCTGCCAGTGGGCGGGGAGGAGCAGGGCGGCCCGGTCCTCGGGGCCTGCGTTGAGTTCGTCCTGGATCAGATTGGCGGTCTTGGCGACCCAGTTGTCGAAGGTCTTGGCGGAGAGTTCGACTCTCTCGCCGGTCGCGTCGTCGTAGAACGTGACCAGGGGACGTGAGGGATCCGCATCGGAGGCCCCCGCGCGCAGGTATGCGTGCAGCAGCTCGGCGGGGGTGCGGGCGTCGGCAGCGAAAGGCGCAGTCATGGTGCGGTCCAGCCTACGACCTCCGGGCTCGACCCCGGGAGGGGAGGCGGCAGCTGAGAACTGGCGTGGCGTCAGAAAGATTTTGGCCGCAATGTCATATTTATGCGCTTCTCTCTGCTCGCCGTCTCCGTCGCGGTCGCCACGACCGCCGCCGTCCTGTCCGTTCCCGCCGCCTCGGCCCGTCCGCCGGCGGGTGGTGTCACGGTCCTGCCGCTGACCGCCGCCCGGCGCGGCGCGGTGCAGGGCGCCGAGCTGGCACCGCGTGGCACCGGCGGCTTCGCCCTGGTCGGCGTCAGCTGGGACGACCCCGGGGCGGCACCGGCCGCTACCGTGGAGGTGCGGACCCGCTCCACCGCCACCGGCCGGTGGAGCGACTGGCGGACGCTGGCCACCGACGAGGAGGACCGCCCGGACACCGACTCGCCGGAGGGCGGGGGCGGGGGCGGGAGCGGGAGCGGGGGCCGGGGCAGGGGCGCCACCGCCCCGCTCTGGGTCGGCCCCAGCGACGGTGTCGCCGTCCGCGCCGCCACCGGCGGCCGCCCGCTGCCCGCCGGGCTGCGCGCCGAACTCGTCGACCCGGGTGCCGATCCGGCCCCCGCCGCCGCCCGGGCACGGGCGGGGGAGGGCCCGCGCCCGGGCATCGTCACCCGCTCGGGCTGGGGCGCGGACGAGACGCTGCGCGAGCCGGACTTCCAGTACACCGGCCCGGTCCGGGTGGTCTTCGTGCACCACACCGACACCACCAACGACTACGCCTGCGCCGACGCCCCGAAGATCATCCGGGCGATCTACCAGTACCACGTGAAGAGCAACGGCTGGCGCGACCTGGGCTACAACTTCCTGGTCGACAAGTGCGGCACGATCTACGAGGGCCGGGCCGGCGGGGTCGCCCAACCCGTCCTCGGCGCCCACACCCTCGGCTTCAACACCGACTCGGCCGGTGTCGCGGCGCTCGGCACCTACGTCTCCGGCGCCGTCCCGCAGGCCCAGGTGGACGGCATCGCCAAGCTTGCCGCCTGGAAGCTCGGCCTGACCGGCCGCGACGCGGCCGGCACCACCACCCTGGTCTCCGCCTCCGACGGCAGCCGCTACCGGAAGGGGACGACGGTCACCTTCAACGCCGTCTCCGGCCACCGGGACGCCTTCAACACCGAGTGCCCGGGGGAGGCCCTGTACGGCCGGCTCGACGGGATCCGCAGCTGGGCGGCCCACCTCCAGGGGCGCTGACCCCGCGCGTATCGTTCACACCGGACGGCACGCGGCGGGCGGCGGTGAGGACAGATGCCAGGCGAAGTACGGCGGTGGCGGCCCGATTTCCCGCTCGACCTGCCCCGGACGCTGCTCCCGCTGCGGCGCGGCCCGGCCGACCCCGCCTACCGGACAGCCGGGGACGGTTCGCTCTGGCGCGCCTCGCGCACGCCCGCCGGGCCCGGCACCCTCCGGGTGGCCGTCCGGGCGGGCGAGGTGGAGGCGCAGGCCTGGGGGCCGGGGGCGGCCTGGCTGCTGGCGCGGCTGCCCGCGCTGTTCGGCGCGGCCGACGACCCGTCAGGGCTGGTGCTGCCGCCGGGCCCGCTGCGGGAGGCCCAGCGCACCCACGCCGGGGTGCGGCTCGGCCGGACGGGGCTGGTGCTGGAGTCGCTGGTCCCCGCGATCCTGGAGCAGAAGGTCACCACCGGCGAGGCGTACGGCTCCTGGCGGACCCTGCTGCGCGGTTTCGGTACGCCCGCGCCGGGTCCGGCCGAGGGTCTGCGGGTCCCGCCGTCCGCCCGCGAGTGGGCGCTGATCCCCAGCTGGGAGTGGCACCGCGCGGGCGTGGACCCGAAGCGCGCGGCGACGGTGGTCCGCGCGGCCCGGCTGGCGGCCCGGCTGGAGGAGGCCTCCGTGCTGCCGCACACCGAGGCGTTCGCCCGCCTCACCGCGGTGCCCGGCATCGGCACCTGGACGGCGGCGGAGACCCTCCAGCGCAGCAACGGCGACCCGGACGCGGTCTCGGTCGGCGACTACCACCTGCCCAACCTGGTCGGCTGGGCCCTGGCCGGCCGCCCCCGCAGCGACGACGCCCAGATGCTCGCCCTGCTCGCCCCCTACGCCGGCCACCGCTACCGGGTCTGCCGCCTGATCGCTCTCACGGGCGCCCGCGCCCCGCGCTACGGCCCGCGCCTGGCGCCGAACGACCACCGCCACCGGTAACCCGACAGGATCGGGTAACCAGATCAGGGGCGCGGGGAACCCGTACGCGTTCGGGTCTCTTACCGTACGGCGATAAAAGCGTCCGCCGCGCGGACCTCGCGGGAGCGAGGAGCCTCGGCGGGCCGGCCCACGGCCACCGCGCCCATCGGGTCCCACCCCGCCGGCAGGTCGAGGACGGCTCGGACGGTGTCCCGGCAGAACATGGTCGAGGACACCCACGCGGAGCCGTACCCCTCCCCGGCCAGTGTGACCAGCAGGTTCTGTACGGCCGCCCCGATCGCGACGGTGAACATCTCCCGTTCGGCCGCCGCCCGGCGCTCGTCCGGGTAGTCGTGCGAACCGTCCATCACCAGGCACGGCACGACCAGGTAGGGCGCGTCCCGCAGCACGTTGCCGCGCGCGGTCCGGCGGGCGATCTTCGCCTCGTCCCAGCCGTCGAGTGCGGCCAGGTCGCGCTGCCAGGCCTCCAGCATCGCGTCGAGCAGCCGCTCCCGGACCTCCGGGGACTCCAGCAGGACGAACCGCCAGGGCGTGGTGTGGTGCGGTGCGGGCGCGGTGACGGCCGCCGCGACCGCCCGGCGGACGGCGGCCGGGTCGACCGGCTCGGCGGTGAAGGACCGGATGGTCCGCCGCAGCGTCACCGCCTCGCGGACGGCCTCGGAGGTGCCGAGCCGGAACATGTCCTCGGCGGCCGGCCGGACCAGCGGCCGGGCGCCCTCGCCGTCCTCCACGGTGACCAGCTGCGGCAGGCCCCGGACGACGGCGACCGGCGTGCCGGTGGCCTTGCCCTTCACCAGGTCGGCGGCGGCGGCCAGTTCGTCGGCGGTCGCGGTGACGGTCATCGCCAGCTCGTTGCCGTGGCTGTCGGTGCGGCCCCGGTGGTCCTCCAGGACGGACAGGCCGGCGGCGCCGATCGCGACGTCGGTCAGCCCGTTGCGCCAGGGGCGCCCGAAGGTGTCGGTGACGACCACCGCGAGCCGGCGGCCCGTCAGCTGCCGGAGCCGGGCCCGCAGGGCGCGCGCCGAGGCGTCGGGGTCCTCGGGCAGCAGCAGGACGGTGCCGGGCGCGGTGTTGGAGGCGTCGACCCCGGCGGCGGCCATCACCAGGCCGTTCCGGTTCTCGACGATCCGGACCGGCCCGCGCCGGGCGACCACCCGGACGGTCTCGGCGTCGATCGCGGCCTCACGGTCGGTGGCGTGCAGCAGACGGCCCTCCGCCTTGCTGACGATCTTCGAGGTGACCAGCAGGATGTCGCCGTCCTCGAACTCGCCGGCCTTGGCGATCAGCTCGGCGAGGTCCGCCCCGGCCCCGATCTCGGGCAGGCCGGTGACCGGGAGGATCTCCAGGCTCACGCCCGCACCTGCTCGGCCAGATCCAGCGCCGCCCGTGCCATCGCGGCGGTCGCCTCGGGGTCGCTCATCAGCAGCGGGACGGCCCGGCACGGGATCCCGGCGGCCTCCACCGCCGCGACCGACGCCGCGTCCGCGGTGTCCACCAGCCAGCCGTCGAGCAGGCCCGCCCGTCGCCCACCACCACCCTCGTTCGAAGCGCTCCGCACTGCTCCCTTTCTGCCGTAGTGCAGTGCGACGGCCTCGGCGGTGGTGTCGACGCCGACCGCCTGGAGCACCTTGTCGGCCATACCGCGCACCGGCGACCCGCCGATGATCGGCGACAGGCCGACGACCGGCGCCGCGGCGGAGCCGACGGCCTGCCGGATCCCGGGCACGGCGAGGACCGTGCCGATGCTGACCACCGGGTTGGACGGCGGCAGCAGGATCACGTCCGCCGCCGCGATGGCCTCCAGCACGCCCGGCGCGGGCTTCGCGGTGTCGGCGCCCACCGGGATGATCGCCTCGGCGTCCACGGCCGCGTGCAGCCTGACCCAGTACTCCTGGAAGTGCACCGCCCGGGTGCCGGACTCGTCGGTGATCCGCACATGCGTCTCGACCCGGTCGTCGCTCATCGGCAGCAGCCGGACCCCGGGCTGCCACCGCTCGCAGAGCGCCTCGGTGACGGCGCTCAGCGGGTAGCCGGCGGCGAGCATCTGGGTCCGCACGATGTGGGTGGCGAAGTCCTTGTCGCCGAGCCCGAACCACTCGGGACCGACGCCGTACGCCTTCATCTCGCCCTTGATCGACCAGGTCTCGTCCGCCCGGCCCCAGCCCTGCTCCTCGTGGATGCCACCGCCCAGGGTGTACATCAGGGTGTCCAGGTCGGGGCAGACCTTGAGCCCGAAAAGGTGGATGTCGTCGCCGGTGTTGCCGATGACGGTGATCTCGTCCCCGGGCCCGGTCACGTCCTTGAGGCCGCGCAGGAAACGCGCCCCACCGATTCCGCCTGCCAGTGCCACAATCCGCATGCGGCCATCCTGCCAGGCGCGGTGTGCGCGCGGCGCAGCGGAACCGTGTGCACCTCGGTAACCACAGCAGGGGCGCGGCCGGTCTGTGGGCATACGGGCAACCACATCAGGGGCGCGGGGAACTGCGCGCGCAACCGTGCACGGACGTTGTGCCCTGGTCGCGCAGTTCCCCGCGCCCCTGGGGGTAACCCGTTCCCGAACGGTGGGCCCCGCCAGGGGTCGCGCAGTTCCCCCGGGGGTCAGAAGGACTCGGGCTGCCACTCCGGGACGGCCGACGCGTACTGGTTCATCTCGACCAGGCCGGGGGAGTAGAGGTGGATGGAGACCGCGGGTTCGAGTGCCGCGTTGACGACCTCGTGCAGGTAGCCGGAGGAGAACACCCGTTGTCCGCCGGGCCGCAGGGTGCGTGAGTCGTCGCCCGCGGTGGTGAGCGAGCGTTCGACGAGTTCGCCCTGAAGGACCGTCATCACGCCGGCGGACCGGCCGTGGTCGTGGAAGCCGCTGCTCTGGCCGGGCAGCCAGCTGAGCAGCCAGACCTCGTAGCCGGGGCCGGTCTCCAGCCGGGAGTACCAGCGGGTGAGCGCGTCGTACCGGACCAGCGGGGCCCAGCGCTCGGTGTCGGCGGCGATCTCGCGGACCAGCCGCGCGTACCCGGCGACGGTGGTGGGGTGCTGCGGCAGGTCGGTGCGGGTCAGGTGCGGGAAGGCGAGCGGGTCTCCGGCGATGCTGACGTCGCTCAGGCCGTCGGTCCACGGCCGGCGCGGTGGGGTGACGTGGGGTGTGCCGGGGGCGGTGACGGGGGCGGTGGCGGGGCCGACTCGGCGGGCGAGCTTGCTGCGGTCCCGGTTGCGCCGACGGATGCGGGGCAGTCGCATGAACAGGTCCTCGGATGGCTGCGGGTATGGGATCAGCCGGATCCGCGGAGTTCAGGGGGGACTGTCGCGCGGTCGGCCTCGATGTTCGCTGGGCGGCGCGCGGTGGGACGCGAGCGCCTAGATACAGCGACAGAGGCGACAACAGAGCGAGTTCACGGCACGACGAAGCACGACCTGGCGGCTTCGGTGGGTGGCGAACTCTGACATGAGAGCAAGCAGACCGCAAGAGGGGTGGCAGTGTCAACCCAAACCGGGGGACATTCGGGTCACATCACCGACGAACCACCGGATGGGGTGATAAATCACCCTCTAGGTTTCAATGTGAAGATCGCCGGGAAGGCAGCCCGATGACCCGGCAACCGGGCCGGTGCTCTCCGACGTCCCCCCGTTCGGGGGGTGGTCAGGTTCCGGTGGTCCGTGTTGACTGCAAGTCAGCCGGTGGGTGGTTGCGGACGTTTGAGCCCGGATCGGGGCCGAAAATGCTAAATGTCCGGATATGTAAACTTATCGTAGCGCCTTGGTTCCGGGGAGTGAATCCTCGGCCCAATACCAGAGCTCGGCTTGACTGAGCCAGAGTGACGCACATGTAATTTCACTCGTGTCGTTCCGCCGCTCCCGGCAACGGCAACACCACGGGGATGCCACAAGGGGCAGAGGAGGCGCGCCAAATGAGCGAGCTCTTTGAGCTGTTGATCGGTGAGGGCATCGAGGAGGAGGAAGAGGAGCTCGGTTGGCAGGAGCGCGCACTGTGCGCCCAGACCGACCCCGAGTCCTTCTTCCCGGAGAAGGGCGGCTCCACCCGCGAGGCCAAGAAGGTCTGCCTCGCCTGCGAGGTCCGGTCCGAGTGCCTTGAGTACGCGCTGGCCAACGACGAGCGTTTCGGCATCTGGGGAGGCCTCTCCGAGCGGGAGCGCCGCCGTCTCAAGAAGAGCGCCGTCTGACCGGCTCCACCCACCGCAGTTGTGCCAGCGCCTCACCAGGACGGTGAGGCGCTTTCGCATGTCCGGGCCCGGCCCGGGCCCGGACGGACCCGCCCCGCGCCGGGTCCCGCCACCTCCCCGTCGACCCCCGTCGCGCAGGCCCCTCACCAAGGCCCCCCGCCCTCTGCACGGACTCCGCGAGCGCCGCGTCCACCCAGAGCCGTTAGTGTGGTGCGCCATCCGGATGCCTCGCATCAGGACTGCCGACCACACCTGAAGCCACCGGCTGCATCCACCGGTTGCATCTACCGAAACCTGGGGCCTGCGCACTCGATGACTGTCCACAGCCACCAGAGCGGTTTCTCCGCTGCCAGGCCGCCCGCGTACCCGCGTCACCTCGTCACGGCGGTGATCGTCTCGCACGACGGTGCCCGCTGGCTCCCGCAGGCCCTGGCAGGCCTGCTCGGCCAGGACCGGCAGGTGCAGCGCGTCCTCGCGGTGGACACCGGCTCCACCGACGCCTCGCCCCAACTGCTCCAGGACGCGCTCGGGGACTGGCTGCCGCCGTCCGGCCCGATGGTCCTCGGCCGCCGGGCCGGCTTCGGCACCGCCGTCGCGCAGGCCGTCCAGAGCAGCCCGCCGCTGCGCCCCGAGGACCTCCCGTACAGCCTCGACCCCTCCGGCTACGACCCGGTCACCGGCGGCTGGGACGACTTCGGCGACCCGCTCGGCGCCGAGCACGACCTCGGCCAGGGCGGTCCGCGCGAAACTCAGCCGATCGAGTGGCTCTGGCTGCTGCACGACGACTGCGAGCCGCAGACCGACGCGCTGCGCCGCCTGCTCCAGGTCGCCGACTCCACCCCCAGCGCCGCCGTGGTCGGTCCCAAGCTGCGCAGCTGGTACGACCGCCGCCAGCTCCTGGAGGTCGGCGTCACGATCGCCCGCTCGGGCCGCCGCTGGACGGGGCTGGACCGCCGCGAGCAGGACCAGGGCCAGCACGACCAGGTCCGCCCGGTGCTCGCCGTCTCCACCGCCGGCATGCTGGTCCGCCGCGACGTCTTCGAGGAACTCGGCGGCTTCGACCCGGCGCTGCCGCTGATGCGGGACGACACCGACTTCTGCTGGCGGGTGAACGCCGCCGGCCACCGCGTCGTGGTCGCCCCCGACGCCGTGCTCCGGCATGCCGAGGCCGCCAGCCGCGAGCGCCGCTCCATCGACTGCGGCGCCGCCCACCCGCACCGGGTGGACAAGGCCGGTGCCGTCTTCACGCTGCTCGCCAACTCCAGGGGCCTGCTCTTCCCGTACGTCCTGCTCCGGCTGGTGCTCGGCACCCTGGTGCGGGTCGTCGGCGACCTGATCGGCAAGGACCCGCGCCAGGCCTTCGACGAACTGGCCGGCCTCGGGCACGAGCTCGTCCGGCTGCCGCGCATCCTGCTCGCCCGCAAACGCCGGGCCCGGACCCGCAGCGGTGACGCGCTCGACGACCGCACGCTCTTCCCCGCCCCCGGCGCCACCACCCGGCTCGCCGTCGAGCAGGCCATCGGCGCGCTCGGCATCGGCGGCGGCGGCGACGAGTCCGGTGCCGGCCGCCACGGCACCGCCGAGTCGGGCCCCGGCGACGACGACGCCGACGACCTGGTGGTCGAGCAGTTCGCGCTGCTCAAGAAGCTCGCCCGGCGTCCGGCGCCGCTGCTCTTCACCGCCCTGCTGGTCTTCGCCCTGATCGCCTGCCGCAACCTGCTCGGCAGCGGCAGCCTGCTCGGCGGCGCCCTGCTGCCCGCCTCCGACGGCGCGGGCGGCCTCTGGACCATGTACGCGAGCAGCTGGCACCCCGTCGGCACCGGCTCCACCGCCGCCTCGCCGCCGTACCTCGCGGTGCTCTCGGTGCTCTCCTGGCTGCTGTTCGACCACGCGGACCTCGCGGTCACGCTGCTGCTGGTGCTCTCGATCCCGCTCGCGGCCGTCAGCGCCTACCTGGTCTCCCGCCCGCTGATCCAGTCCAAGATCGTCCGGGCCTGGGCCAGCGCCACCTACGCCCTGCTGCCCGCCACGGCCGGTGCACTCGCCGAGGGGCGGATCGGCACCGCCGTGCTGGCCGTGCTGCTCCCGCCGCTGGCCCGCGCCGCCGCCGTCACCGCCGGTCTGGGCATCCGCAAGGAGACCGCCGCCCGAGGCGCCCGCCCCGGCTGGCGGAGCACCTGGATGGCGGTCCTGATGCTCACGGTCAGCACCGCGTTCGTCCCGCTCACCTGGGCCATCGCCGTGCCGCTCTCGCTCGCCGCCCTCGGGCACGCGGTGCTGCGCGGCGGCGCCTTCGGCTCCGGCACGACCGCACTGCGCCTGCTCGGGCTGCGGGTGCTGGTGATCCTCGGCATCCCGGTCCTGGTGCTCGCACCCTGGTCGCTCGGGGTGCTGGCACACCCGTCCCGGCTGCTGCTGGAGGCCGGCCTGCCCGGCTTCAGCGGCTCCGGCGCGAGCTCGCTCGGGCTGCTGCTGGTCAACCCCGGCGGCTCCGGCGTCCCGCCGGTCTGGCTCTCCGCAGGTGTCGTGCTGGCCGCGCTGGCCGCCCTGCTGCGCGCCGACCGCCGCCGCGCGGTGCTCGCCGCCTGGGGCGCCGCCGGTGCCGGGCTGCTCTTCAGCGTGGCCGTCGCGGGCACCGGCGTCACCCCGGCCTCCGGCGGCGCCGCCGTCGCGGCCTGGGCCGGGCCCGCGACGCTGCTGGCCGGTGTCGCGCTGCTCGCCGCCGCCGCGATCGGCGCCGACGGCGCCAACGCCCGGGTCGCCGGGATCGCGTTCGGCTGGCGCCAGCCGATCGCCGCCCTGATCGTGGCCAGCGCCGTCCTCGCCCCGCTCGGCACCGCCGTCTGGTGGGCCGCCACCGGAGCGGACGGCCCGCTGCGCCGCACCGCCGACGCCCAGGTCCCCGCCTTCATCGCGGAGGAGGCCGGCACCAACGGCCGCCCCCGCACCCTGGTGCTGACCGGCGACGCCGCCGCCACCGACGTCCGCTACACGCTGGTCCGCGGCGCCGGCCTGACCCTCGGCCAGGCCGAGGGCACGGTGGACGGCTCGGACACCGCGCAGAGCGGCCTCACCAAGCTGGTCGGCGGCCTGCTCGCGGGCTCCGGCGGCGAGCAGGCCAAGAACCTGGCCGGCTACGGAGTCGGCTACGTCGAGGTCAAGGACCCGATGATCGGCAAGGTCGCCGACGTCCTGGACACCACCCCGGGCCTGACCAAGCTCAACCAGGAGAACGGCGTCGCCCTCTGGCAGGTCACCGGCCTCCCGGCGACCCGAGCGGTGATCACCGCGGCCAAGGGCGTCCCGGTTCCGGTGCCCTCCGGCGTCGACACCATCGACACCACCGTCGCGGCCGGTCCGGCGGGGCGCGTGCTGCGCCTGGCCGAGAGCGCCGACCCGGACTGGCAGGCCACCCTGGACGGCACCGCGCTCAAGGCCACCGACCCGGTCGACGGCTGGGCCCAGGGCTTCGAGCTCCCCGCCACCGGCGGACACCTGGTGGTCACCCGGTCCGGCAGCCTGCTGCACACCGGCTGGATCTGCCTGCAGCTGCTGCTCGGCGTCACCGTCCTGGTGCTCGCCCTGCCCGGCCGCCGCAACCACAACGACGACGACCTGCCCGAGGAGGTGGTCGCCGCAGCCGCGCTGGCCGCCGCCGCCCAGGCGCAGGCGCAGGCCCCGCTCCCGGGCAGCCGCCGGGCCCGCCGGATGGCCGAACGCGCCGAGGGCGAGGGCGAGCCCGGCGAACCCGAGGCCGGCGTGTACGCGGGCACCGTCCCGCAGCAGGCCGCCGCCGAACCCGAGGCCGAGCCCGCCTACGCCGCCGCCGACCCGTACCAGGAGCAGTACGCGCAGGACCAGTACACGCAGGACCAGTACACCCAGGAGCAGTACACCTGGGACCCGTACGCGGCCCAGCAGCAGCCCGTCGAGGGCCAGTACGGCCAGCAGCAGTACGCCGACCCGTACGCGCAGCAGCAGCCCTACCAGGAGCAGTACGCGGACCCGTACGCCCAGCAGTACGGCGGGCAGCAGCCCGAGCCGTACTACGACCCGTACGCGGCCCAGCAGCAGCCCGAGCAGTACTACGACCCGCAGGACCCGGACGGCACGTACGGCAACGGCGGTCACCCGCACCACAACGGATCGGGGAGCTGACCCGCCCTCATGAAGAAGCCCAGCCTCAAGGCACCCAAGCTGAAGACGTCCCGTACCGAGCCCGGCACCGAGCCCGGCGCCGAGCCGTTCACCGAGCCGTTCGAGGTGCTGTCCGACGGGTCCGGCGCCGAGCCCCGGGCCGGGCGGCCGTCCTTCCGGGCGGCCGCGCTGACCGGCGGCGGTACCCGGACCGGCCAGTCCCTGCTGGCCGCCGCCGTGGTGCTCGCCGCGGTGTTCGGCATCGCCGAGCTGCGCCCGCCGCTCACCCCGGCGGCCGCCGCCGGGACGGGGGCGGCCACCACCGCGCAGGTCGAGCGCACCTCACTGGTCTGCCCGCAGCCGCTCCAGGGCCTCACCGGCAGCACCTCGCTGACCCTGTTCAGCCCGGCCGGGGCGAAGGCCACCGGCGGCTCGGCCTACCTGTCCGACGTCGCACCGCCCCCGGCCGCGCCCGCGCCGTCAGCGTCAGCGTCCGCGCCTGCCGCGCCCGCGCCGTCCGGGGCGGCCCCCTCCGGTGCGGCCTCGCCCACATCGGGAGGCACGCCCGCCGGCACGCCCACCGGGGCGTCCGGGGGAGCGCCCAGCGACGCCAAGGTGGTCCTCACCAAGCCCGGTGTCCCGGCCACCGGACCGGCGGCCAACAACGACAACGCCCCGGGCAGCGCGGCCGTCGCCACCGGCGGGTACGCCCCGGGCTTCAGCGTCACCCAGACCACCACGGTCACCGACCAGTCGGGCGTCGGCATGTCCGGGATCAACTGCGCGCCGTCCGGCACCAGCTTCTGGTTCTCCGGCGTCAGCACGGCGGGCGACCGGGTCGACTACGTGAGCCTGGTCAACGCCGACAGCGCCCCGGCGGTGGTGGACCTCAAGCTGTACGGCCCGAACGGCCCGATCGACAACGACGCCGCCAACGGCATCACCCTCCCGGCCGGCACCTCACAGGACCTGCGGCTGCCGACCTTCGCCTCCAACGTCAACGATCTGGCCCTGCACGTGATCGCCCGCAGCGGCCGGGTCGGCGCGGCGGTGCACGCCGTGGACGGCACCAAGGGCGCCGACTGGATCGCGCCCTCGGTGGATCCGACCGCCTCGGTGGTGCTGCCCGGCCTGCCGGCCGACACCTCGTCCGCGCGCCTGGTGGTCGCCGCCCCCGGGGACGACGACGCCGACCTGAAGATCCAGATCTCCGGCAAGAACGGCTGGTTCACCCCGGCCGGGCACGAGACCATCCACGTCAAGGCGGGCATGGTCGCCGCCACCGACCTCCAGGTGGCCGGCCAGCTGCCGGTCGCGCGGGGCGAGGTCGGCGCCGTACGGCTGACCCCGACCGACCCGGCGCACCAGACCCCGGTCGTCGCCGCGCTCCGGGTCGACCGCAGCCAGAACGGCAGGTCGGACGCGGCCTGGATCAGCGGCAGCGCGCCGATCGGGCAGCGGGCGAGCCTCGCGGAGAACCGCGGCGGCGGCGTCGGCACGCTCTACCTGACCTCCAGCGGGGCGGCGGCCAAGGTCCGGGTGTCGGTGTCCGCGGGCAGCGGCGGCGGCACCCCGGCGACCAAGGACGTCGACGTCCCGGCCGGTGCGACGGTCGGCATGCAGGTCCCCGAGCCGGCCGGGCTGAACGGCGTCTTCGGCCTCACCGTCGAGACGGTCTCCGGCGGCCCGGTGGTGGCGGCCCGGATGCTCGCGGTGAACGTCAACAACATCCCGATGTTCACCGTCCAGGCCTTCCGGGACGACCACAGCACCGTCCAGGTCCCGCGGGCGGACCAGGACCCGGGCGTCCTGATCCGGCCGTAGCGCGGCGCGGACGGGCCGGGGGCCCGGGCGGGCAGGGCCGGCCCGGGCGGACGGGCGCGGGGCGGATCAGGAAGCGGCCCCGCCGCCCCGCCCGGCCCCGTGACCCCTCGTCACTCCTCGTCGAACCGGGGATCGATCGCGTCGGGCGAGAGCCCGAGCAGGTCGGCCACCTGCTCGATCAGGATCTCGTGGACCAGCGCGGCCCGGTCCTCCCGGGCCTTGGCCCGGATCTCCACCGGGCGGCGGTAGACCACGATCCGGCTCTTGCCGCCCTGCTTGGCCGGGATCAGCCGGCCGAGCGGGATGCTCTCCGGATCGGCCGCGCCCCGCTCGGGGAGCGGCACCTCCTGGACGGCGAACTCCACGTCCACCAGCTGCGGCCAGCGCCGCTCCAGGCGTTCCACCGACTCGCGCACGTAGTCGTCGAACAGCTCGGAGCGGGTCAGCGAGATCGGGACCTGAGGCGGTGCCAGCGGCCCGCGCAGGCCACGCCCGTGGCGGTCCCGATGCCCTCGCCGCTGCGGGGGATCCGTGGGTGATCGGTGTGCAGAGCTGTCCATATCAGTGTCGAGCGTAGCCCTTGTGGACCCGGAAGTGGACCATCCTGACAGCATCTCGACACCCCCGTGCCGACGACACGTGACACTTGCCGGGGGCCAGGTCTTCGCGGCCCGGCCGGTAGTGCGGTACCGTCCACCCTCGTGAGCTCTGTACGTCGTTGTTCGCGGACCGCGTGCGGCCGACCGGCCGTCGCGACGCTGACGTACGTCTACGCGGACTCGACGGCCGTCCTCGGCCCGCTCGCGACCTACGCCGAACCGCACTGTTACGACCTGTGCGCCGAGCACGCCGAGCGCCTCACCGCCCCGCGGGGCTGGGAGGTCGTCCGCCTGGCCCCCGATGTCGGCCCGGTCCGCCGCTCCAGCGACGACCTCGAAGCCCTCGCCAACGCCGTCCGCGAGGCCGCCCGCCCGCAGGACCGTGCCCCCCGTCAGGGCCGCCCGCCCGAGGCGGGCCCCGGCGAGGCCGGCCGGCGAGGCCACCTGCGGGTGCTCCGCTCACCCGACAACTAGGGCCTGTCTGACAATTCCCGCCGGGTCCGTCCCACAACCCCGGCCGGAAGGTGTCCCCCCGCGCCCGGGTGCCGTACCTCCGGGGTTCACTTCCGTCCACCTGGCGCCAGGTACGCTGCCCACGTTCGTTCGAGTACCTGAAGATCCTGGTGGGAGCGGTAGTGCGGGACCTCAAGCAGTTGGTGAAGGCGTACGACGTCCGGGGCGTGGTGCCGGACCAGTGGGACGAGTCGTTGGCCCGCGCGTTCG
>NZ_BAAANT010000066.1:0-25433 GCF_039529945.1 Kitasatospora kazusensis | reverse complement strand
CGCGGCTTCTTCTTCCCCATGCTCTCCATGATGGACATCATCCTTCCGGGGCCGAAGCCCCTGATCTCAGGTGTCCGTCAAAGCGGATCAAGCCCACGTGGTCCACCGTGTCCGGTGTGTCGTGCCGCACGCAGTGCTGGGCGAGCCACCGGTCGTCACGGCCCACCGCGTAGACGCTGATGAGCCCGTGCCTGCTGACCATCTGCTCCCAGTGTCCGGCCTGGCTGGTCTCGACCCAGTTCTTGCACCGCTTGTTGGGCCGCGTCCGGGCGATGCACTGGATGCCGTCGATCGGGTGGGGGCCGATCCACAGCCGGTCGTTGATCACGAACAACATCGGGGGGCCGCCGGCCCGGACTCTCGCTCACGCCATGGATCCCGCCAGACGGCACGGCCTGCCCCGGGCGGACTTGGTCCCCCCGGTCGGCCACCAGTGCGGCGCAGCTGGCCTGTCTGGCTCGCAGTCAGCCGGCGGAGGCGGACTCCGGCACGGTTGGCGGCTCCGGCTCCGGCTCCGGTACGGGCTGTTGCTGGGGCAGGGTCAGGTTCTCGGATCCGGCCTGCGCGGTCCACGCCGCGAGCCAGGCACGGAGTTCCTCTTCGGTGTAGTGGCCCGTCCCCGTCTTGTCCTGCACGCCCTCGGGAAAGGGGATTCCGCGCCGGATGGAGCGGGCACGGTACGTCCTGGTGGTGCTCGCCTTCCAGGGCAGCAAGCCCCGGGCCCATGCCTCTTGGAGGGTGTACCTCTCGAGGCCGTCGGGCCAGCCCCGCTCACTGGGAGGTTCCGGGGCGGGCTGGACCGGCGGGACGACCGGGCTCACGCCGCAGACGTGGGGACGATCCTGGGCCAGCAGAGGCTGGAGCCGTGCCAGCACCCGGGCCAGGGATGCACCCGGCGCCCCGTCTGCGGCAGCCTGGGCGGTCAGTTCCACCACGTGGGCGTCGGCCAGGCGTACCTCGGCGATCGCCTGGTTCCGGGCTTCAACGGCATCGTTCAGCGCCTTGAGGCGAGAGGTCCACTCCATGTCCCTGCTCAACGACCCGGGCCCGCCCAAGGTGCTGCCCTCGGCCGACCCTGCCGTCGGGCCGGGAGCGCAATCGTGGCGGGCGACTGCGACCCGGCCGGTGTTCGGGCCCGGGGCGGGCCAGCCCTCATGCGGCGCGGTCCTTCACCGGGTGGAGCTTGGCGTGCAGCACCCGCACATCCCACCACGGATCGTCCGGGGCGGAGAGCAGAGCGGCGACCTGCTCGCGCTTGGTCGGGGCGGGCAGCACCAGCGGGCCCAGCTCCTGCACCTCCTGGTCGCTGACGCACTGCGGGCACTCCAGCCGGTCGGGGCCTGCCTTCCCGGTCAGCTCCAGCTCTGAGTCGGCCTTCCCGCCGATGGAGCCCCAGCACGTCCAGCACGGGCGCAGCTGCGCGTTGGCCGCGCGGGCCGCTTCCAGCCGTCGTGCCTGGGCCTTGGCCTGGCGCTCCTCCTGGCGCCGCTGCTGCTCCTTCTCGTGGCAGTCCCAGCAGCGGCCACCCGGGCGGCGGGTCCAGATCTGTCGTCCCTTGGAGCCGTACTCCTCGGTGCTCTGGTTCAGGGGCACACTCCCGCAGTCGGCGCACGCCAGGGTCCTCATCCACTCCTGGTGCTCCTGGTCGGCCTTCTCCTCCCGGGCTTCCTGACGCTCGTCGTAGGCCTCGCGGGTGTCCGGGCCCTCCAGCGCGTCCAGCAGGGAGTGCCGGCCTTGGCGGCCGTAGCGCCACCACACCGGCCCGAGCGGTCCGTGCTCGGCCAGCAGCTCCAAGGTGGTGCTGATGACCGGCACCGCGTCGTCGTACTCGCGCCAGCCGTCCCCGTCCGCGTTGTGGGTGCGGATGGTCCACCAGCTGCCGCCCCAGGCGTCGCGGGCCAGGTTCGCCACCGCCTGCTGTCGGTTAGCCAGGGCCACCGGTCCGGCGTCGGTGACGACCAGGGCGACCGGCGGGTAGCCGGGCCGGGTGTGACCGGGCCAGGTCCGGCGCCACCAGTGCACCGTGCGGTCGGCGCTCTCCTGGTCGGCGAGGGCCGGGTCGTTGTCGCGGACCTTGGTGCGGAACAGCTCGCGGTACCGGGGGAACTTCGCGGCGACGTCGGCCGGGGCCATGGTGGAGCGGTCGACCTCGACCATCAGCACTGGCACCCCGATCTCCGGGGCCTGCCACACGCCGTCCGGGCGCACCTTGCGTCGGCCGCCCGGCAGCGGGAACTCGGTCTCGGTCGACCAAGACCGTACCGTGCCGACCCCGCCCGCGGCCCCGGGCGCGCTGCCGCCGAGAACGAAGGCGAGCACGGTCTCGTTGACGGCCATCGCGTGCTGGGCGCCGGAGCGGCCGGCACCCCGGGCGGTGCCGCCCATGTCGGAGCGGGGCAGGCCAAGGACGTGCCCGGCCGCCTCCAGTCCGGCCATGCCCTCCAGCCGCCACGTCTTGTGCCGGTCCTTGGTGTTGCCGTCGGAGGCGACCAGGCCGTGCAGCGCGAGGTCGCCGAGCGCCTGCCGGATCGCCTTGTTCGACGCCGCGCCGGGGCACAGCAGGCGCTGGAGCTGGTCGGCAGTGGCGACCTTGAGGACGCCGAGCGCGCCGAGGACGTCGGAGCGCAGGACGTTGGTCGAGCCGTTCGGGTTGGCCGCGCCACGCCGGAACGCGATCCGGCCCGGCCGGGACGGCTCGGCCACCTCGGCAGCCGACAGCTCCAGTACGTGGTGGAGCAGCAGGACGTCCTGTTCGGGGTCGGTGAAGTGGGCGACCGGGCCCAGCGGGCGGGGTCCCGCCGCCGTGTGGACTCGGTGCCGGATCACTGGATCGGGGGAAGTGCCCAGAACTCCCGTGCCCTCCCACAGGGCGGAGGGGTTGATGCTGCGGCATGGGCTCGATGTGGTGCGGGGAGGACCGGGTGTCGGCGGTGGCCGGGACGGCGACGGCCGTTCAAGAACTCGACGAAGATCAGCGCGCGGCGCTCGATGCCTGCGTGGTCGCGGCACTGGCCTTGAGTAGCAGTGAGGGCGAGGCTCGGGGGCGGATGCGGCTGCTGATGGAGTGCTATGGCCGCTACGTGCGTTCTTTCGGTGTCCTTGCGTCGGCGCCGTCGTACGAGGTGTTCACCGGGCGGCTGCGCGGAACTCGGGTGGCCGACCTCCTGCCGGGACGGCCCCAGGGGTCGGTGCTCGACGAGCTGTGGCTGCTCGATGGCGACGGCATGCCCAGCTCAGCGCTGCACCGGCTGGCGGTGGAGGCTGCCGAGCATGGCCACCAGGCCCCGGGGATCGGCGCCGACATCCGACATCTGCACAGCCTGCTGCGGGCGGTGGGAATGCTGCCGGCGAGTACCGGGTTGTCGCGAATTTCCGGTGAGACCGTCCAGCACGCCGTCTTCCGCGCGCTGAGGGCCGCGGGCTTCGAGGCGTACACCCGGGGCCGGGAGGCGATGGTGCGCACGCCTGTCCTGACGCGGCGTGAGCTGTCCCGAAACACCGTGCTGGTCGAGCTGGGCGCGTACACCAAGATCTCCCCGACGCGGCAGTTCGGCGGCCTGTGGGCGACGTGCCCGATGTGCAAGTGGACGATGCGGGCCACCTTTCGCCCCAGCGGCGCGGTGGACCTCGAGTGCGAGGACGAGCGCCACAGCCTGCTAGGTGCCCGCTACCGGGCCGAGCTGGCTGCGGAGAGCTGGCGCCTGTCCCCGCGCGGCGAACTGCGCACCGTGCCGGAGCTGCTGCCCGTGGAGGGCTGCGTGGCGCTGCCCTACGCCCTGTGGCTGTGGGTGACGCTCCCGGGCCTGCTGGAGGTCGAGCTGCGTGACCGGCTGGTCGCCTCGGGCGCGCAGGTGCGGCTGTGGCCGTTCGGCGACGCCTACGACCTGCACGTCACCCGTCCTGGTCGGTCCCGGACGTGGCGCGTGGACGTCAAGACCTGGGCCGACCCGTACGGGCTGGCCCAGAAGCTACGCGAGGACCCGGAGGGGCCCGGCGAGCTGTGCTTCGTGGTGCCTGAGCACTTGCGCGGGTACCTGCCGCTGCTGCGCCGGGCGGTGCGGGGCAGCGGCGCCCGTGTGCTGACCGACACCGATCTGGTGGCGGAGGTGGAGGGAGCGTGAGCAGGACCCTGGCCGCAGCTCTGGCCCTGGCCGAGCACCTGCTGCCCGCCCGGTTCCGCGACGGACAGCAGGTGGTGCGCGTCGCGGACGCCCACGTCCTGCTGAGCGGGCACGCGCCGCGCGTCGTGGCTGCATGGGAGAGGTGGCCCGAGGTGGACAAGCAGCGCCTGGGCGCGCTGCTGGGCATCCGCCACCGGGGGGAGGCGCTGCTGCACCATGTCGAACGGGCCGTCCACGATGTCTTCCACACCCCGGACGTGGACGACCTACTGCCCTCCCTCTACGCGCTCAGGTGCAGCGAGCGGGGGCGGGCGCTCGAAGTGCTGCCCGTTCACGGGCAGCATCCCGCGGACGTCGCCGACCGCCTGCTCGCGGCGACCGGGCGCCGGCGGGCTCTGCGGGTCGCCAGCGGATCGGGCTGGTCGGCGCCGACCTCGCACGGGCGGGTCCAGCTCGCCTTCCCCGACGAGCAGGGGGTGTACAGGCCGCCCCGGGTCGTGACCGCGCCGTCGGTGGACCTGGTGGTAGACGCCGACGAGCTCGGCTGGCAGAGCCGGGACACCGACCAGGACATGGAGGGCCCGGCCTTCCGCGAGAAGCAGATCGCGCTGCTGCTGCGCGGGACCATCGGGGGCGGACAGCGCCCCCTGGAGCCCGTCGTCCTGCCGCCGGGACGCATGCACCTGCTGAGCGCGCCTCCGGGCGTGGGCAAGAACGTCTTCGGCCGGGGGCTGGCGATCCAGCAGGCAGGCCTGGATCGCACCACCGTGCTGGTGGTCAGCGACAACGGCGACGTGTACGGCGAGGCCGCCACCTTGCAGCAGGAGCTGCGGGCGGCGGGCGTCAAGGCGACGGCCACGCCGTTCATCGCCCCCAACAGCCGCTATGCCTTCGCGCTGCGCTCCGCCGCGAAACTGGAGGGAACCGGCGTGCCGCTGGCGCGGGCGTCGGCGAGCATCGCCTTCCTCATCGACAACTCCGCCTACGGGTGCGCCGCGCAGGCGCAGCTCGAGGGCCGCGACGCCTTCGAGGGCGGCAGGGAGCCGTGCACGGTCACCGCGTCGGACGCTTTCGGCCAGCCGGAGCGGGCGCTGTGCCCGTACGTGTCGTCCTGCGGGAAGTTCTCCCACGTCGAGGCCGCGACGACGGCCAGGATCATCGTGACCACCCACGCGTGCTTCCAGTCCGGGATGATCAAGGTTCCGGTGGAGGTCGACGGGGAGGTCTGCAACAGCATCAGCGTGCGGGAGTTCCTTCTGCGCCTGGCGTCCTACGTGGTCGTCGACGAGGTCGACGCCTACCAGTCGAAGGGGTTCGACGAGTGCGGCGTGCTGGAGCTCGCGTCCCGCTCCCGCCCGAACACGGTGCTGCGGCAGATCCGCGACAGCCTGCACCAGGCGCCGCCGCGGCTGGCGGTGGCGGTGCGCCGGCCGCTGACCCGGGCGGTGTTCCTGGCCGAGCAGTTGCTCGACCTGGTGGCCGGCGAGGAGGTGTGCACCGAGGTCGCCCAGGCGCGGGCTCTGGCCCGCGGGCAGGACCCGCGCCGGGCCCGGCAGGTGGTGCAGGACCGCAAGCGCTGGTACCAGCCCCACCGGTGGGACCGGCACCTGCTGGAGAACCTGATCGGAGTGGATGCCGAGGCCGCGGCCACTGCGGAGCAGGCTGAGTGCCTGCAGGCCCTGCTCCCGCGCGTGGCCACGCGGCCGGGCGACCGGCCCTCCCGTGCCGTGCTGCCGGATCGACTGCTGCCCGTCCCGGACGTGCTTCAGCGGATGCTCACCATCGACGAGGGCGGCGAGTGGCGACTGGCCCCTCTCAAGGACGAGTTGCGGGAGATCGTCTCCGCCGCGCTGCCCGCCTACGCCGCCACCAAGGGCGGAGGCGACGGGGCACCCGTCGAATCGGCGGTGCCGGCGCAGCGCGGGCCCGGCGGTCCGGGGCCGGTGGGGGTGATCACGCACGCCGAGGCCACTGCGGGCGTCCTGCACGCGCTGATGATGAAGGCGTGGCTGACGGCCATCGTCCACACGATGTTCGACCTGACGGACCGGGCGGGCGAGCTCGCCGGGCACGGCATCGACGCGGCCTCCACGCTCGCCGACGCGATCGGCCACCAGGGCGCCGGCACCGTCGTCCCGTTTGGCCCGCTGGGCCGCCAGCTGGGCGGGTTCCGCTTCGAGGGGCTGGACGACCCGGGCGGACATGCGAGTTTGAAGATGGAGGTGCTGCGCGCCGACCCCCACACCGAGACGCAGTTCCTCGGCAGCGTCGTCTCCCTCGCCCTGAGCGGCCGCCAGCGCACCGTGGTGGGCATGTCCGCCACCGGTTACATGCCGGGCGCGGCTCGCACCCACCTGCTCGCCCGCCCCGACTGGGCCATGCCCGACACCCTCCAAGGCGGCCTGAGTATCTTCAACAGCACTCCCGTCGCCGACGGGAAACTCCTGGCCGTCGGCAGCACGCCCTACCGCGAACGAGACCAGCGGGTCATCTCGCTGGCCGCCGGCTACGCGCCGGGCCTGGTCCGCGACCTGGCCCGGCTGGCCGCGGATCCGCGTACCCGGCACCGCGCGCGGGCGCTGGTCACCGTCAACTCCTACCGGCAGGCCCGCCTGTTCGCCCAGGCCCTGTACGACACCGCGCTCGCCCTCGGACGGCGGCTGCGGATCTACGTCGCCGTCGCGGACACCCCCGACCCCTCCCTGCCGCCGGTGTGCGACGCGATCGGCCAGCTCACCCGCGACCGTTTCTCGGAACTGGCCGACCTCGACGGCGAAGTACTCATCTCGCCTCTGCCGCGCACCGAACGGGGTCTGAACGTACTAACCGTGTTCGAGGGCGTCGCCGTCTCCGCCATCACCCTGATCGCCATGGCTGTGCGGCCGGTCATGCCGGCCGACGAGGCACCGGTGCTGGCCGCCAGCGTCGCCGCCCGGGCCTGGCGCGACACCGCTCCCGGCGACGACCCCGCCGCCGTCCTGGCCCGGGCCCGCGCGGCGGCCGAGGCGCACCTGCACCTCAACCTGAATGCGCCCAAGCGCTTCTCCGCCCTGCCCGACGAGCTGAAGCATGAACTCGTCGCCACCCTCCTGGGCCAGAGCGTCCAGCTGGCCGGCCGCGGACGCCGCGGGCAGACCCACGTCGAGCTCCACTTCATCGACGGCGCCTTCCACGACCCGACTTGGGGATCCGACCTGCCCACCCTGGTACGGGGACTGCTCGAGCAATCCCCGCCAGGCGACCTCGCCCAGCTCGGCGCCTGCTACGGCCACACCATCGAGGAAATCACCGAATACGCCCACGCCCAGCACCTGCTCCCCGCGCTGCGCGCGGGCTTCCACTTCTACCTGGGAGAGTACGCATGAGCCGCCCGCTCGACAGCGTCGCCCGCAAGCAGGCCCGCCTGCTGCAGTTCCGCACCGCACCATCCGACCTGGGGCAGGTAATCGCCTACCGGCCCGACGCCGGTGCCCTGGACCTGGCCGGTGAGCTTGCGCAGGAGTACAAGCGCAACGTCGGCTCCGGCCTGGAGGTGCAGCCGCCCTACCGGGCACTGGAGTCCGTTCTGCGCGCGGCAGCGGGCACCTGGGCGCGCTGGCAGTGGAACGACGACGGCTACGAACTGCTGTGCGCGGCGCCGATCAGCGCCGAGGACCGGCGCGACGTGTTCAGCTACTGGGCCGAGGCCGTGGTCCCCGGCCCCGACGGCCGGCGCATCGGCGAGCAGCTGGCCGAACTCCTCGCCCGGGCCGAGCCCCGCCCCGCCGTCCTGCCCGAGCCGCCCCGCGCCGGCAGGCGCTCACGCGGCTGGTGGCCGGGCGAGCTCGCCCGCTGGCGCCTGGCCGAGGAGCTTGCCGCACTCGAGTGGCCCCGCAACAACGGCACGCCCGTCCGCTTCTCCCTGTGCACCGACGGCCGCCTGGCCGCGATCGGCCACGAGCTGCCCGCCGAACCCGACCGCAAGGGCATCGTGCGCCACCTGCTGCCCCGGATCACCATCGGCACCGCCGCCAGCGGGCACTCTGGGCGCCACGCACTGACCGTCAACGCCGTCACCACCCTCCTCGCCACCTCCTGGAAGGGCGTCGCCACCGTCCTGCTGGCCAACCCCGACCAGCCGCTCGTGGTCGCCGCGGCCACCGACGGCCCGCCGTGGAAGCGCCGCCTGAACGTCCCCGCGGTCGCCGCCAGCCGCCGCTTGGCCGCCCTGCCCCGCCTGAGTAGGAACGTGCCGCCCTTCCCCGAGCACCTCGCCGACGACGCCCTCGCCGATGCCGCCCTGGGGCCGGTGTGGGCCGTCGCCCCCGCCAGCGTCCGCACGCCCGGGCTGGGCCGCGGACACGGCATGGAGTTCTTCCGCCGCCTTGAGGAGGCCATCGACGGCCGGTGCGAGAAGTACAGCCACCGCAACCCCGTGTTCATCGAGGTCCCCGGTATCAAGGTGCCGCCCACCGAGAGCGGCTCGCGCGTCAGCGGACCCATCCCGCTGGAGTGGATCCCCGCGGCGCTGGACGCCGCCAGCGTGGGCACCCTCCTCGTGCCCGTCCTGTGGAGCACCGATGAGGTCCGCACCCGGGTGAAGGCCGCGATCGCCGCCCAGTGGGGCCCTGGCGAGGGCTGGAAGGCCGTCGAAGGCGTCGCCGAACCAGCGGTCGGCGGGCGCATCGAGGTCGTCTTTCTCCACGACAAGGCTGGCGTGCTGGGCCACGGACCGCGTACCAGCGTGGAACGCGAGCGGGACCTGGCCCAGATGCTCGCCCCCTACACCCGCGAGGACACCCTCGTCGCGGCGATCTGCGAGACAGACTGGGACCCCGACCGCTGGTACCCGAGCGTCGAAGACCGCGAGAAAGCCGAAGCCGAGGACGGCAAGTGGCCCTCTAAGCAGGCTCTCGCGCGCCTCGCCGCGACCTCCCAGTACATCAAGCAAGCCCCGCCGCCGGTCCCCACCCATACCCGGGAGGGCAAGCCCTACAACGAGAACTACCGCGCAAAGAAGGTCGCCTCCCGCCAGAACGGCCTGGACAGCTCGACCGCGAACGTGCTGCGCGAGATCCTCAGCGGTGCCGGCGCCACCGACCACCGCCTAGGCGCCGCGTTCGGGAAGCTGCCGCTTGAGAACTGGTGGCACATCGGCGTCCACGTCCGCCGCCACGCCCAGCGCCGCACGCCCGGCCGGCCCCGCAGCACCGAACCGGCACCGATCACCGCGACCCTCACCGCCATGCGCCCCACCGGCGGGAAGGACGACCCCTGGCAGATCTGGGCCTACAGCCCACAGGCCGGGCGGTGGCTGTCCCACAGCCCGGCCGTCACCGCGCTCCACGCCGCCGACCTCGCCTGGGACGTCACCGGCTACCGTGCCGCCGCGGACGAGACCCTCCAAGCCCGCGCCGCCGCGGACATCGTCGAGCAGGCCCTCATCGCCACCCGCACGCAACTATCCGTGCCAGCCCCCGCAGTGCTCTACGTCGACGGCGACAGCGCCGAGTACATCTGGGCGGGCCTCACCGACGAAGCCCTGGGCCAGAACCCGCCCTCCAACCTGTCCCGCCCGGCGTCGTGGCTGCCCGGCCACAGCCTCCCCCGCGCCCAACGCCCCCTTGCCACCGTCCGCGTCATCGGCGACCTGGAACGCATCGGCCGCCCCACCGGAGCCCACATGCGCACCAGCGACGGCACCTGGCGCGCCACCGACACCACCAACAGCCTCTTCCAGCTCACCACCGACGACGGCACCCTCACTTACCCCGACTTCCTGCTCGTCAACGTCCCCCGCGTCTGGGCCGCCGGCCCCGCCGGCCGCTTCGGGAAAGACGAGACACGCTTCGACAGCGGCAGCCAGAGCAAGAACGGCTACGCCCACACCGCCACCCGGTTCACCGTCATCGCCCAGAGCGCCAGCGCCGACTGCGACCTCATCGGCGCTGTCGCCGCCGTCCTAACCAACCAGGGCATCACCTCCGATGTCCGCCAAAGCACCCCCACGCCCCTCCATCTCGCCCGCAGGATGGACTCCACCCACCCCTACTACCGCCGCACCGCAGAGAGCCTCGAAGACGCCCCCGAAGCAGCCGACGCTGCCGATGACGGGAGCACCGCGCAGGAGGAGACGGCCAGCCTGTGACCTGGGGCGCGGTGGCATGGACGCGGACACGGCTGGAAGAAGCGCGCCTATCTCGACGCCGCATGCGCGACCCAGAGCTGGTCAGGCTTGCCTGCCCGGCAGGTCGAGGCGCTGGGCGCTCGCGGCCATCTTCCGGAGGAGGCGGCCGCCGGTACCGAGCGAGGTGGGTCGGCGCGGTTCGCCGGTACGCGGGTCGAGGTCGGCGCGCCACTGGATGGCGGCCGGGCGCGTGCTGTTGACGCGGCGTTCGGGCAGCAGCGCGGTGTTGAGCCCCCGGCGGCGCAGGGGGGTGTTGACGAGTGGGGCTCACCAGGCCCGAGAGGCGCGACTCGAAGATCGCTTCCCGGGGTGTAAGTGATCGTTTCCCGAAACAGGAGCCGCGGGCGTCGGCGAACAGGCCCGGCTCGGCTCCCTCGACGCGCGGTCGATGGTGTCGGTGGCGCGCTGTTAAATGGGCGCCATGACCGTTCTTGAGCTGCTGTCTTTGCTGCCCGACCCCGCTGCCCTGCGCGATCGCTGCCGGGCGATCGCGCTTCTCGACACCGTCCTCGACACGTATGCCCCAACTCACACCTTTGTGGCCGGCTGGCGGGACGGTGTTGATCTGGCGTTCATGGACAACGGCTCAGGCGACCAGTACGCGGTCGTGTTCGACCCCGCCGGGGTGTTCCTCTACGGGTTCGATCACGAGAGTGACGCCACTCCATGGCGGGAGGAGGACCGCGCACACTGGCCCGGTCTGCTCGACGGCCTGCCTGCCTCGCTTGCCCACTACACGGAGGCGCCGGAGTTTCAGTGCCACGGGTTCTTCGACGCCACGGTGTGCGCTTGGCGCGAGGACGGAGACACCGAGTGGCGGTGCGGACCGGTGGAGTTCGCCCCTGACGAGTCGGACGGCGCCGACTGGCTGTTCGGCCTCCTCCTGGACGGCAGCCCGGATGCCTACGTGAGCTTCGCCGAGGACTACTTCGAGCGTTCCGTCGATCGGGACGCCGTGGCGGCGGTTCTGGCGGGCTCTCCCCTGTCCCGCGCAACGGTCATATCACTCTCCTCCTCCGCGGACTACGAAGCCATCGCCGAGCAGGCCCGCAGACTGGGCTACTGCATCCCGGACGAGCCTGGGATCTGACCGCTGCGCGGGCCAACTCCGGCGACAGGCAGAGCAGGGGCCGTGGCATGGGCCGGGTTCTGCGTTGGCATTCTGATCGCATGGACGACTTCGCCGGCACTCAAGCACCGCTCCGCCGCCTGACCGATCCCACGGAGGCGATCGCAGCGTTGGAGCTCGCTGTGCCAGGGATGGTCTCGCTCCGGCGGGCGTCCCCGGCAGTCGTCGACTGGCCTGTGCTGGAGGCCGGGCTGGGCATCGCGCTGCCAGTCGACTACAAGCTCCTCTGCGAGCTCTACCCGCCCTTCGTCATCGGCGGCTTCCTGGGCGTCGGAACCCCGGAGCCCGGCGGAGAGACCGGTTGGGTGCAAGCGACACGAGAAGAGCTGGAGACCATCGCGGAGTGGTGCGAGGAAGCCAACCTCGTCGTTCCGCTTCATCCGTTCCCCACCCCAGGAGGTCTGCTCTCCTGGGCGGCGTCACCCCAAGGGGACTTCTTCCTGTGGAGCACCCATCCGACGGACCCGCAGGAGTGGACGGTCACCGTCGCATCGCGAAGCTCCGCCTGGTGGCACTACACCGGCGGGGTGGTCCAGTTCATGGCCGAATACGCCGCAGGTGTGCTTGAGCCTTGGGCGCTGCCCCAGGTCCGACCTGAAGCAGAGGCCTGGTGAACCGTCAGCAACCATGGGCAGGAGGTGATGAAGAGCCCGGCCCCCGACCGCCGTCGGCCCCCACCCCAGTGGCGGCCCCGGCATGCCCACCCCACCGCGAACCGCCCCGAACCGCCGCCTGAGCCACCGGACCTCAGCCGCGAAGGCCCCCCGAGTTCGCACGCGACCTCGAACAAGCCCCTGCAACGCAAAGATCCCGCCCAGTCCTTACGGGCCGAGCGGGATCTCGTGACCATCCACGAGTCAGACTCGTGAACAGTCGTAGGGGCTGGGGGTGGTCATCCGGTCATCCTGGCCCTCTGACCGGGCCGGCGTCAGCCGAATACCGGACGGGAGGGCTGAGGAACTCCCCGCGCTGCTCCTGCCGGACGCGTCACCAGAACGGGCCACCCACCGTGCCCCCTCCACTGGGACGCTCGTTGGCCCGACGTGATGACCGACATCTCTGTCGCGGAGGCCCGCGAGCAGCTGGTCAGCAGTGTGGACCGGGTGCTCGGGGCCCGTGCGGCCGTGGCCGCTGCCGAGGACCAGCTCAGGGTGCAGCTGGGCCGGGCTGCTCCGGCCGGCGTTGCCTTCGAGGTGATCGAGGCCCAGCTCGGCCGTCTGGCGGCCGGTCCCTGCGAGGCGCCCGCCGCTACCGTGCCGCCCTCCCGGGCACCGGAGGACGAGGAAGACCGCGGGGCGCTCCTCCGGGAGGACCTGGCCCGGCAACTGGCCGGGTGCGAGACGAAGAAGGACGCGCTGCTGGTGCTGTACCGCAGGCGCATCGGGCCCGGGGACGGGCGCAGCCGCAACGCGGTCACCGAAGCGCTGCTCGCCGAGCTGCGCGCCCACCGCATCACGCTCGACCGGGGAACGGCGAACCGCTACGTCGAGGCCTTCGCGACGGCGGCCGGCCACAGCCGCCTGCCGGCTACGGGTGCGGGCCGATCAGCGGCACGGTGACGGCCCCGTTGTCCCCACCGTCCTGATCCGGGTCGGTGGTGCCCGCCTGTCCCCACGCCCGGAACAGGCGCCAGGCGCCGGTGCCCCGGTCGGCGTAGGAGTCGAATACCCGCTCGCCGACGTGGCCGGGCAGGGCGTGGTGACGGTGGGTGCGCAGGCCCGGGTGGCGCGGGTCCGCGGCGAGCCGCTCCGGTGCGCGGCGGATCCGGCGCAGCCGGCGAGGGTCGGCGCGGCGGCCGGGCTCCAGGCAGTGCAGGGTGCGGGCGGCGGCGGGGGCGTACTGCAGCGTCGGCATCGGCTTCTCCTTCGTCCGGGCATGGAAAAGGGCCCGCCCCGGGTGGGTCCGGTGGCGCGGCTTCGCGTGGGCTGCGGGCCCGGCTGAGGTAGCTGCGCCGCCGCCTCGCCGATGCCGGGCGGAACGCAGCCACTCGCGGGTGGCTGCCCGCGCTTGACCCCGGCACGCCGCAGCTCCACCGGTTCCTGCTGGCCTTCGTCCCGGCGCAGCATCCTGCGGGTGGGCGGTCCGGGACGTGGTGCCCCGGCCCGGCACGGGCCCGGGAGGGGCCCTGCCCCCGGCCGTTCCGGCGGCCCGTCAGCCGGCTGCTACGGCACGGTCGGGCGCGGGTTCAGTCGCCGGGGTGGTCGGTGTGGGCGGCGTGGTCGCCGAGGGCGGTGAGGAGGTCCTGGAGTGCGGCCAGCGGCTGGTACTCGGGGCGTACCGCCGGGTTCACCCCGCGGGCCTTCAAGGCGTCCCAGATGGAGCGGACGTGGTCGATCAGCGCGGCACGGGCCTCGTACTGGACGTCGAAGGCCTCCGGGCCCAGCCCGCGCAGCGCGGCGCGGTCCAGTTCCTCCACCTCCTGCGCGATCGTCAGAGCCGCCCGCCGCACATCCAGATCCCCGCCCACGCTCACCGGCACACATCCCCCATCGCCACTGACATCCTGCCGACAAGCAGCTTAGACCCTGGAGAACAGGGACCGGAGGCATTCGAACAGCCCTGTGCCCCAACCAACTTGCCGACACACGGCCACCAATCGCGATCCGCCCCGCGACCGGGGCGACGCAGACCGAATCCCCCCCAGCGACCCCCACCGGCCCGGGCTGCGCCCACCCGGCGGTGGAGCAACGCACGGCCTCCGCACGCCGTCCGTCGCGCAGGCAACGAATCAACGGATCGTCGTTTTGGACGCGTCCGAGAGCACCCCCAGAGACGCCCGGCAAGGCCGCTTCCAAGGCCACCCGCAAGACCGCCTCCTGCGGATGTCCGGCCCGGCCGCCCCGTCTGCGGTGCCGGGCGGGGGCGCCCGATCAGCCCAGACGTCGTCATCGATGCGGTCCGGCCGACTCTTCTCCTTGTGCATCGGGAAATGCGGACAGGGGCCGGGACCAGCTCCGTGAGGGCCGCGATGAACGGCGCTGCGGGGTGGTCGGCCGCGATGGTAGCTGCGGCGTGCTGGAGTCGCTGGGTGCGGGCCTTGACGGCGCTGGCGCGTAGAGCTGAAGTGGACCGTCGAGTTCATATGGGAGACGGGCTCCGCTTGCGCCAGTCGCTCTCCTCGCCGGGCAGACGGCAGTCAAGCACGAAGGAGGAGACCGCCACTTGGGCTTGCTGCCCCAATGTCGCGGCCTCCATCGCCTGCTTCCGCCTAATGTCCTCAATGCCGTGGTTGTTCTTGGGGCATTTCCGCGGCTTGTCGTTCCAGCGTGTGCAGTTGAAGTACCCCACCAGAAGCATGCCTCCGGTGTGTGGCTCGGTCAGGTAAGCGGCGAGCTGCTTCTCGGTGGCCTTGGGGAGATCATCGTTCCAGCACCCTTTGCACTCGATGATCACCCTGATGGTGCCCTGCTGTGCCCCTGCTGGCGTCGGCGCCTCGATCTGGATGTCGGTGCGCAGCCCGGGCAGGCCCGTGCGGCGTACCTCGACCTCGCGGTTGACCACGACGCGGTGGCCGCCGATGTCACGTCGGAGGAACGAGGTGACGGCGTCGCAGAGGTCGTCTTCCCAGCACGGCCAGCATTTGGTGTCCTTCCCGAACTTGTCCTGGTCCCTGTTCCAGAGGTTGACTGCGGTTCCGTTGTACCCCTGCAGCTCCTGCTCCAGCGCTCGCAGAGACTCGGTCACGATGTCGAGCAGCTGCCGCTCATCACGCACGATGCGAAGCTGTGCGTCGCCAGCGAGACGGATCAGTACCTCAGGCTGGACAGGCACCGCGTACCGGGCAGCTGCGGCACGAGCAGTAGCACGGGCCTGCATGCGCAGCTGCCACAGGTCGGGGTACTTCTGTGCCAGGTCGCGGAGCTCAGCTGCGGCTTGCGGAGTGTTCTTCGCCGCGAGGATGTTCGGAAGCGACCGCGCCATGTCGGACAGCGTGTCGTTGCTCTCCCTCACGAAGCCCGAGCGGCGCGGCGCTTGGAGAGTGTCAAGGCCGACATGCTCGACAAGCAGGGTGTAGAGGTCTGCGAGGTCCCTCTCGGTCAGCTGCCCGACGGCCGTGGGCCAGCTCCCAGGAGGTGCGGGCATACGGGCGAGGGCTTCCAGGTACTGCTTGAGGGTGGCCGGATTGTCGAGGCGGCGGCGGATAGCGGGCCAGCGGGCGGGAAGGCCTTCGCAGTACAGGGCTGTCCGGGCTGCGAGCATCCATCGGACACATTCGGGTGCGCTCGACACGTGGACGCCAGGGTCCGCGTCGAGGGCCGTGGCCACTTGGTTCAGGGCCTCGATGTCCCCGGTGGATGCAAGCTCTCCCAGAACGGTCTGCCACTGTTCTGGCCTGCGATCCGGATGGCCAGCCCAGACGAGCAGTGAGGGACCGGCCCCACGTTCCGGCAGCGCGGCGAACGAGTTCGCGATGACCCGGAGCGCATCATCGTGCACACCGTCGAGGACTGCGGTCAGCAGCTCCGGAAGGTCGCTGCCTGCCCGCTGCGCGCACTGCGGCAGAACCCGACGCTGCACCCCGCGCGAGCTGGAGTCGTAGGCGGAGGCCAAGGCGACGGCCCAGCCCGCCCACCGGGCCGGATCGGGCGGGAGCGTCGACAGGTCTTCGACGAGGGCGAATGCTGTGAGCTCAGGGACGGTACCGAAGTCGACGGCCCCGTCGGGAATTAGGTCGTCAACGTTCAACGGTGGCACGGTGCGCAGGAGGTGGAGCGCGGCTTGCTCCAGGGAGTGGGCAAGGTCCGTTCCGGCCGACGGGCGAGAGGGTGCCTTGTCCGCGAGGGTCAGGAGAGGCCCGGTCGGGTGGGCAGGCGTGCCGTCGGCGGTGCGGTGGAGCTGACTGACGACCTGCGTCCAGGCACCGCGCACCTGGTCGGCTGGCGTAGCGAGCACCGCATCCAGCGCAACCCGAAGGTCGGCCTCGTTGAAGGTGTTCTGCTGACGCGCATGTTCCTCCTGCTCACGGCGTCCACGCTCCCAGGGCGGTTCCGCCGGCGGGTTGTCCCAGAAGGCTGTGATCTCGCACAGGGCGGGGTGGGCCGCTCGGGCAGCCTGCGCTTGGGCAAGAGCTGTCGGTTCGTCAGGAGGGGGGAAGCGAAAGGCCTGACGGGCGAGATCCTGGTCGAAGACGGACAGTAGGTCCCAGTTCTCCATCCAGTACGGGGCGTCGGCTTGAGGCAGGAACGAGCCGTGCGGCAGGCCACTGAGCAGAGTGAGGAACTGCTCCTTACTGCTGTGCTCGAACAGGTACAGGGCCAGCTGACGGCGTGTCCGCAGTCCAGCGTCCAGAGCCGTGCCCAGGTCCTCCAGAGACGCCCGGATGTCCGTGCTGTGGAGGAGGTCTTCATCCACGGCAAGACCCAGTAGGGCGTCACCGATCGTGGCCAGGAGATCATCTGCCTGAGGGGTCTGGTCGCCGAGGGCGACGGCGCGGGCCAGGACCGCGATCGCCAAGGCGGGGCTCCCGGAGGCTTTGGGGTGCCACAGCGTGCGGCGAGCCCAGAGCGCCGCATCAGCGATATCGGCGATGCCGAGCTGCTCGGGGATCTCACGGCGCAGCATGAACGCCGTGCCGATGTACAACGGATCGGGGTCGCGAACGCGGCCGAGGAAGTCCGCCAAGGTGATGTGGTCGGGTCGCAGTTGGCGCAGGGCCGCGGCGGCGATCTCGGGGGACGCGTCCTGTGACAGTGCACGGATCCTCTGAAGCGCTTCGGTATCTGGGTCCGCGACACCGGCGAGGGCGGCAACCCGGACTTCGGTGTTGAGGTCGGTGTCCTCGGCGAGGATCAGCAGTTCGCTGGTGATTTCGGGGCGGCGGCAAGCACGGGCGATGCTGACTGCCCCGTAGAGCTGGTTCACCTCGGTGGCGGACTGAAGGTGAGGGCGCAGCTGGCCTGCGAGCTGCGGGTGGTCCAGGCGGTGGAGCAGGGTGTGGTCGAGGCGGACGGTGTCGTCGTGCTGGAGAAGGGCCAGTAGCGCCTCGACGGTACGGGCGCGGTCCGCGTCAGTGCGGTTGGGGAGGTCCGCGAGGAGGAGGACGAGCGGGTCGTCCCGCAGCAGGTCTTCGAACACCGTGGCGTCGCTGCTACTGCGCCAGGCCGCTACCTCCTGATGCGCCGGGATGACGTGCCGGGCTTCCCCGTCCCCGACCCACAGGAGCTCCCGCTGGACCTCTGGTTCCATCCCGCGGGTACGCAGGAAGTGGGCGGCCAGGAACTCCCGGTAGCTCTGGTGGGCGAAGGCCCAGCGCAGCTCGCCGAGCGGGACCAGCAGGCTCGACTCGGTCACCCGGCGCAGCTCGGCCAGGGTGCAGGGGACATCGCCGCCCAGGAGCCCCGGCTCGTGGCCGGGAGCCAGGCGGGACAGGTCGAGATCGGTTGGCAGCGACTCGAACCGGTCCGGTGCATCCGACAGTGCTGTGTGGGGCCCGAACTGCAAGGCCGCCGCGAGCCGCGCCGCCACCGCAAGGAGGTGCTCGGGGGAAGTTTGGGAGTGCAGAACCTGGATGTTGTTCGAGCGGCGGGTCTCCGCACACAGGTGCAGGCAGGCATCGAGGTACGCCTGCTCGGTCGTCGCCGGAAGGCTTCCCCTGTCGAGGTAGCTGGTCAGCAGCTGCCGCAATGTCACCGGATGCGTCGCCAGTGCGACCAAGCCGCGCTGCTGAATAACGGACGTGAAGGCGGCGGCATCCTCAACACCCACACGGCGGGCGGCGAGCTCCACATCCTCGCGGGACAGCGGTGCCATGCCCATGATCTTCACCTGGTGCTCCGGCCAGAACCGGCGCAGCTCACCCTCCAGAGATGCTGGCCACCGAGCGGTGCGGCAGGAGATCCGCAACCGCAGCCCCAGCCGCACGTCCTCGTCCAGAGCTTCCACCCGAGCAGCGATCAACTGGTCCAGGACCGACAGGTCATCAAGGCCCTCGTCCAGGCCGTCGAGCAGCACATGCCACTCCCCCGGCACAGCCGACGACTGGAACGCCTTGTCCAACTTCGCAGCAGCGAGCGACACTTCCCTGCAGTCCCCCAGATCCAGCCACCGCACTTGGGAGCCCGCGTCCTCCAAAGCGGCACGTTCCTGCTCCAACGCGACAGACTTACCCAAGCCACGCTCACCACGAAGCACCAGCAACGGCACCTCACGCTCATCCGCTAGCGGCCTGCCGGCAGAGGAGCCCGCGAACACCGACGTCACCGGCCAGCCATACCGATCCGACTCCGGGGGCTCGCCCAGCGGGAGAACCCGCCGCTTCCACGGAAGACGCTGCCACTCCATGACGCCCCACCTCCGAACCGCCCCGACCCACCCAACGTCGATCAGCGCCGCACACCACCCTAGAACCCACCACCGACACACCCTCCCCCTCAGATCTCTGGCACCCCAGCCGGAACAGCACCGGGCACCGCCCACCACTGCACAGCCACCCAGGCAATACCAGCCTCGATCCGTCAGCGGTGATCGCTGGTGTCTGATCGCTTTACTTCGCCCGTTTTGTCCTCTGGGCGAGGTGGCGGCCCGTCGCGTGACGCTGCGGCTGCGCCGGGTTCCACTGGCCCGGTTGCCTGCTTGCTCCTTCCTGGTCTTCGTCGGGACGGTGGTCAGTCAGCTCAGGGCTGGCAGGGCGGAGAGCCGCTGCCAGCAGGTCAGGAAAGCTTCGCGCCAGGGCCAGCTGTTGCTGAGGGAGAACCCCCCCCATACCGCGCGACAGACAGTGACCAGGAGAAGCGACAGAACCGGCTGCGATGGAACGACAGACCATGACGGCAAGCCTTCAGCAGCTGGCCGGCGGCATCCAGCCGCCGGCCACTGCCAGAACACCGACGCCACAGCACCGCCACTCCCCCGAAGCAATCCGGTCGGAGAGAAGCTGCGGTCCAGCCGGACCCTGACGGAACGCCACCGGCGCCGGATGCTCCGACTCCCGGACGGCGGCGGCGAGTCCGCACTCGCCACCGCCGCTCTGCGGGCCGGCGTCGTACGGCTCGCCCACGCGTACGGCGTGCCGTCGGCGCCACGGGACTGACGCCCCGTCGGTCAAGGTCCGGCGGCTGGGTCAGGCGTAGTAGCCCTGGAGGTCCGCGACGACGTCGGTGCTGCCGGCGCGGTTGTAGATCTCGATGCAGCCGTCGCTGCCGACCGGGACCAGCGTCAGGTTGGCCGCCGTCGCTCCCGGCACCAGGTTCAGGCTCGACGTGGTCGGGCGCGCTGCGCCGTCGCCGTACGTGCTGAGGTAGGTGCCGGCGGTCGCGCCGGTGCCGGTGAGGTTGAGCAGTACGGCCCGCGCGCCGGCCGGGACGCCGTTCGTGCCGGCGACCTTCAGGCGCAGCGTGCTGTCGGGGCCGATCTGCGCCGTGGGCGCGCCGACGGCGTGGCGGGTGTCCAGCACGCGGACGGGTGACAGGGCGACATACGCGGTGCCCGACCCGGCGGCCGTTTCGTATCGGCCCTGGAGGTCGACGATCAGGTCCGTGTTGCCGCTGTGGTTGTAGAAGGTGGCGTCGCCGTGGCCGTCGACCGGGACCACGACCAGGTTGGAGACAGTGGAGCCGGCGGCCGGGTTGAGGTCCGAGACCCCGGGGAGCGGGGTGCCGGCGGCGTGGGCGGTGATGAAGGTGCCGGCAGTGGTGTCGGTCGCCGTCACATGAGCCAGTACGGCGGTGGTGTCGGCGTCCTGGCCGAGGTGCACGGTCAGTGAGCCGCCGGGGCCGATCGCGGTCTTGGGGGCGCCGGTGCCGGCGCGGGTGTCCACGATCCGGGTCGGGCCGGTGGCCTCGAAGGTGCTCTCGCCGGTCACGAACCCGTTCGGGGTGTAGTAGCCCTGGAGGTCCGCCATGAGCTGGACGTTGCTGGAGTGGTTGTAGAGGTCCACGTAGCCGTCGTCGCCGACCGCCACCGTGACCTGGTTCACCACGGTCTTCCCGGCGTCGAAGTTGAGGTTGGACGCGCCGGGCCGGCTGGTCCCGTCGGGGTATGCGGAGATGTAGCCGCCGGTGGTGGCCCCGGTCTCCGTCACGTTGAGGGTGACGGCCGTGACCAGCGCGGCCTGGATCCCGTTCGCCCCGCTGACCTTGATCCGTACCACGCCGCCCGGGCCGACCGGCTGGGCGGGAGCGCCGATGCCGTACCGGGTGTCCACCAGGCGTACCGGCGCGACGGGCACGAACTGGGCTCCGACCGTCACCGGCCGCGAGATCGTGGCGGTGCGTCCGCCCTGGTCTGTGATGGTCGCGGTGACGGTGTAGGAGCCGGGCAGCCGGTAGTCGTGCGTGGTGTAGGTGCCCGTGCCGTTGTCCTTGGGCGGCGTGCCGTCACCGAAGTCGAGGCGGATGTCGGCGATCTCCCACGGGCTGGTGGTGCCGCTGAGGTCGAGGGAGGTGGAGAGCGGCTGGCCGTTCGCGCCGGTGCCGACGACCAGCGCGGGCTGGAGCGGCCCCGGCTGCGTCACCCGGACGTTGGTTTGGCCCGACCGCACGGCCCCGAACGGCAGGTGGGCCGTGACGGTGGCGACGGCGAAGTCGGCCTCGGTGGTGAAGGTGTGGGTGACGGTCGGCATCGCCGAGTCCACCGCCGGGGTGCCGTCGCCGAAGTCGAAGGTGTAGCTGACCGGGGAGTTCCACGGGTTGCTGACGACGGCGGTGAAGGTGACCGGCAGTGGCGTCGGGCCCTGCGCCACGTCCGTGGTCAGCACCGTGACCTGGAACGGGTCCTGCATCTCGACCGCGCCGCGGTCGTAGTAGCCGACGCCGGTGCCGGAGGCCGCCAGGCCGGCGACCGCTACCCGCGGGTTGCCCTTGAAGTCGGTGGCGAGTTCGCCGGGGGCGCCGGCGTCGGCGGAGTCCAGGGCGGGGGAGCCCGGCAGCGGCCCGAACATCGACGTGCCGCCGGTCTGGAGGTTCAGCTTCGGGTCGCCCTTGATGTCGTGGGCGCCCTGCCCGGTGGCCTTGGCCAGCGACGCAGGGTCGGAGTAGGAGTCGTTGCCCCACGCGTACGGCTTCAGGTTGGCGAGCGGATTGACGATGTTGTAGTCGAGCGTACTGCCCGGGGTGGATCCGGCGGACAGGGACACCTCGGGTCCGCCGGGCGGGCAGCCCTGGCGCACGGTCCCGTCCCCGCTGAGGATGTTGTTCTCCACCACCGATCCGGTGGACGCGCCGGCCAGGACGACGCTCGAACCGCAGTTCGCGGTGGTCGTGTTGCTGGTGACCACGGTGCCGGGCGCGTCGGTGGCACTCACCGCGCCACCCGCGTTGCCGAGGAGAAGGTCCGTGGTCACGGTGGTGGCGGTCGCGCCGACGGCGGAGACACCCGCTCCCCAGTACGAGATGATCTTGGCGCGGGACACGGTGACGTGGTCGGAACCCGGCTGGACCAGGACGCCGTCCGGCGCCGCCACTCCGGCGGCCGGCCCGCCGGCATGGCTGCTGACGAAGCGGTCCAGGGTCACCCGTGAGGAGTTCGACACCACGATGCCGTCGGACCTGGTCGCCAGGTTGAAGTTCGTCAGGACTACGTCGTGTACGCCGTTGAGGACGAAGGCGTGCGCCCCCAGGTAGTTGACGAGCGTCCCGTTGCCGCCGACCGCCCACCCGGGCGCGCCGGCGATGGTGATCGGCCGCCCGGGCGCGCCCGACCGGGTCAGGTCGACCTCGCCGGGGTAGGCACCAGCGGCGATCTGCACCGTCTGCCCGGGCTGGGCGGCGGCGACGGCGGCCGGGATGCCGCAGTACGGGGTCTGCTGCGATCCGGCGGTCGGGGCGGCGTCCGAGCACTGGCCGGGCCGGCTGTTGTCGACGTACAGGGTGCCGGCATCCGCATGGGCGGCCTGTACGGCCGTCATGGAACCAGCCGTCAGCGCCGCGGTGGCGATGCTGATGAGAAGTCTTCTGTGCAAGGGGTCCCCCGGGAATGCGTGGAGCAGCGGGCCCCTGACCGAGCGGCCCGAGGTCGGATGCCGAAATGATCGGATTATGGCACTGAGGTGGGGTGTCTTCGCATCCGGCCCGGCGGTCCTGACGGCCTGACCAGGAGGAACCGCTCGCCGCCGGGCCGCAGCCGACTCCCGTGGTCAGGACGTTGCGGGTGAGGAGAAGTCGTCGATCGCGACGAGGGCGGCTTCCGGGGCGTCACTGACAAGGACGTGGCCCGCTCCGGGAGGACTGCGAAGCGGGTGTCGGCGCAGGCCGCGGCATAGGCGCGGCCGAACTCGGTGCAGCCATGGTCTTCCCACAGCTCGGCCACGATCCGGATGGTCGGGTCCGTGGCCGGAGAGCGGAAAGCGTTTCGGGTTGCGGGGCTCACCAGCTCCCGCCGTGCGGTGACGGTCATGGTCTGAAGATAGGAGCAGGCGCCGACACCGTCACGGTCTTTCCCCGGCAACATCTGATCACGCCTTGCAGTTCCTTGGCATTTCGTCAGGGTCTGTGTCAGCGGCCATCCGCTCCACCCACTCGCGCTGGGTCATCGCTCGCTCGATGCGGCTGACGATGTCTTTCTTGGACGCCGTGTCCAGGCTCTCCGGAAGTTTGTCGAAGGTGTCGGGAAGGATGTCGAGCAGACCCCAGATCTGTTCGCCGGTCCTGACGGTCAGCAGTTGCTGGCACCTCCACTGCAGCGGTACCTCGGGACGGTGGCTCAGCCGCTGTACGAGCGTGGGAAACAGGTAGTGCGTCGCGTCTGCGGCGAGGTGCTCTTGGAGCCAGTCGGCCGGGAGTCGCCGGCTGAAGCCGTGCACGGCGGCTTCCTGGGCGAGGGCGAGGAGCTGAGCGGTGTCGACGGCTCGGACGGTGCGGGGAAGGGCTGAGGCCATGTCGAGATGATGGCAGGGGCCCGCTGTCGCCCAAAAGGTCAACGGTGGCCAGGCCGGACCGCTTCCCGGCCCTACTCGGCGCCAGTCTCCGGGCAGGCCGGGTACGTACCGCAGCAGCCCGAGACGGGCAGGGCCGCCGGGGCCTTGCAGGCGAGCCGTCCGGTCCCGGTCGCCGAGGGCGACGGTCAGCGGTGTTCGATGGGGTGGTCAGAACGGCGGGCCGGGGTACCAGTCGGCCTCGGCGAGGTCGCTGGCGTAGGGGGAGCGGTTGTCGTCGCCGGGCCGGGTCAGACCGGTGGTGTCGTGGTTCCAGGCGGTCAGGGCATCGATGGCCTGCCGGCGTCGCCACCGTGTGTCGCTGGTGCGCAGGAGTTGGCGGGCACGCTCGGCCAGGCCGTCGCGGTGCCCGGCCAGGCCGGGGTGTTCGCCGAAGGCCAAGGCAGCGGACAGCGCGGTGTCGCGCACGGAGGCGTCCAGATCGTCGAGGAACGGGACGACGGTCAGGTACAGCATCGGCCTGAGTGGACGTTAAGTCCGTTTCTGGTAGCGGCCTCGTCCGGGTTGGGTGAGGAAGCCTTGGCGAGTGAGACGTCCGAGGCGGCTGCGGGTGATGTTGACGGACGCCTCGTCGGTGGGCATGCCGAGGAGTTCGTGCAGCTCGCCTGCCCGGAATACCTGGCCGGGGTGCTGGTTGAAGGCATTCACGATGGCCTGGTAGGTGGTGTTCGTCTCGGGTGGTTCGGGTTCGGTCCCTGCGGGCGTGACCTCCGCGATGATCTTCCGGGCGGTGGCGAGGTCCGTGAGCCGTGCTTCGGTCTCGGTGAGGTCGGCGGTGAGCTCTTCGATCCGGGCGCGTAGTTCTGCGGCGCGGGTGGCGGCCTCGTCCTGCCGGGTCTGGAGGTCTGCCAGGAGTTCGGTGACGTTCACGCGGCCAGTCCGAGGGTGTCGCGCCAGGCCGGGGCGGGTGTGGTGAGGCGGCGGGTCATGTTCGCGGTGGAGGCCCAGTAGACGCGTGAGGCGGAGGTGTCGGGCCGGTGGTCGTACTCGCGGGCGAGGCGCCGGTGCAGCATCAAGGTGCCGTTCGTCTGCTCCACCACCCACCGTTTCGGCTGTGGGACGAAGCCCTTGCCCTGGTCGGCCGGGTTGCGGCGGACGACTTCGACGTCGATGTCCAGCAGTGCACCGTGGATGATCACCTCGTCCTTGAAGCCCTGGTCCACCAGGGCTTTCTCCAGACGCATCCCGCACCGTTCGGCGGCCTGGTCGAGCAGGGCGGTGCCGGCGGCGTTGTCGTGGGCGGAGGCGGCCAGGACGACGACTCCGATGATCAGCCCCATGACGTCCACGGCCAGTCCCCGCTTGCGGCCCGAGTCGGGTAGGTGCGGCGCATTACTGCGCCGCACCCCCCTCAGAACCGTGCGTGCCCGTCGTCCGAGCACACGGCTCAAGCAGACCCCGAAGGCCCGCTGACAGGTTGCAGTGCTATCCGACTGCCGATGCTGGCACCGCGCCAGCGATGGCAGTGGGTGTGGATCAAGCGGAGGGCAACGGCGCTGTCCGGCGTGTTGCGGCCCGGGTCGGCGGTGACCGCGTTCTTGCGGATCGCCTGCCGGGTCACCTTGAGCCACTGCTCCCATTCCGATGGGCTCTGCGGCTCGCGGTCGGCGTGCAGGAGGAGCCCGTCGCAGAGCGGACAGCGGCCGTGCTGCTTCTGCAGCAGACGCAGCCCGGTCGCACTCAGCGGGGGTTTCCTCCTGCGCCGTCGTGCAGCCCAGTACTCGGTCAGGGCCGGGTCGTCGATCGACGCTCGGCCCGGGACCATCTGGTGCCGGATAATCCTGGTCCAGGCGAACTTGGTGAGATGAGCACCGGTCTCCCGGTCCCCGAACACCCAGCGGTCCTGCCTGGACCGGTTGAACCGACCGAAATACCGGGACGCCACCCAGTGCTTCGACTTCTTCGGATGGCTGTGCTTGGCCCACTTGTAGGTGAGCTTCCACATGTGGAAGTCCAGGGAGGCGAACGCTTCGCTGGACACCACGCCCCGGTAGTAGGCGGCCCAGCCCCGGATGATCGGGTTGAGCTTGGCGATCACCGCTGCGGCGTTGACTGAGCTTGCTCCGCTTTGACGGACACCATCGGTGTGGTGGTCAGACCGCGAGGACGCTCTCGTACTCGGCGGGACTGCGGTAGCCGAGGCTGCTG
>NZ_BAAANT010000065.1:0-26786 GCF_039529945.1 Kitasatospora kazusensis | reverse complement strand
GGAGGGCCGCTGCGGCGGGCGGCGCTCGGCTGCCGGTTCCGTGTTCCGTGCACGCGGTTCGTCCGGCGGAGCAGAGCCGCCCGCCCCGAGGTGGGCCCGTCCCGACGGGCCCACCTCGTCGTGCTACTGCTACTGCTACTGCTACTGCTGCGGTGGCGGGTAGCCGTAGCCGACCGGCGGCTGGCCCTCCTGCGGGGGCGGCGGGTAGCCGTAGCCGGGCTGCTGGCCCTGCTGCTGCCACTCGGGCGGCAGCGACTGCCCGCCCGGGGCGCCCTGCTGCGGCGGCTGGCCGTAGCCGGGCGGCGGGGTCTGGCCGGGCTGCGGGGCCCACGGCGCGCCGGGGGCCGGCTGGCCGGGGAAGCCGCCCTGCTGCTGCGGGTAGCCGCCCTGCGGCGGGTACTGCTGCTGTTGCTGCTGCGGGTAGCCGCCCTGCTGCGGGTACTGCTGTTGCTGCTGCCAGCCGCCGCCCGCCGCGTGCTGGGCCCGCGCGATGTCCTCGCCGACCAGGGTGGCCAGCTCGAAGTACGCCTCCCGGACCTTGGGCCGCATCATCGCCAGGTTGACCTCGGCGCCGGCCGCCAGGCTCTCGTCGAAGGGCACCACCACGACGCCGCGGCAGCGGGTCTGGAAGTGCGCGACGATGTCCTCGACCTTGATCATCTTGCTGGTCTCGCGGACCCCGGAGACCACCGTGATGCTGCGCTGCACCAGGTCGGCGTAGCCGTGCGCGGAGAGCCAGTCCAGGGTGGTGCTGGCGCTGCTGGCGCCGTCCACGCTCGGCGTGGAGACCACGATCAGCTGGTCGGCGAGGTCCAGCACCCCGCGCATCGCGCTGTACAGCAGGCCGGTGCCCGAGTCGGTCAGGATGATCGGGTAGTGCTGGCCGAGCACCTGGATGACCTGGCGGTAGTCCGAGTCGTTGAAGGTGGTCGAGACGGCCGGGTCGACGTCGTTCGCCAGGATCTCCAGGCCCGAGTGCAGGTCCTGCGAGGTGAACTGGCGGACGTCCATGTAGCTGCGCAGGTGCGGGATGGCCGTCACCAGGTCGCGGATGGTCGCGCCGGTCTGGCGCTTCACCCGGCGGCCGAGCGTCCCGGCGTCCGGGTTGGCGTCGATCGCGATCACCTTGTCCTGGCGCTCGGTGGCCAGGGTGGCGCCGAGCGAGGTGGTGGTCGTGGTCTTGCCGACGCCGCCCTTGAGGCTGATCACCGCGATCCGGTAGCAGCTCATCACCGGCGTGCGGATGACCTCCAGCCGACGGGCCCGGTCGGCCTCCGCCGCCTTGCCGCCGAACTTGAACCGCGACTCGCGCTGCTGCTTGGGCTGGCCGCGCAGCAGCCGGTCCGAGGAGAGCTCCACGGCGGCGGTGTAGCCGAGCGCGGCGCCGTGCGACATCGGCTGCTGGCCGCCCTGCTGGAACGCCGCCGGAGCCTGCGGGGCGGCCTGCTGGGGGTATCCGCCCTGCTGGGGGTAGCCGAGCTGCTGAGGCGGCTGGGTGTGCTGGGGCTGCGCGTGCTGGGGCTGCTGCGGCTGCGGGAAGGCCGGCGGCTGCGGCCAGCCGCCCTGGCGCGGGTCCACGGGCGGGCCGGGCGCGGGCGCGGCGTCCGGCGCGGGCTGCTGGGGCTGCTGCTGCGGGACCGGCCACGGGCCGGGCGGCGCGGGCTGCTGCTGGTACGGCTGCGGCGGTTCGGGCTGCTGGGGCGGCTGCGCCTGGACCGGGTTGGCGGGCGGCCAGGGCTGCTGCGGCGGCGCCTGCGACTCGGCGGCCGGAACGGGCACCGGGGCGGCCTGGACCTGCACCGGAGCGGGCGCAGGCGCCGGTACGGGGGCGGGCGCGGGTACGGGGGCGGGCGCCGGAGCGGGCGCGGGAGTCGGGGTGGGTACGGGGGCCGGAGCCGGTGCGACCTGCTCGGGGACGGGCTGCTGCGCCACCGGTGCGGGTGCGGGGGCAGGCGCGGGAGCCGGTACGGGGGCAGGAGCCGGCGCAGGGGCAGGGGCAGGGGCCGGTGCGGCGGACTGCGGGCCCGCGCTCTGTGTGTACCAGGACGGGGGGGAGTAGTCAGGCGCGTCCGACCAGTCGTCGTCGTCCTCTGCCGCGTTGTCGCCGACGTAGACGCCGTCCCGATCGCTGCTCACTTGGGCTCCCTCGTGTTCGCCGCCGCTGTTCGCGGTGCCGTCGGGCAACAAGACTAGGCCGTGATTCGCGGTCAGCTGAAGGCGGTATCTCAGCTGCCACCAAGGTCGGGGGACGTCAGCGGCCCTGCGACAACCGCTTTTGGAGTGAACCTCACCTGCTGTTCACCACGCCGCCCACCCGAAAGAGGTCCGCCCCCTCCACCGTAACGGTGCAGGAGGCGGACCGTGAGGGGGGCCCGTCAGTCCATCCGGCGCGGGCCGCCCAGGATCTGGCCCTCCGCCTCACCGGGGTTGGTCATCACGAACTGGCGCCGCATCCGGGTCGCCCAGAGGGTGATGTTGTCGGGCAGCGTCGGCAGCGAGGCGACGTCCTGCTCGCCGAGGGACAGGATGCGGGCGAGCACCTCGGTCTCCTGCGGCGAGACCCGCTGGATGCCGACCAGGTCGGCGGCGTTGAGCACCCGGGGCGCGTTCGGCCCGAGGTACGGCAGCAGCGTCAGGGTGCTCTGCCACGGCGCGGCGGAGAGCCGGCTGCGCGGCGGACGGGCGCCGAGGTCGCGGACGACCAGGACGGGCGAGGCCACCGAGGCACCCTGCGCGCCGAGCCGGCCGACCTGGTGGATGGTCACGCAGGGCTGGCCGCCGCCGGCGGCCTGCGCCAGCGGGGCCCAGGCCTGCGGCCGGCCGGTCTCGACGGCGATCCGGGCGCCGGTGGCGGCCGCGCGCAGCGCGATGATCTGCGCCGTCCACATGCCGCCGACCAGCACGACCTCGTACGAGGTGGGCCGGAACAGGCCCAGGACGGAGGGCTGCTGCTGCTGGTCGACGCCGATCACCACACCGTCGTCGCCGACCGGGAAGGAGAGCGCGCCGAGGTCCTCGGGCGAGAGCACGTGCCGCTCGCGGCGCGGACCGCGTAGGCCGAAGCCGGGACGGATCCGCAGCACCCGGGCCTGCTCGGCGCCGGGCTCGGGGGCCTGGGTGGGGTAGGTCTGATAGGCCATCAGGAAGTCCCTCCCAGGGGCAGTGTGGCGAGCAGGCCGGGAGCCTGTTCGAGGTCGAGCCGGGTGAGGCTCACGCCGGCGCTCTGTGCGCGGGACTCCACCAGCCGGCCGACCTGGTCGACCTCGCTCTCGCTCCGCCCGGTGACCCGGACGTGCCCGCTGATCGCCACCGAGCCGCCGGTGCCCTGGCTCGCGGTCAGGCTGAAGGTGCTGGCCAGCGCGGGGGTGCCGGTGACCAGGTTGACCAGGTCGGGGGCGGCGATCCGGCCGGGGGTGCCGCCGGGGCGGCTGAGCACCGGCCACTTGGAGATCCAGTAGGTGCTGTGCCAGCGGTCGTCGATCCGCCAGAACTTGCGGCTCTCCTGGGTGCGGCGGCCGTTGCCGCCGCCACCGCCGGTGCCCTGGCGGCCCGCGACGGCGATCGGGTTGGCGCAGGTGGAGATGGCCAGCGCGGCGATCAGCTCGCGCTCGTCGAGCGCGGTCGCGGTGAAGCCCGCGCTGTTCAGGCGTCCGGCCAGCTGGTCGGTGACGCGCTGCAGGGCCTTGCGGGCGCCCTCGTCCCCGCCGCCGCGGGCGACCACGGCGGCGCTGGTGAGCTCGGGGCTCAACTTCAGGGCGATCCAGGTGAGCCGCAGGCCGGGGGTGGAGAGGCCGTCGGGCAGCTGGTGGTAGGCGCGGGTGGCCAGCGACTGCTCGGGCAGGTGCGGGGCCGGCGCGGGCTGGGTGTGCTGCACCAGCTGCACCGACTCCAGCGCGATGTCGTCCACCTGGAGCGCCGAGCAGATCACGTCGAGCGGCAGCGGCAGGCTGGTGCGGGTGGGCCGCAGCGGCTGGTCCTTGGCCTGCACCAGCAGCACCGAGGTCAGGAAGGTGCCGTCGCCGACCATGCCGGTCTCGCGCCGGACGGGCCGCCCGTTGCCGAGGTCGGCCTCGGTGGCGTGGGTGTACGTGTGCAGCGCCGGTTCGAGCTCCAGCGCCGGCGCCAGGGCCGGGTCGGTGCCCGGCGGCGGTACGTTCAGCTGGGCCTGCTTGCGGCGGGCGTTGAACGCCATCCGGACCCGCAGGCCCTCCGGCGCGCTGCGGCCGTTCAGCGGCAGCAGCGCCACGATCACCAGCAGGACGGCCGGGACGGCGAAGACCCCGGCCATCGCCGCGTTGATCGTCCAGCCCACGGCCACCAGCGCCACCGCGACCTCCAGCAGCACCAGTTGCTGGAGCTGGAGGTGGGTGCCGAGGAGCCCCGGGCGGGGGTGGAGCTTCACCGGCACCGGAGCGGTCGGACGGGCCTGGGCGGGCTGCGCCCGCCGGGCCCCGCGCCCCGGACCCCCGGCGGAGCCGCTGTTGGCGCTCCCGCCGTTCCTGGCGCGTCGGCCGTGCGAAGTGTTGCGTCGCTCTGGAGCGGTCTGGCTTGGCATCCCCCGAGTGACCCTCTCTGATCAGATATCACGGCCCGGTTGGCTGGTCGGCGAACCGTACCCGTACCGTACTTACCGTCTGCTGCCGCATCGTAGAGGGTTGGCTACGGTCGCCGTCCGGCGGGTGGCAGACTCGCGCACGGACGAATCGTGCTGACGTACGCACAGATGTCCGGCAGGAGCCGGTGTCGGCAGGTGCAGATGTCGGCTGACACAGCTGTCGGTCAAACAGGGGAGACGACGAGGATGGCATCACGCCGGGACGAGCTGAACGCATACACCTTCGCGCGCAAGCGCATGGTGGGCGCCTTCCTGCAGCCCAGCGGAGGCGGTAACGACGAGGACGCGCCGCGCCCGGTCCGGGCCGTGCTGCCCAGCGTCGTGGTGGCCGCCGTCATCGTGGCGGGGTTCGGCATGGTGGGCGTCATCAAGCCCAGCGCGCCGCAGGGTTGGGACGACGGCAAGAGCGTCATCCAGGGCAAGGACTCGACCACCCGCTACGTGGTGCTGGTCGATCCGGTCTCCAAGGAGAAGGTGCTCCACCAGGTTCTCAACATGTCCTCGGCCCGGCTCGTGCTGCCGGCCGGCGCCAAGGTGGTGGTCGTCGCCGACTCGGTGCTCGACGCGTACAAGAACCACGGCCCGACCATCGGCATCCCGTACGCGCCGGACCGGCTGCCGGACCCGGCGGACGCCGGGGTCGCCAAGAACTGGTCGGTCTGCGACCGCCCGGGCAAGGACAACAGCCAGGCGACGATCAACCAGGCGGTCTTCGTGACGGCCGGCAAGGACGCCAAGACGCTCGCCAACCCCGGCCAGCTGCTCGGCGCCGGCCAGTGGCTGTTCGTCGAGGCGCCGCCGGTCGCGGGCAACCGTGCCAGCGACTACCTGGTCGACTCGGCGGGCCTCAAGCACGCGCTCACCGACGCGGGGACGGACGACGGCACCCGCAACAGCCTGGAGACCGGGCTGTTCGGCAGCGACGCGCACCCGCAGCAGGTCAGCCAGGACTGGCTGAACACCCTGAAGGACGGGAACAAGATCGCTTTCCCGGTGATCCCCGGGTTCAAGAGCTCCGAGCGGGTCATCTCCACGGTGCAGATCAGCCAGCAGGACGAGCGCTACGTGGGACGGCTGCTCTCCTTCCAGAACAAGAGCTTCTACGTGGTGGGCCAGGACCGCCTGTACGAGGTGACGGCCTTCCAGGCGGCGCTGATCATCTCCAACCCGGCGCTCAAGGTGATCTACAACAGCAACACGCCGACCTTCGCCCAGCTCTCGCCGAGCGACTACGCGGCGCTGCGGTCGCAGATCGACCAGACCACCCTGCTGGGCGGCAACGGTGACGTCCCGAAGGAGAAGCCGAGCGGCAGCGCGGTGAACACCGACAGCGCCAAGCCCCGGCAGGTGCTCTGCAGCACCTTCCAGAGCATGGATGCCACCGGTGCGATCAAGCAGACCGTGTGGGCCGACACCAACTACCCGATGCCGGTGACCACCGGTTCGGCCAGTGCGCACGTCTCCCCGGGGGCCGGCCTGCTGTTCCGTTCGGTGGACGCGGGTGCCGGCGGTTCGGGCAGCAACTTCCTGATCACCGAGACCGGCCTGCGCTACTCGGTGCAGAGCAACAACGACGGCGGCAAGACCGCGGCGGCGACCCCGTCGCCGGGCACGCAGTCGGGTCAGCCGCAGACGGACGAGGCACAGGCCCGGCTCGGCTACGACAAGATCCAGCCGGTCATGGTCCCGAGCCTCTGGGCCAACCTGGTGCCCGGCGGACCGGTGCTGAACACCGCTGCGGCGCTTGAGGAGCAGAACGCCTGACGCACTTTCAGGATTCGGGCCGGTTGCCAGGTCATGATCTGGTAACCAGTCCGGCTCCCGGTGTTGGGGGACTTGCGCTCGGCGACTATTGTGCAGAGGGAACACCGCGCCGTGGTGTTCGGCGGGTAGGCCGTGCCAGGACTATCCGTCAGAGGTTCTGTCTCATGGGGGACGGTAGATCATGTCTGGTCAGTTCACGACGACCGCTGAGGAAATGACCGCGTTTGCCAACCGCATCGGCGAGGTGAACCAGCAGGTCCAGGGGGAGATCCAGCGGCTCAACACCCTCGTCGACGAGACCAAGGCCTCGTGGAAGGGCGCCGGCGCCGACGCGTACGCCCAGCTCCAGGCCCGGTTCAACGAGGACGCCTCCGCGCTGAACAAGGTTCTCGACGAGATCAAGCAGGCGATCGAGGCCACCACGAAGCAGTACTCCGCGAACGAGCAGGAGCAGCACTCCTCGCTCAGCAGCGCGGCCAGCGCTCTCGGCTGACCTGCGGCTTCGTGCCATGCGGCCGTGAGCGCCGCGACTGCGGACCACGCAGACACTTCCGGCCGCCGAAGGGCGGACCGGCATGATCTTCCCGACAAGGAGTCACCATGTCCGACGGCCTCATCCAAGTTAATTTCTCCACCGTCCAGAACGCCAGCTCCGAGGTCCGCCAGACCGCTGCGCGCATCCAGAGCCAGCTGGAGGACCTCAAGGCCGGCGTCTCGCGGATCGCGAACAGCTGGCAGGGCGCGGCCCAGCAGGGCTACCAGGCCCGCCAGGCCCAGTGGGACGCCAAGGCCGCCGACCTGCAGCAGGCCCTGAGCAAGATCGCCCAGCTGCTGGACCAGGCCGCGTCGCGCTACCAGGACACCGAGCACAAGAACGCCGCGCTCTGGGGCTAGTCGTCCCTTGCGGGCCGGCACTGCGACAGACAGCAGGCGCTGAGGCAGTAGCAGAAGGGCGGGCGTCCGGTCGGGCGCCCGCCCTTGGCGCGCGGGGGACCGGCCGGGTGGCCGCGCGCAGCACATACGGGTGGATCAGAGGGGAAGACAGGTGCCGTCGTTGGGTACGTACCGCAGGTCTGCTGCGGCGTTCGTCGCGCTGGGAGTGATCGGCGGCCTGTCGGCCACGCCCGCGTACGCCGGTGCGCCGAGCTCTGCCGCCTCCGCGCCCTCGGCGCCGATAGGCATCGCGGCCGCCGCGGAGTGCCAGATCCCGTCGACGGACGTCCCGGGCGTGCCGTGGGCGCTGCAACGGGTGCTGCTCGACCAGCTCTGGGCGCCGCACAAGCCCAAGAGCCAGGACCCCACGACCGGGAAGGGCGTGCTGGTCGGGGTCATCGACACCGGCGTGGACAACGTCAACCCGCAGCTGGCGGGCAAGGTCGTCGACGGCGGCTCCAGCCTGGTCGACAAGTCGACCAACCAGCCGGTGCAGGGTACCGGCATCAACGACCCGGTGGGCCACGGCACCAAGGTGGCGGGCATCATCGCCGCCGGGCACAGCACCAAGACCGGCTTCGTCGGACTGGCGCCCGACGCCCAGATCTACTCGATCCGGCAGAACGACGCCCAGGGCAACGGCAACGTCAACCAGCTGACGGCGGCCATCAACAAGGCGCTGGACAACCACGTCGACGTCATCAACATCTCGCAGGACGTCCGCAGCACCGACGGCAACGGCGGCTTCGACGGCAAGGACGCACTGAAGGCCGCGCTGGACCGCGCGGAGAGCGACAAGGTGGTGGTGGTCGCCTCGTCCGGCAACGACGGCCTGGAGGGGGACACCTACCCCGCCGCGTTCCCGACCGTCCTGGCGGTCGGCGCCTCGGACCGCAACAACGAGCGGGCCTCGTTCTCCCAGTACGGCGACTTCGTCGGCGTCGCGGCGCCCGGTGTGGACATGCTCTCCACCGCGCCCGGCAACGGCCAGTGCGTGGACAACGGCACCAGCTTCTCCTCCCCGTACGTGGCGGGCGTCGCCGCGCTGCTGAAGGGCGAGCACAAGGACTGGACGGCCAAGCAGGTCCGGGCCCGGATCGAGCAGACCGCGCAGCGCACCCAGCGGGGCTGGAACAAGTTCACCGGCTGGGGCGTGGTCGATCCGGTCAAGGCCGTGCAGTGGGTCGACGGCCAGCCGGACGCCCCGCACGACGACCCGCCGGTGCACCTGGACTCGGCGCGGATCGTCGCCCAGCCGCTGGGCCTGGCCGAGACCCAGGCCGACCGCGACCGCCGCAGCGCGATGTACGTGCTGGCCCTGGGCACCCTGCTGGTGGCCGGGCTCGGGGGCGGCGCCGTTGTCCTGCGCGACCGCCGTCGGCGCGACGAGGGCTGACGCGCACGGCCCTGGCACCCCTGGCACGTGAAGGAGGCCGGCACCCCCGCGGGGGTGCCGGCCTCCTTCACGTGCGGGCCCGGGTCAGGCCTGGTCGTCCTCGGGGACGGTGATCACCCAGCGGGTGGCCTGCCGGGGGCGGAGGTAGAACACCCAGTAGAGCGTGGCGGCGGCGGTGATCCCGCCGGTCCAGAGCAGGGCCTTGACGTCCATCTGGGTGAGCACGTAGGCCAGCATCACGATCAGCAGCGCGGGCAGGACCGGCCAGAGCGGCTGGCGCCAGGCGGGGACGTCCTTGTGCGCGCCCCGGCGGGAGAGCAGCGCGGCGACGGCGACCAGCAGGTACAGGGCCGCGACGGCGACACCGGTGATGTTGGTCAGCAGCTGGCCGGGGACGAAGCAGAGCGCCGCGCCGGGCAGGCCCACCGCGAGGGTGGCGACCCAGGGGGCGTTGAACCGGTTGAGGGTGCCGAAGGCCTTGTTGACCGGCTCGGGCCAGGCCTTGTCACGGCCGGAGGCGAAGAGCACCCGGGAGTTCTGGATGACCATCACGATGCCCGCGTTGATGATCGCCAGCGCGATGCAGAGGCTGATGAAGGTGCCGAGCGCGGAGTCGCTCCAGCCGGCCACCATGCCGGAGAGGTCGCCGCCGGTCAGGGTGGCCAGGTCGGGCGCGCCCAGGGTGATCGCGACGACCGGGACGATGATGACGACCACCGAGAGCGCGAGCGTCCAGAGCACGGTACGGGCGACGTTGCGGCGCGGGTTCTCCAGCTCCTCGGAGAGGTAGATCGCGGTGCTGAAGCCCTGGGTGACGAAGAGCGCGATGCCCATGACGGCGAAGACCGCCCCGATGCCCACCGTGCTGGTGACGCCCTGGGGGTCGGCCATCGTGCCGTGGATCAGGCTGCTCACGCCGCGCTGGCTGTGCGCGAAGCCGAGGACGGAGACGACGCCGGCCGCGATCACCTCCAGGACCAGGAAGATCCCGGTGATCCAGGCGTTGGCGCGCAGGTCGAGCAGGCCGGCCACGGTGGCGGCCAGCATCACGGCCATGCCGGCCACGGCGGGGCTCAGGTGCACGATCGGGGCGAGGTAGGCCGCCGTACCGATCGCGATCACCGACGGCACGATCATCACCACGATGATCGACTGGATGAAGACCAGCCAGCCGGCGAACCGCCCGGCCAGCGTGCCGACCATCGCGTACTCGCCGCCGGCGCTCGGGATCAGGGTGCCGAGTTCGGAGTAGCAGAACGCCACCGCGACACAGATGACGGCGCCGATCGCGATGCTCAGGGCGGTCGCGGTGCCGAGGGCGTTGAAGAGCTGCGGTACCAGAACGAAGAGCGAGGAGGCGGGCGTCACGCAGGAGAGCGTGAGCAGTGTGCCGCCCACGACGCCGAGCGAGCGGCTCAGCTTGCGCGGTGCCTCGGTGGCGCCTTCGGTCGCCGTGGTGGGGGCTACGGCGAGTGGCGGGCGAAGCGTGTCGGTCATGGACGGTTCCGATCGACTCTGTGCGGTTCTGGGGGGAGGGAGCGGTATCGCCTCCGCAGCGGTTGCCTGGTCCTGGTTGTCGCTCCCGGCCGTCATGGAACCTTGTGCGTATTGATTGCGTCAATGGCCGATCTGCTTCGGAATCCGTTGCGTAGGGCCGCATAAACATGCGATCCAGTAGTCGCTCGCGGTAATTGCCGAATATGTCCGAGTTGCTCCACTCGGCGTGGCGCATATGAATCCAAGGTGAACTGGTGATTATGGCCAGGGATTCCAAGGGTATGTGGGGCTTTGGTTGGTGCTCGTCCAAGGTCGCTCCGGGGCCGCCGAACCCTCCCCGCCGACAACGAGAACCGCAGCTCAGGGGCGCAAGAAACTCCATAACGTTTCGGCCCCCGAGACGCCGAGAGGCCGGGTCCACGGGGACCCGGCCTCCTTGCGATCACTGCGTGTTACTGGGTGGGCAGCCAGCCCGTCTGGACCATCTGGCCACTGGCGATCTTGCGCGAGACGAACACGCCTCGGCCCGGCGGCAGCGGCTGCGGCTTGACGGTGCCGAGCAGCGCGCCCTCGTTCTTGTCGCCCGAGAGCAGCAGGCCCTGACCGCCCAGCTCGCGCATCCGCTGCATGATCGGCTCGAAGAGCGAGCGACCGGCACCACCGGCGCTGCGGGCGATGATCACGCGCAGGCCGATGTCACGGGCGAACGGCAGGAACTCGGCCAGCGGCGCCAGCGGGTTGCCCGACTGGGTGGCGACCAGTTCGTAGTCGTCGACGATCACGAACATGTCCTTGCCGGTGTACCAGCTGCGGTCGCGCAGCTGCTGCGGCGTGACGTCCGGACCCGGCAGGCGCCGCGAGCAGGCGCCGCGGAGCATGTCGACGATCGCGGTCATGGCCGGCGCGGCCGCCGCGTACTCGACCAGGTACTCCGGCGGGACGGTGCCCAGCAGCGAGCGGCGGAAGTCGCCGATCACGATGCCGGCCTGGTCCGAGGTGTACCGCTCGGTGATCTGCTTGATGATCATCCGGAGCATCGCCGACTTACCCGACTCGCTCTCACCGAAGACGATGAACAGCGGGTCGGTCTCGAAGTTGAGGTAGATCGGCGCGAGCTCGACCTCGTCCACACCGAAGGCGATACCGCGCTCGGGGTGCTCGAAGCCCTTGGGCAGCGAGTTCCCGTCCAGCACCGCCGGCAGCATCCGGACCTGCGGCGCGCGCGGGCCCGTCCAGGCGGCGTCGACCTGCTGGACGAGGTCGGCGACACCGTTCTGCAGGTCCTCGATCTCCGAGGAGCCGTCGAGCCGGGGCAGCCCGGACAGGAAGTGCAGCTTGGCGGCCGTCACACCGCGACCGGGCGAACCGGCCGGGACGTTCTGCGCGACCTTGCGGTCGATCTCGGACTCCATCGCGTCACCGAGCCGCAGCTCGGTCCGGTTCAGCAGCAGGTCCTTCATCGCCGGACGGACCTCGGCGTACCGGGCCGCCGTCAGGATGACGTGGACGCCGTACCCGAGACCTCGCTGCGCGATGTCCCCGATGACCGGCTCCAGCATTTCGAAGTCCTGCTTGAACGTCAGCCAGCCGTCGATGATCAGGAAGACGTCGCCGAACTGCTCGTCCGGCAGCTGGCCGGCCGCGCGCTTGGTGCGGTACGTGGCGATGGTGTCGATGCCGGTCGCCCGGAACAGCTCCTCGCGGCGGTTCAGGACGCCCTGGACCTCGCTGATCGTGCGGCGCACCTTGTCGACGTCCAGACGCCCGGCGACCCCGCCGACGTGCGGCAGGCCCTGCAGGCTCTGGAAGCCACCGCCACCGAAGTCCAGCATGTAGAACTGGGCCTCGGTCGGGGTGTGGGTGACGGCGAAGCCCGCCACCATGGTGCGCACCAGCGTCGACTTGCCGGAGCGCGGACCACCCACGATGAGGCCGTGACCGGCCGAACCCGAGTAGTCCTGGTACAGCACGTCACGGCGCTGGTCGCGCGGCTTGTCGACGATGCCGACCGGCACCACGAGGCGGCCGAGCGCACCGAACTCGGGCGAGGTGAGACCGCGCTCCGGGGTGACCTGGAGCGGCGGCACCAGCTGGTCGACGCTGGGCGCCGCGTCCAGCGGCGGCAGCCAGACCTGGTGGGCCGGCGGGCCCTGGCCGATCATCCGGCCGACGAAGGTGTCGAGCATGGTGTCCAGCAGCGAGTCGTCGATCTCTTCGGCGACCTCCACCACCTCCTCGACCACCGGCTCCACGACCTCGACCTCGGCCGCGGTGAACAGCACCGGCTGCGCGGTGACCGTGCGGCCGCCGCTGACCAGCACCTGGCCCGGCGGGCGGTAGGCGCCGGAGACGTACGCCGCCCGGAAGCGCTCCATCACGTCGGAGCCGAACTTCAGGTACCCGACACCGGGCATCGGCGGCAGGTGGTAGGCGTCCGGCACACCGATCGCGGCCCGCGACTCGGCGGCCGAGAAGGTGCGCAGACCCAGCCGGTAGGAGAGGAAGGTGTCCAGACCGCGGAGCTTGCCCTCCTCCAGACGCTGCGAGGCGAGCAGCATGTGCATACCCAGCGAACGGCCGATCCGGCCGATCTGGATGAACAGGTCGATGAAGTCCGGCTTCGCGGTGAGCAGCTCGGAGAACTCGTCGATGATCATCAGCAGCGAGGGCAGCGGGTCGAGCGCGGCCCCGGCCGCGCGGGCCCGCTCGTACTCGTTGATGTTGGCGTAGTTGCCCGCCGAACGCAGCAGCTCCTGACGGCGGTTCATCTCGCCCTCGATGGAGTCACGCATCCGGTCGATGAGGGTGGCCTCACCCTCCAGGTTGGTGATCACGGCCGCGGTGTGCGGCATCTCCGCCATACCGGCGAAGGTCGCACCACCCTTGAAGTCGGCGAGGACGAGGTTGAGCACCTCGGAGGAGTGCGTGACGGCCAGCGCCAGCACGATGGTGCGCAGCACCTCGGACTTGCCGGAACCGGTGGCGCCGACGCACATGCCGTGCGGGCCCATGCCCTCCAGCGAGGCTTCCTTGAGGTCCAGCCAGACGTACTCGCCGCTGGTGCCGACACCGAGCGGGACGCGGAGCTTCTCGCGGATCGGCTTCGGCCGCCAGTGGCGGGCGGGGTCGAAGGCACCGGGGTCGCCGGTGCTCATCATCTCGGTGAAGTCCATGGAGATCAGCGACGGGTCGCCGTCGTCCCCGCCCACCGAGGCGCGGAACGGCGCCAGCTGGCGGGCCAGGGCCTCGGACTGCCAGGCCGAGAGGGTGTCCGGCTTGCCGGAGTAGGAGGCACCGGAGGCGGACTCCAGCAGCAGCTCCTCCGGGGAGACGGTCACGATCAGGTGCCCGCTGGGCTCGTCCAGGTCGCCGGGGACGACCTCGATGATGGTGACACCCTCGACGCCCTCGGCGCCGGCCAGCAGCGAGTCGGGCGGCACGGCCGCGCCGTCCATCACCACGATGACGTGCGGCTGGTCGGCGGAGGGGACGGCGTCGCGGGTGAAGCCCTTGCGGCCCGCGAGCTCGTTCTGGAGCAGCTGCTCCACCTCGCCCAGACCGGTGGCGATCAGACGGCGCGAACCGGCGCCGTCGTTCTCCTTGCGGTGCTGGGTGTGCGGCAGCCACTTGGCCCACTCCCACTCGTCCACCGCACCGGGGGCCGCGGCCACCGCGATGACCAGGTCGTCGGGGGAGTGCAGCGTCGCCAGCTGGGCGATCATCGCCCGCACGTTGCCGTACACGGTGTCGGGGTCGCCGCACACCGTGATGTGGTAGAAGGCGCGCAGCGAGACCGCCAGCGGCAGGTCCTGCAGGGTGCCGTGCGCGGTGAGGAAGTTCTTCATGGCCTCGGCGGCCAGCGGTTCCAGCTCGTCCATCGGCGCGGTCTGCGGCGCCACCAGCGGGGTGGACAGCTGCTGCGGTCCGCGCCCCAGCCTGATCTGCCCGAAGTCCGGATCGGTGGGCCTGCGCTCCCAGAGCCGGCGGCCCTCCGCCACGATCGACCAGAGCTGGTCGGGCTCGGGGTGCAGGAAGAGCTGCGCACCGCGCTGGCGCTCGGCCGTACGCCGGACCTGACGCCGCATCTGCTGCAGGTACTTCAGGTAGTCACGGCGCTCGTCCGAGGTGCCCGCGTTGCCGCCCTTGCGAGCCTTGACGATCTGAGCCACCGCCATGCCGGCGGTGGAGGCGACCATCAGGACGCCCATCATCTTCATCGGGCCCTGAGCGCCGGGGGAGAAGAAGAACGCCGCCGAGCCGCCCATGCCGAGCAGCGGCAGCAGGGACATCATCCAGTCCTCGCTGCCGGTACGCGGCAGCTCGGGCGGAGGTACCAGCTCCACCGGCTCGTCCGGAACGGCGGGCGGATAGGCCCGGGCCGGACGCTTGACGGTTACCACGCTCATGCGCCTACCTCGCTTCGCTCGGCAGTCGCTTCGCGAAACGCGCACCTCACGATGGCCCTCCCCCAACCTCCGGCTGGGGGTGCCCCCATGCTTCGCTCGCTCACAACGGCATCAGCCCTCACGCAATTGGATACGTACGGGTGAGAGCGCCCCGTGTTTGATGACGCCGCCCCCGCTCCGCCGACCGCAGGCGTCCTCGGGAGCTGCGCGAACCCGCCCCCGTTACGCCTTGCGCAGGGGCAGATCCTACTGGTCGGCCCGGACGGTTCGAGCACGGGGGCAGGCGCTTTGCGGCAGTTGTGGTCCGATGACCGGGCAAAACGACCATTTGCTGCCACCAGGGCCTCCTGATGACGCGTCGGCGGAACCGCGACGGGGGCCGGTAGCCGGAACGGGCAGGTCGGGCGGTAGGGTAACGCCGCGCCAACTCTTGCCCGGATCGTGTCAGTTCCGGTCCGGCTGAGCTGGCGCCAGCTGACTAACAGGCTCAGTCAACGAGGGGGAAGCGCCGGTGAGCGCAAACGCAACGACCGGATTCTGCCGGGTCACCGTCGTGGCACCGGACAGCCGGATCGATGTCGCACTTCCGGAGGACGTTCCGCTCGCGGACGTCTACCCGGAGGTGCTCCGGCTGTCCGGGCAGACCCAGGTGGACGGTGCGCCCACCGGCTTCCACCTGGTCCGCCGCGACGGCACCGTGCTCGACAGCGGCCTGCCGCTGTCCGCACAGCAGGTCCGCGACGGTGATCTGCTCAGCCTTCGCCCGTTCGCCGAATCGCTGCCGCCCGCCGTCTACGACGACGTGGCCGACGCCATCGCCAGCGCCGTGGACACGGACCGCCGCTTCTGGAGCCCCGAGCTGATGCGGGCCTTCGGGCTGATCGGCGCCGGCGTGCTGCTCGTGCTGCTCGGCTTCGCGCTCTGGTTCTCCGACCTGCGCCACGACATGCACAGCCTGCCGGGCATCGTCTCGGGCGTCACGGCGATCACGCTGGTCACCTTCGCCGCCGTGCGGGCCCGGGTCTACGGGGACCACGACGCGGCGCTCGCGCTCGGCCTCGGCGCCCTGCCGCACGCACTGATCGCCGGCTCCGGCGTCCTGCCGGTCGCCACCCTGGGCGGCGGCCCCGGCCGGATCCAGTTCCTGGTGGGCTGCGTCACCGTGCTGGTGGTCGCCATCCTGCTGGTCGGCCTGCTGCCGGAGAAGGACTCGCCGTTCGTCGCGGCCTCCTTCCTCGCCACCGCCGGCACCCTGGCCACCTTCGCCGCGGTGCTGCTCCCCACCACCCCGGCCACCCACATCGCCGCCGTCACCGGCGTCGCCGCGGTCTCGGTGATCGGCTTCCTGCCCGCGCTCTCGGCCCGGTTCGCCCGGCTGCCCGTCGGCTTCAGCGCTCCCGGCCAGACCCGCACCCGTGGCACCAGCTACAGCGAGGAGGCCAGCCGCGCCGAGGCCGTCCAGTACGAGCGGATCGCGCACCAGGCCCGCCGCGGCCACGAGGTGCTGATCGGCCTGGTCGGCGGCTGCTCCGCCACCATCGTCGGCGCCTGCACCGTGCTGGGCTTCAGCGACCGGATGTGGGGCGAGCTGCTGGCGCTGGCGCTGGGCGTCTCGACCATGCTGCGCGCCCGCCTGTTCCGCTACACCGCGCAGATCTTCAGCCTGATCATCGCGGGCCTGGCCGCCCTGAGCCTGCTGATCCTGGGCCTCTCGCTGCACACGCCGATGTACATCGTGAAGGCCGCGAGCGCGACCTCCACCGACATCCGCACCATCTGGCTCGCCGGGTCCATCGCGCTGGGCGCCGTCATCCTGACCGCCATCGCGCTGGTCGTCCCCCGACTGGGCGTCTCCCCGTTCTGGGGCCGGATCCTGGACACGGTCGACGGCGTCATGCTGATCTCGCTCGTCCCGCTGACGCTCGCGGTGCTCGACATCTACGGGCTCGTCCGGGGCGCGACCGGCACCGGCTGACCCCACCACCTCCCGTTCACCCGTGCCCGCCGGGGCCCCGCTTCAGGGGGCACCGGCGGGCACTGGTACGCTTGGCCATTGAGCGCAGCCGTGTCTGTCCCGGAGCCCCGGCTCCGATGCCGCGGACGGCCGCGCTCGACGTACGACACCGAGTCATCTCAGATCCTGTGCCGTAGACCAGGATCGCTCGGATCATCTCTGAAGGAGTTGCCGTGGCTCTCGACGCCGCCGTCAAGAAGCAGATCTTCGCCGAGTTCGGCCAGAAGGAGGGCGACACCGGCTCCCCCGAGGTCCAGGTCGCCATGCTGTCCCGCCGCATCTCGGACCTGACCGAGCACCTGAAGTTCCACAAGCACGACCACCACAGCCGTCGTGGCCTGCTGATCCTGGTCGGCCAGCGTCGCCGGATGCTGAAGTACTTGGCCGCCAAGGACATCGAGCGCTTCCGTACGCTCGTCGAGCGCCTGGGCATCCGTCGCGGTGCCGCCGGCGGCGCCCGCTAAGACCGCCGCGTCGGGGCGGCTCCCCTTCCCGGGGAGCCGCCCCTTCTGGCATCCGTGGCGTGCCGGTGCCCGCACCGCGCACCACTCGCAGCACCAGTACCACCCGTACCACCAGCACCACCACGCTCCACTCGCACCGGGCAGTGCCGGTACCACGCGCTGCCCGCACCGACGGATCGACCCGGCAGATCACACCGGCACATTCCACACGCGTGGCAATGGCCGCCTCTGTAGGGTGTGAATTTGTAAGGTGAGGGGCATGCCCGGTCATGGCATCGACGATGCCGTCGCCACCGAGGCAGCACGAGATCACCCAGCGGGCCGCTGGCTTCAAACGGAAGCCGCCCGCGTCCGGAGGAGCGTCCACACGCGACCGCCGACCTGGCCGCCGAGAGGCGCCGGTCCTCGGTAGTGGCCGTCGGGAGTCCCCGTCACAGCGGACGACCCGGAGGCTTCGATCGAAGACCGGCCCAAGATGTGCCCGGGCCGCAGGTGGGCAAGCGCAGGGGCGCTCCTCGGGAGACGCACGAAAGAGGAGAACTTCCAGGTGGAAGAGAACGTGTTCTACGCCGAGGCCGTCATCGACAATGGCAGCTTCGGTACCCGTACCATCCGTTTCGAGACCGGCCGTCTGGCCCGTCAGGCCGCCGGCTCGGCCGTGGCCTACCTCGACGACGACACCATGGTGCTGTCCGCCACCAGCGCGTCCAAGCAGCCGAAGGAGCACTTCGACTTCTTCCCGCTGACGGTCGACGTCGAGGAGCGGATGTACGCCGCGGGCCGCATCCCCGGCTCGTTCTTCCGTCGTGAGGGCCGGCCGTCCGAGGACGCGATCCTCACCTGCCGCCTGATCGACCGCCCGCTGCGCCCGTCCTTCGTCAAGGGCCTGCGCAACGAGGTCCAGGTCGTCTGCACGATCATGGCGCTCAACCCCGACCACCTGTACGACGTGGTGGCCATCAACGCCGCCTCCGCGTCCACCCAGCTGGCCGGCCTGCCGTTCTCCGGCCCGATCGGCGGCGTCCGCGTCGCGCTGATCAAGGGCCAGTGGGTCGCGTTCCCGACCCACAGCGAGCTGGAGGACGCCGTCTTCGACATGGTCGTCGCCGGCCGCACCCTCGCCGACGGTGACGTCGCGATCATGATGGTCGAGGCCGAGGCCACCACCAAGACGATCCAGCTCGTCGAGGGCGGCGCCGAGGCGCCGACCGAGGACGTCGTCGCCGCCGGTCTGGACGCCGCGAAGCCGTTCATCAAGGTGCTGTGCGCCGCGCAGGCCAAGCTGGCCGCCCAGGCCGCGAAGCCGACCGGTGAGTTCCCGGTCTTCCTGGACTACCAGGACGACGTGCTGGCCGCCCTGACCACCGCGGTCAAGGACGAGCTGGCCAAGGCGCTCACCATCGCCGGCAAGCAGGAGCGCAACGCCGAGATCGACCGCGTCAAGGCGATCGCCGCCGACAAGCTCCTGCCGGAGTTCGAGGGCCGCGAGAAGGAGATCAGCGCCGCGTACAACGCGCTGACCAAGAAGATCGTCCGCGAGCGCGTCATCAAGGACAAGGTCCGCATCGACGGCCGTGGCGTCACGGACATCCGTACGCTGGCTGCCGAGGTCGAGGCCATCCCGCGCGTGCACGGCTCGGCCCTGTTCGAGCGTGGCGAGACCCAGATCCTGGGCGTCACCACCCTGAACATGCTCCGCATGGAGCAGCAGCTCGACACGCTCTCCCCGGAGACGCGTCGCCGCTACATGCACAACTACAACTTCCCGCCGTACTCGGTCGGCGAGACCGGCCGCGTCGGTTCGCCGAAGCGCCGCGAGATCGGCCACGGCGCGCTGGCCGAGCGGGCGATCCTGCCCGTGCTGCCGACCCGCGAGGAGTTCCCCTACGCGATCCGCCAGGTCTCCGAGGCGCTGAGCTCCAACGGCTCCACCTCGATGGGCTCGGTCTGCGCCTCGACCATGTCGCTGCTGAACGCCGGTGTGCCGCTGAAGGCCGCCGTCGCCGGTATCGCCATGGGCCTGATCTCGCAGGAGATCGACGGTGAGACGCACTACGTCGCGCTGACCGACATCCTGGGCGCCGAGGACGCGTTCGGCGACATGGACTTCAAGGTCGCCGGTACCCGCAACTTCATCACCGCCCTGCAGCTGGACACCAAGCTGAACGGCATCCCGGCCTCCGTGCTGGCCGCCGCGCTGAAGCAGGCCAAGGACGCCCGCCTGCACATCCTCGACGTGATGAACGAGGCCATCGACGCGCCCGACGAGATGTCGCCGAACGCGCCGCGCATCATCACCATCAAGATCCCGGTGGACAAGATCGGTGAGGTCATCGGCCCGAAGGGCAAGATGATCAACCAGATCCAGGAGGACACCGGCGCGGACATCACTATCGAGGACGACGGCACCATCTACATCGGTGCGGTCGACGGTCCCTCGGCGGAGGCTGCCCGTACGACGATCAACCAGATCGCCAACCCGACCATGCCGGAGGTCGGGGAGCGCTACCTGGGCACCGTGGTGAAGACCACGACGTTCGGCGCGTTCATCTCGCTCATGCCGGGCAAGGACGGCCTGCTGCACATCTCGCAGATCCGCAAGCTCGCCGGTGGCAAGCGCGTGGAGAACGTCGAGGACGTGCTCGGCGTCGGCGCCAAGGTCCAGGTCGAGATCGCCGAGATCGACCCGCGCGGCAAGCTCTCGCTGATCCCGGTCGTCGAGGGCGAAGAGAACGGCGAGGCAGCGTCCGAGTGACGTTCCACCGCTAGGCTCACCGCGGCCCGCACGCTCCCGCTCGGAGCGTGCGGGCCGCACCCCGTTGTCTCCCAGCTCCATGCTCGGCTTCAAGCTCCAGCTTCATGAGAGGTCCACCCGTGGCTCAGGTCCCGGCAGCATCGCAGCGTCCCGGCACCACCAGGACACTGCTCAAGGGCGTCGACGGCGCCGGCACCGTACGCCGCACCGTCCTCCCCGGCGGCCTGCGGGTCGTCACCGAGACCCTGCCCACGGTCCGCTCGGCGACCTTCGGCATCTGGGTCGGCGTCGGCTCCCGGGACGAGACCCCGGTCCTGAACGGCGCCACCCACTACCTGGAGCACCTGCTCTTCAAGGGCACCGAGCGGCGCAGCGCGCTGGACATCTCGGCGGCCCTGGACGCGGTCGGCGGCGAGATGAACGCCTTCACCGCGAAGGAGAACACCTGCTACTACGCGCGGGTGCTCGACACCGACCTGCCGCTCGCCATCGACGTGGTCTGCGACATGCTCACCGGCTCGCTGATCCGCCCCGAGGACGTGGAGGCCGAGCGCGGCGTCATCCTTGAGGAGATGGCGATGGCCGAGGACGACCCGGGCGACGTGGTGCACGACCTCTTCGCCAAGGTGATCTACGGCGAGGGGCCGCTCGGCCGCCCGATCCTGGGCACCCAGGAGACCGTCAACGCGCTGACCAGGGACCAGATCGCCGGCTTCTTCAAGCGCCGCTACAAGCCCGAGCAGCTGGTCGTCGCGGCGGCCGGCAACCTCGACCACGCCAAGGTCGTCCGCCAGGTCGAGCGGGCCTTCGCCGGCGTCCTGGCCAAGTCCACCGGCCACCCGGCCGAGGTCCGCCAGGGCCACAAGGCCGTCCGCACGGCGGGCCGGGTCGAGGTGCTGAACCGCCCGACCGAGCAGGCCCACCTGGTGCTCGGCGTCCCCGGCGTCCCGAGGCACGACGAGCGCCGCTGGGCGATGGGCGTGCTCAACGCGGCGCTCGGCGGCGGGATGAGCTCGCGGCTCTTTCAGGAGGTCCGGGAGAAGCGCGGGCTCGCGTACTCGGTGTACTCGTACTCCTCCTCGTACGCCGACAGCGGCCTGTTCGGCATCTACGCGGGCTGCCAGCCCAAGCGGGTCGAGGAGGTCCTCAGGATCTGCCGTGAGGAGCTCGCCAAGGTCGTCCAGGACGGCATCACCGAGGAGGAGCTGACCCGCGCGATCGGGCAGATCTCCGGCTCCACCGTGCTCGGCATGGAGGACACCGGCTCGCTGATGAACCGGATCGGCAAGGCCGAGCTCTGCTACGGCCACCACCTGTCGGTCGACGACATGCTGGCGAAGATCGCCTCCGTCACCCTGGAGGACGTCCACGCGGTCGCGCGTGATGTGCTGGGTGCGCACCGCCCGTCGCTCGCGCTGATCGGGCCCGTCAACGACAAGCGGGCCGCCAAGCTCGCCACAGCGCTTGTCTAGAAGAACTGCTTGTCCAGAAGAACCGCTGGTCTGAGAGGACTCCTGAGATGACTCTGCGCGTCGCCGTGATCGGCGCCACCGGCCGGATCGGCTCGGAGGCCGTCAAGGCCGTCGAGGCCGCCCCCGACCTCGAACTGGTCGCCGCCCTGGGCCGCTCCGACAAACTGGAGACCCTGACCGCGGCCGACGCCCAGGTCGTGGTCGAACTGACCCACCCGGACGCGGTGATGGGGAACCTGGAGTACTGCCTCGCCAACGGCCTGCACGTGGTCACCGGCACCACCGGCTGGACGGACGAGCGCCTGGCCACGCTGGACGGCTGGCTCGCCGCGGCTCCCGCCACCGGCGTCCTGATCGCACCGAACTTCTCCATCGGCGCGGTACTCGCCATGCAGTTCGCCCAGCAGGCGGCCAAGTACTTCGAGACCGTCGAGGTCGTCGAGCTGCACCACGACAGGAAGGCCGACGCCCCCAGCGGCACCGCCACCCGCACGGCCCAGCTGATCGCCGCGGCCCGCGCCGCGGCCGGCCTGCCGCGCCAGTCGGACCCGACCACCCACGGCCTCCCCGGGGCCCGCGGCGCCGACGTGGACGGCGTACCCGTCCACTCGGTCCGGCTGCGCGGGCTGCTCGCCCACCAGGAGGTCCTGCTCGGCGACACCGGCGAGACGCTGACCATCCGGCACGACTCGCTGCACCACAGCTGCTTCATGCCGGGCATCCTGCTCGGTGTGCGCAAGACCGCGTCCCGGCCCGGCCTGACCCTCGGGCTCGAACACCTCCTGGACCTGTGAGATGACCTCCCGTACCGGCTTCTTCGCCCTGGCCGCCGCCCTGCTGCTGGTCTCCCTGCTCTGCATCGGCGAAGGCGTGCAGCTGATCGCCACCGGCAAGCCGCTCGGCATCGGCATCGGCCTCTGCGCCTTCGTCATCCCGCCGATCGGCGTCTGGTTCCTGCGCCAGACCGTCCGCTTCGGCCGGGCCAGCGAGCAGCTCGCCCGCGAGCTGGAGGCCGAGGGCGGCCTGCCGGTGGACGAGCTGAAGCGCACGTCGGGCGGCCGGATCGACCGCGCGTCCGCCGACGCGGTCTTCGCCCGCCGCCAGGTGGAGGCCGAGGCGGCCCCGGGGGACTGGCGGGTCTGGTTCCGCCTCGCCGTCGCGTACGCCGACGCCGGTGACGTACCGCACGCCCGCAAGACCATGCAGCACGCGATCAAGCTGCACGCCGCGCCCGCCCCGGCCGGGGCGGCCTCGCTCGCGGGCTAGGCTGTCGGCGTCACCACTGCCTTACCTCTGGAGGATCCTCGCGTGAGCGACGAAGCGGGTTCGGCCCCGCAGGCCCCTGCCCCGCAGTTCCGTAGCGACGTCACCGTGGAGCTGGTCCGCAGCGCCGCGGCCGACACCGACGTGATCTGGGCGGCCCGGGTCTCGACCGCCGGCGAGCAGTCCCTGGAGGCGCTCTCGCAGGACCCGGAGAAGTCCAAGGGCCTGATCAACTTCCTGATGCGGGACCGCCACGGCACGCCCTTCGAGCACAACTCGATGACCTTCTTCATCAGCGCGCCGATCTTCGTCTTCCGCGAGTTCCACCGGCACCGCAGCGGCTGGTCCTACAACGAGGAGTCCGGCCGCTACCGCGAGCTGCAGCCGGTCTTCTACGTCCCGGGCGAGGAGCGCAAGCTCGTCCAGCAGGGCCGCCCCGGCCGTTACGAGTTCGTCGACGGAACCGCCGACCAGGCCAAGGTCGTCTCCGCCGCCATGGAGGCCTCCTACCGGGCCTCCTACGAGGCCTACCAGGAGATGCTCGCCGCGGGCGTCGCCCGCGAGGTGGCACGGGCCGTGCTGCCCGTCGGCCTGTTCTCCTCGATGTACGCGACCTGCAACTCGCGTTCGCTGATGCACTTCCTCTCGCTGCGCACCAAGGACGAGCGGGCCACCGTCCCGTCCTTCCCGCAGCGCGAGATCGAGATGGTCGCCGAGCAGATGGAGGCGGCGTGGGCCCAGCTCATGCCGCTCACCCATGCGGCCTTCAACGCCCACGGTCGTGTCGCGCCCTGACCTGGGCCGACAGGCATCCGGGCGGCTCGCCCGGCATGTCCGGATTGCGGCTTCAACAGCTGCTCCCTAGTCTCAGGACAAGGATTCCGGTGCTGCTTGAACCCCCGAGCAAACAGCACCGGAATCCCATGTCCGGCAGGCTCCGCACACCGCTCACCTGTCCGAACCCTGGACCGGCCTGGGTACCCACCAGCCGCCTACGAGTAGTTTTGGACGCATGGCTCCGACCTCCACCCCCCAGACGCCCTTCGGCCGGGTCCTGACCGCGATGGTGACCCCGTTCACCGCCGACGGCGGGCTCGACCTCGACGGCGCCCAGCGCCTCGCCACCCACCTCGTGGACTCCGGCAACGACGGACTGGTGCTCAACGGCACCACCGGCGAGTCCCCGACCACCAGCGACGCCGAGAAGGCCCAGCTGGTCCGCGCCGTGGTGGAGGCCGTCGGGGACCGGGCCCACGTCGTCACGGGCGTCGGCACCAACGACACGCACCACAGCGTCGAACTCGCCCGGCAGGCCGAGGCGGCCGGCGCACACGGCCTGCTCGTGGTGACGCCGTACTACAGCAAGCCCCCGCAGGAGGGGCTCTACCAGCACACCGTCAAGATCGCGGACGCCGCGGACCTGCCCGTGATGCTGTACGACATCCCCGGCCGCAGCGGAGTCGCGCTGAGCCACGAGACCCTGGTCCGCCTCGGCGAGCACCCCCGGATCGTCGCCAACAAGGACGCCAAGGGCGACCTCGGCGCCGCCTCCTGGGCCATCGCGCGCAGCGGACTCGCCTGGTACTCCGGCGACGACATCCTGAACCTGCCGCTGCTGTCGGTCGGAGCGGTCGGTACGGTGAGCGTGGTCGGCCACGTCGTCTCCGCCGAGCTGCGTGCCATGATCGACGCGTTCGTCGCCGGTGACCTCGCCAAGGCCACCGCGATCCACCAGGGCCTGCTGCCGGTGTTCACCGGGATGTTCCGCACCCAGGGCGTCATCCTGAGCAAGGCCGCGCTGACCCTGCAGGGCCACCCCGCCGGGCCGCTCCGGCTGCCACTGGTCTCCGCCACGCCGGCAGAGATCGAGCAATTGAAGGAGGATCTCGCCGCAGGCGGGGTACACCTTTAACCGACAAGACGTGCGCGCCCCGGCTCGCCGGACCCACCCGGGTCTGCCGCTGGACCGGAACGAAGGCGCGAGAGACCCAGTAAGCAGGAAACCAACGAAGAGCACGCACGCCATATGTCTCCAGGGGAGGACCCCCGGGCATATGGCGTGCGTCGTGAGGAGAGTCTTTTGAGCCACCCGCATCCCGAACTCAGCGCGCCGCCCGCACTGAAGGAGGGCGCCCTGCGCATCACTCCGCTCGGCGGCCTCGGTGAGATCGGCCGCAACATGACGGTCTTCGAGCACGCCGGCCGGCTGCTCATCGTCGACTGCGGCGTCCTCTTCCCGGAGGCCGAGCAGCCCGGCATCGACCTGATCCTGCCGGACTTCTCGTCCATCCGGGACCGCCTCGACAAGATCGACGGCATCATCCTGACCCACGGCCACGAGGACCACATCGGTGCCGTGCCGTTCCTGCTGCGCGAGAACCCGGACATCCCGCTGATCGGCTCCAAGCTCACGCTGGCGCTGATCGAGGCCAAGCTCGCCGAGCACCGGATCCGTCCGTACGTGCTGGAGGTCAAGGAGGGCGAGCGCGAGCGCATCGGCCCCTTCGACTGCGAGTTCATCGCGGTCAACCACTCCATCCCGGACGCGCTGGCCGTCGCCATCCGCACCCCGGCCGGCATGGTCGTCTGCACCGGCGACTTCAAGATGGACCAGCTGCCGCTGGACGGCCGCCTCACCGACCTGCCCGCCTTCGCGAAGCTGGCCGAAGAGGGCATGGACCTGCTGCTGGTGGACTCCACCAACGCCGAGGTCCCCGGCTTCATCCCGCACGAGCGGGACATCTCGGCCGCGCTGCGCAACGTCTTCTCCAGCGCGGACAAGCGCATCATCGTGGCCTCCTTCGCGAGCCACGTGCACCGCATCCAGCAGGTGCTGGACGCCGCGCACGAGCACAAGCGCAAGGTCGCCTTCGTCGGGCGCTCGATGGTCCGCAACATGGGCATCGCCCGTGACCTCGGCTACCTCAAGGTGCCCGGGAACCTGATCGTCGACGTGAAGACGCTCGACGACCTCCCCGACAAGGAGGTGGTGCTCGTCTGCACCGGCTCCCAGGGCGAGCCGATGGCCGCGCTGTCCCGGATGGCCAACCGCGACCACCAGATCCGGATCGTCGAGGGCGACACCGTGATCATGGCGTCCTCGCTGATCCCGGGCAACGAGACCGCGATCTACCGCGTGATCAACGGCCTGACCCGCTGGGGCGCCAACGTTGTCCACAAGGGCAACGCCAAGGTGCACGTCTCCGGCCACGCCTCGGCCGGCGAGCTGCTCTACTTCTTCAACATCTGCAAGCCGCGCAACCTCATGCCGGTCCACGGCGAGTGGCGCCACCTGCGGGCCTGCGCGGACCTCGGCATCAAGACCGGTGTCCCGAAGAACCGCACGGTCATCGCCGAGGACGGCGTGGTCGTCGACCTGGAGAACGGCGTCGCGAAGATCGTCGGCAAGGTCCAGGCCGGGTACGTCTACGTCGACGGCTCCTCGGTCGGCGACGTCACCGAGGCCTCGCTGAAGGACCGCCGCATCCTGGGCGAGGAGGGCTTCATCTCCGTCTTCGTCGTGGTCGACTCCAACAGCGGCAAGATGGTCGGCCGCCCGACCATCCAGGCCCGTGGCTCCGGCATCGACGACAACTCGTTCGGTCCGGTCGTGGCCAAGCTGGACGAGGCGCTCGCGCGCTCCGCCAGTGACGGCGTGCTGGAGGTGCGCCAGGTCCAGCAGCTGGTCCGCCGCACCATCGGCAAGTGGGTGGCGGACAACTACCGCCGCCGGCCGATGATCCTGCCGGTCGTCGTCGAGGTCTGATCCTCGGTCCGACCCTCGGTTTGACGTGGGGCAACCCGGAGCGTAATGTTCTCCGGGTTGCCCCAACGGCCGGCTGCTCCGGTTTCACTCGAATGCAATTCGAGAAGGAAAAGCAGCCCGAAGAACTCTGCTAGAGTTCGGGAGCGCCGAAAGGTGGCAGGAAAGCAAATCAGACAAACGAAACTCCGGGAAAACGGAGCGGAAAACATCTGCTAAGCTTTAAACACGAAAGAACGAAGCGCCCGGAGAGCCTGCGAGAGCGGCTTGAAGGAAGCGTCCGTTCCTTGAGAACTCAACAGCGTGCCAAAAGTCAACGCCAGATATGTTGACATCCCCGGCCCGGGTCGTTTGATCCGGGTTGGAGATTCCTTTTGTAGTAAAAACACAGCGAGGACGCAGTGCACGGGGCCGCCCTATTCCGGTGGTTGTCGTGCCGCTCAA
>NZ_BAAANT010000064.1:0-26963 GCF_039529945.1 Kitasatospora kazusensis | reverse complement strand
ACTCCGGGCGGGCAGTCGTCGGTGAAGCAGGAAGTCGTCCCACCGCAGCGCTCACACGCAGCGGCTCAGCCGCGAGGCTGAGGGGAATCCCCGGCGTCCACGCCGGGGAGGAAGTCAAGACTCTCCCTCAAGGACGGCGTGGCGTCCGGACACCCATTGGCGCGGACCGATCGCCGCGCGGGCCCGAGGGTAGCGCGGCCGCCCGCCCACCCCGCACATGGGAGGGCCCCGATGATCCGCCGGTGCTCCTCGGCGGCCGGATCACGTTCCCGTTGAGCCCGCTTGCGGCCGGGTATCCGATGGAGCCGTAACGGCCCGCGGGGGCGACCGGCGGACCGTTACGGGTGGTCGGGCTCCAGGGCGTGACCGGGGCATCGGTACCAGGCGTTCCTGGCGGCGTGGATCCGCCTGATCCGGGTGGTGGCGGCGTCGGTCAGTGCGCGACCGGCCCGAACGGCGCCGAGCCGTCGGAGAGCTCGGGTGCCCGGGTGTTCCCGCTGCGGGGAGCCGCTGCGGGAGTGCGGGTCCCCAGAGCGGGGCCCAGGTCGTTGTGCACCGCGGCGGCGATCAGCTGGATCGTGTCGATCCCGTACGACTCGGTGGCGTTGTCCTGGGTCAGGACCGCCATCCGGTAGTCCTTGGCCGTGCCGGTGAAGATGCCCAGGCTGTGCACCCGCCAGCCGTGGGTCGCCCGCGGCAGCCAGCCGTTCTTCACGTGCGTGGTGACCCCGGCCGGCGCGCCGTACGGGGTGCCCCAACGTTGGTCGGCCTCGACCTGGCTCATCAACTTCAGGCCGTAGGCCTTCCCGCCCGGCGTGAGCACGTTCGGGTTGCCGGTGTAGACGTCCAGCGCCTTCAGCTCGTCGGCTGCGGTGATCTGGGTGAGACCCCAGTAGCCGGCGGTACCCAGCTGGGTGTCGTTCATCCCCGCCAGCTTCAGGAAGGTCTGGAGGTAGGGCATGCCCAGGCTGTTCCAGAGGTTGGTGGCCGCCGTGTTGTCGGACGCCGTGATCATCTGTTCCAGGTTGCTGTCCTCCCAGTCGGTCAGGAAGCGGTGCTCGTCCTCGGCCCGGCGCAGCACGGCGCCCATGACGGTCGCCTTGACGACGCTCGCCGAGTCGAAGTGCAGGGAGGCCTGGTAAGTGCAGGACACGCCGGCCCTGGCATCCGAGACCGCGAAGGCCACCGTGTCCTGACGGCCGGCCAGGGCGGTCGCGAGGTCCTGGGACAGGCGGGCGGCCAGCTGGGGGTTCAGCGTGGAGGAGCAGTAGGCCGGGGTGGTCGGCACGGGTTTGGGCACGGGCCAGGGCGCGGTGCGGGGCACCGCCGCCTGAGCGCCTGCGGGCACGGCGAACGCCAGCAGCGCCACGGCCGCGCCGGCGGTCAGGCGGGCGAGCGGGCGGCGTATTCGGGCGCGGGTGCGCGTGCGAGCTGTCATCAGGGAGGGACCCTTCGAGAGACGGGTGGAGCCGCTCCGGGAACGAGGAGGAGCGGTCCGGTGCCGGGAGATATCACGCACCGTCAGAGATCTTGGTTCCAGGGGCAGGTGGTGCTGCGGCCGGCCTGCGGTACGTCTGGGGGCAGCCCTGTGTTCGATCGGTTCGAGTTGACGCTCTATCGTCCGGGAGAGTGCCGAGAGGCGATCCCGAGGAGCGGCGTACAGGTATGACGGACCAGAGCACGATCGCGCCGGACCGCCCGTCCGGTGCCGAAACCCCGGGTAGGCGGACGGGGGCGCGGCGGCCCCCCGGTTCCCTGGAGCTGCTCGTCGCGGGCATGGCGGTCCTGCTCGCGGGGCAGTACTGGGCGGGCGACTGGCTGGACACGCCCGGGGTAGAGGCCTGGGCGACGGTCTTCGTCGCCATCTGCGTCCAGGCCCTCCCGTTCCTGGTGCTGGGCACGCTGCTCTCCGCGGTCATCACCGCGCTGGTGCCGGCGTCCTTCCTGGAGCGGGCGCTGCCGAAGCGGCCGGCTCTCGCCGTCCCGGTGGCCGGGCTCGCCGGCGCCGTGCTGCCGGGATGCGAGTGCGCCTCCGTCCCGGTGGCGGACGGGCTGATCGCGCGCGGGGTGGCGCCCGCCGCCGCGCTGGCCTTCCTGCTCTCCGCCCCGGCGATCAACCCGGTGGTGCTCACCGCGACGGCGGTCGCCTTCCCCGGCCGGCCGGAGATGGTGCTGGCGCGGTTCGCCGCGTCGCTGGCCACCGCCGTCGTGGTGGGCTGGCTGTGGGCGCGGTTCGGCCGCCCCGAGTGGCTGCGTCCGTCGGTCCGGCGGACGCAGCCGGCCGGCGCGGGGCGGTGGACGGCCTTCCGGGCCGCGTTCGCGCACGAGTTCCTGCACGCGGGCGGTTTCCTGGTGGTCGGCGGCATCACGGCGGCGACGCTCAACGTGGTGGTCCCCAGGCAGCTGCTCGGCGGCCTCGCGCACCTGCCCGGTCTCTCGGTCCTGGTGCCGGCATTGCTGGCGGTGGTCCTGGCGGTGTGCTCGGAGGCGGACGCCTTCGTCGCGGCCAGTCTGAGCGCCTTTCCGCTCGCGGCCCGGCTGGCCTTCATGGTGGTGGGCCCGATGGTCGACGTGAAACTGGTGGCGATGCAGGCCGGTACGTTCGGCTGGTCCTTCGCCTGGCGGTTCTCCAGCACCACGTTCACGGTCGCCGTGGCGGCCTCGGCACTGGCGGGCTGGTGGCTGCTGTGACCGGCCGGACAGGAGGGGTGGCACGGTGAAGCGTGAGGTTCAGGCGATGCTGCTGGTGCTGCTGGGTTCTGCGGCGCTGCGCATCTCGCTGTTCAGCGACACCTATCTGCGGTACGTACGGAGGGCGTTGGGGCCGTACCTGGTCGCCGCCGGGGTGGTGCTGGTGGCGCTGGGCGCGGTGAGCGCCGTCGCCGCCCTGCGGGGCTCGCGCGACGAGGACGCCGAGGGCACCGAGGACGCCGGGGGCGACGAGGAGCAGCACGAGGGCCACGGCCACGGCCCTGGCGAGGGCCACGGCCACGGCGAGGGCGACGGTCACGGCCACGGGCCGCGGATCGCGTGGCTGCTGGTTCTTCCGGTGGCCACCATCTTCCTCGTCTCACCGCCCGCACTCGGCTCGTACACCGCCCAGCGTGCGGCGAGCGCCGTCACCAAGCCGGCCACGGCCGCCGCCGGCTTTCCGGCGCTGCCCGCGGGCGACCCGCTGGTGCTGCCGTTGGCGGAGTTCGACGTGCGGGCACTCTGGGACACCTCCCGTCCGCTGGCGGGCCGCCGGGTGAGGCTGCTCGGCTTCGCCACCCCGAAGAGCGGTGGCGGGTGGTACGTCACCCGGCTGGTCATCAGCTGCTGTGCCGCCGACGCGCTGGCCTACAAGGCCGAGATCCGCGGTGCGGCCGCTCCGCCCCCGGGCAGTTGGGTGGAGGTCACGGGTGTCTGGCAGCCCGACGGGCAGCCGGCCCGGCCCGATGCGGTGCCGGCCTTGACCGCCGCGCAGGTGGTTCCGGTGCCCCAGCCGCGCGATCCCTACGAGTGAGCGAGATCACGACCGGACATTCCGTGTGACACATGTGGTGGTCCGGAACGTCTTTCCTCCAGGAGGAACCAGATTCCTCGTCAGTCAGTAGTAGTGACTGACAGTCGGTCCGTAGGACTTTCCTGGAACGGGGTTGATGGTGAGGACCACTCGGCGTACGGCCGTCCTGCTCGCGGGAGGCACGGGTATCGCGGTCGCGCTGGCGCTCGCCCCCATGACGCGGGGCGCCGGCGGCCGGTCACCGGTCTCCGCCCAGTCGGCCGGCGCCCTGCCGGCCAGTGCCTCGCCGAGCGGCGCCTTGGGCGCCGGTCCGACCCCCCGGCCGACCCAGCCCTGGGACGGCAAGGTCCAGGTGCTCGGTGACGGGTCGACCTCCGAGACCGGGCCGCAGCCCAAGCAGCCGCCGGCCGAGAAGCTGAAGCCGGGCGAGAAGCCGCCGCAGTTCGTGGTCTTCTCCTGGGACGGCGCGCTGGAGGGCGACGACCACCTGTTCTCCCACTTCCGCGAGGTGGCCAAGGAGAGCAACGCCCAGATGACGTTCTTCCTGAGCGGCATGTACCTGCTGCCGAACTCCAAGCGCTATCTCTACCACCCGCCCCAGCACCCGGTCGGCACAGCGGCCATCGACTTCCCGACGGACGCGCACATCAGGGACACCGTGGAACAGCTGCGGCAGGCCTGGTTGGACGGCGACGAGATCGGCACCCACTTCAACGGCCACTTCTGCGGCCCCAAGGGCGGTGGCGACTGGAGCACCGCCGAGTGGCAGAGCGAGATCCAGCAGGACTACTCCTTCGTCGACAACTGGAAGACCAACACCGGCTTCTCCGACATCGCGCCGCTGCCGTTCGACTACCAGAAGGAGCTGGTCGGCGGTCGCGCGCCGTGCCTGGAGGGGCAGAAGACCCTCCTGCCGGCCGCCAAGGCGCTGGGGTGGCGCTACGACGCCAGCTCGCCGGGCGACTTCCAGATCTGGCCGGCCAAGACCGGCGGCATCTGGAACTTCCCGTTGCAGGAACTGCCGTACCCGAAGCAGAACTTCCAGGTCCTCTCGATGGACTTCAACTTCCTCGCCAACCAGAGCGGCGGCAACCCCCAGGGCGACCCGTCCAAGTACGCGGGCTGGCAGAAGGAGGCCAAGGACGGCTACCGGAACGGCTTCGAGCGCGTCTACAACGGCAGCCGGGCGCCGCTGTTCATAGGCAACCACTTCGAGTCCTGGAACGGCGGCATCTACATGAAGGCCGTCGAGGACGTGATGCGGGACGTCTGCAAGCGCGACGGCGTACGCTGCGTCTCCTTCAAGGAGCTCGCCGACTGGATGGACGCCCAGGACCCGAAGGTGCTGGCCAAGCTGCGCCAGCTGGACCCCGGGCAGATCCCGGACTGGACGAGCATCGTCAAATGACCGTCACTGTCACCGTCACCGTCACCGGATGACGGCAGGGCCCGGACGCCTCTCCTGAGGCCCCGGGCCCTTGTTCTGCGGCCCGGGCCCTGCTCGTGCGGCCCCGGTCGCCTCCCGTGCGGGCCCGGGGCCGGACGGCTACTGGGCCGGCAGGGACTTCATGTAGGTGCTCCAGATGTCGAGCGGGTAGCCGGTGGCGGCGGTGGACTTGGCCGGGTCGCCCTGGCCGTCCAGCGGCAGGGCCTCCACGCCCTTCGCGTCCAGGCGGAACACCGCGACGGCCGTGGACACCTGCCCGCTGTAGCCGACGAACCAGCCTGCCTTGTTGTCCTGCGTGGTGCCGGTCTTCCCGGCCACCGTACGGCCCGGCAGCTGCGCGGCGCGCGCGGTGCCGCTCTGCACCGCGCCCACCAGCGCCGCGTCGACCTGGCCCGCCACCTCCTGGCTCAGCACCCTTGCCGGAGCCGGCTTCTGCACGTTGACCGAGGCTCCGTCACGGGTGATCCGGACGACCGAGTACGGGTCCGTGTGCAGGCCGCCCGTCGCGAAGGCCTGGTACGCGTCGGCCATCCGGACCGCGCTCGGCGTGGAGTTGCCGAGGGAGAAGGCCGGCACCTGTGCCCCCAGACTGTCGGGGAGCAGCCCCAGGTCGGTGGCGGTCTTGTTCACCTTGTCCAGGCCGACGTCCAGGCCGAGTTGCATCATCGGCGTGTTGACGGACTGTTCCACCGCCTGGCGCAGGGTGATGCTGCCCCAGGACCGGCCGCCGTCGTTGATCCCTGTCACGATCTTCCCGTTGCGGTCCCAGTACGGGCCTTCGGGGGTCATCAACTTCGCGTTGTCGTCGCCGTTGTAGCGCGTGGTGGGGGAGACCGGCGTACGGTTCGTGTCGCGCTGCCGCTGGACGCCCTGGCCGAGCGCGCCGGCGTAGACGAACGGGGTGAACGCCGAACCCGCGGGCACCATACCGGCGTTGGCGTTGTCGAAGCCCTGCTTGAGGTAGTCCGGTCCGCCGTAGACCGCGAGTATCCGTCCGTCCGCCGCCACCGTGGCGGCGCCGACCCGCAGTGCCGGGTCGGCGCTCTGCCGGGCTCCCGCCGCCTTCACGGAGTCGGTCAGCGCGTCCTCCTTCGGCTTCTCGAAGGTGGTGTAGATCTGGTAGCCGCCCAGGTCGAACTGGGCGTCGGAGATGCCGCTGTGCGTGATCACGTACTGCTTGGCCATGTCCACCAGGTAGCCGGTCTGGCCGCCCAGCCCGGCCTGCCTGGGCGGGTCGATGGGCTCGGGGAAGGTGGTGTAGGTCGCCCGCTCCGCGGCCGAGAGCTTCCCGATCTTGACCATCCGGTCGAGGGTCGACTTCCAACGGCCCACCGCCCGCGCCCGGTTGTCGGGGCGGACCGCCGGGTCGTAGAGGCTGGCCCCCTTGAGCAGTGAGGCGAGGAAGGCGCCCTCGCTCGGGTTGAGCTCCGAGACGTCCTTGCCGTAGTACGCTTTGGCGGCCCGCTGGATGCCGTACGAACCGCGGCCGAACCAGCTGGTGTTGAGGTACCCCTCAAGGATCTGCTGCTTGCTCATACGCTTGTCGAGCTTGATCGCCATGAACATCTCGGTGAACTTGCGGCTCACCGTCTGCTGCTGGTTCAGATAGGCGTTCTTCACGTACTGCTGGGTGATGGTGGAGCCGCCCTGCGTCTGACCGCCGCCGGCCATGTTGTACACGGCCCGGCCGATGCCCTGGGGGTCGACGCCGACGTCCGTGTAGAAGGTGGCGTTCTCGGCGGCCAGTACCGCCCACTGCACCCCCTGGGGCACCTTCTCCAGCGGCATGTCCTGCCGGTCGACCATGCCCGTCCGGGCCATCTCGGTGCCGTCGGCCCAGTAGTAGACGTTGTTCTGCTGGGTGGCGAAGGCCTTGAGGTCGGTCGGGATCTTCGTCTGCGAGTAGGCGTAGCCCACCACGCCGAACAGGGCCACGATGCCGAGCAGCAGGGTCGTCAGCACCTGCCGCCACGAGGGCAGCCAGCGGCGGACCCCTCGTCGTCCCGGCCGGGGGTAGCCCCTGGGTTTCCTGGGGGCCGGGTCTCCCGGGCCTGCCGGACGCCCCCGGCGCAGCAGGGGCGGGAGCGCGTTGCGCAGACGTCCGCGTGCGACTGTGCGCCGACTGTCGGCAAGCATAGGTGGCCCCCGTGATCTGCGTCCGCGATCCAATGTTCTCCCTATAAAACGCTTTAAGGATCATTCTGGTTTCGCGGACGAACGTCTCGATTCCTGACGCGACGTCGCGCAGCTCCCGGTGCCCCCGGGGTGCCCGCTCCCGTCCGGGCGCACCCGTTGGCGGACGGCCTCTCAACTCTCCCCAAGCGGAGCGTGGTTGCGCATCCACAGCTCGTCCGGACCGGCATTGTCCGCCGTGTGATACACCTGTATCATCAGGATCGGCTCCTTGTCGTCCAGAACGAAAGGCTCCCGATCATGCGACTTCCGCTCCTGCTGGTGGCCGCACTGACCACGGCCCTCGCCCTGCCCGCCGCACCGGCCCGGGCCGAACCCGGGCCCGTGAGCCGGGGCGTGGTCGTGGCGACGGACTCCGGTCCGGTGCACGGCGCCTCCCACGACGGATACCGGACCTTCCAGGGCATTCCGTACGCGGCGCCGCCGGTCGGGCAGCTGCGCTGGCGCGATCCGCAGCCGGTGGCGCCCTGGCCGGGGACGCGTGAGGCGACCGCGCCGGGCAGCCCCTGCCCGCAGCTGACGGCCACCGCCCTCGTCGTCGGCAACGAGGACTGCCTCACGCTCGACGTGACCGCACCGGCCCGGGCCGAGCGGCGGCCGGTGATCGTCTGGCTGCACGGGGGCGGCTTCGTCTCCGGCGCGGGGAGCGACTACGACCCACACCGGATGGTGGTCACCGGCGACGTGGTGGTGGTGACGGTCAACTACCGGCTCGGCGTCTTCGGCAACTTCGGCTACCCCGGGCTGGCCGGATCGGGGACCTTCGGGCTGGCCGACCAACAGGCCGCGCTGCGCTGGGTACGGCTGAACGCCGCCGCGTTCGGGGGCGATCCCCGCAATGTGACGCTGGCCGGGCAGTCCGCCGGCGGGATGAGCGTCTGCTCCCAGCTGACCTCGCCCTCGGCGGCCGGTCTGTTCGACAAGGCGCTGATCCAGAGCGGCTCGTGCCTCATCGACTACCCGAAGGACCTGTTCTGGCCGGGCATGGCGGCCGGGTCGCCCTGGACCGACCGGAGCACGGCCGAAGGGGCCGGCCACGGGGTCGCCACCCAGGTGGGCTGCGGCTCGCTCGACTGTCTGCGGCAGGCGCCCGCCGCCGCCCTGATCGCCCACAACGGCCTCTTCGCCAAGCCCGCCTACGACACCCCGCTGCTCCCGGCCGAACCGGCCGCAGCCCTGCGGGAGGGCCGGTTCCAGCGCGTTCCGGTGCTCGAAGGCGGCAACCGCGACGAGCACCGGGGCTGGGTGGCGGCCCTGCAGAGCGCCTACGGGCCGATCACCCCGCAGCGCTACGGGCAGCTGCTCGCCGACAGCTTCGGCGACCGGGCGGGCCTGGTCGCCGAGAGGTACCCGCTCAGTGCGTATCCCTCACCCGCGCTGACCTGGGCGGCCGTCGCCACGGACCGGATCTGGTCCTGCCCGACCCTGGCGGCGGACCGCCTGCTGGCCCGGTACACCGCGGTCCACGCCTACGAGTTCGCCGACCGCGACGCCCCCGCCCAGCCGGACTTCCTCCCCGGATTCCCCTACGGCGCCTACCACGGCTCGGAGTTGCCCTACCTCTTCGACGTGGCCCACTGGCCGGCGCAGCTCACCACCGACCAGCAACTCCTCGCCGACCGCATGATCCGCGACTGGACGGCCTTCGCCCGCACCGGCCACCCGTGGCCCCGCTTCCGGGGCACCGAAGCCATGTCCTTCCAGCCCGACGGCCCCCGGACCGTCAACCTCGCCCAGGAACACAACTGCGACCTCTGGGCAATCGGCTAACCCATAGGGGCGCGGGGAACTGCGCGAAACCGGAAGGGCACAGGTCGTCGCCCTCCGATCTCGCGTAGCTCCCCGCCCCCCGGGGCTACCCGAGCGGAGCTCAAACGCTCCAGGCCGACGGCCCCAGCAACGTCTTGACCTCACTCGCGAACGCGTTGTCCGTGTTGACCAGGAACCCCAGCTCGTACAGCACGTCCTTCTGCCGACTGGTCGTCATCAGCCGGACCGGAACGTCACCCGGGTGCGACCGCAGGGAGCGCTTGAGTTCGCGGATCAGGGTGGGGTTGACCCGGGCCTCGGGGATGGTGATCTGGATCGGGGGCTTGCCGCCGTGCTCGGCGGAGGAGATGTCGAGGGTGGTGATCTCCTGGCCGAAGATGCTCAAGCTGCCGTCGCGCTCGTTGAGGCGGCCCCGGGCGGAGATGACGTTGTCCTCGACCATCTGGTCGGCCATCAGGTTGTAGGTGGCGGGGAAGAACAGCACCTCGACCGAGCCGTCGCGGTCGGCGAGCGTGATGATCGCCCAGGCGTTGCCCGCCTTGTTGATCCGGCGGTCCACCGCCGTGATCAGCCCGGCGAGCTTGACCTCGCCCTCGGTGCGGCCGGAGCCGAGGAGTTCGGCGATCGAGATGTCCCGGTTGCGGGAGAGGATGTGCTCGGCGCCGTCCAGCGGGTGGCTGGAGACGTACAGGCCGAGCATCTCCCGTTCCAGGCTGAGCAGTTGCTTGCGCGGCCACTCACGGTCGGTCAGCTCGAAGTCCAGCCCGATGGTCTGGATGTCCTCGCCGGTGTCCATCGCGCCGAACAGGTCGTCCTGCCCGATCGCCTGCTGCTTCTTGACGCCCGTCACGGCGTCGATCGCGTTCTCGTGCACGGTGGTGAGCGAGAGCCGGGTGTGGCCGAGCGAGTCGAAGGCACCCGCCTTGATCAGCGAGTCGATGGTGCGCTTGTTGCAGACCACCAGCTCGACCTTGTCCAGGAAGTCGGCGAAGGAGGAGTACTTGCCCTTCTCCTTCCGGGTCTTCACCAGCGACTCGATCACCGGCACGCCGACGTTGCGCACCGCCTTCAGGCCGAACCGGACGTCGCTGCCGACGGCGGTGAAGTCGACCACCGACTCGTTCACGTCGGGGGAGAGGATCTTGATGCCCATCTGGCGGCACTCCGCCAGGTAGATGGCCATCTTGTCCTTGTCGTCCGCCACCGAGGTGAGCAGGGCGGCCATGTACTCGGCGGGGTAGTTCGCCTTCAGGTAGGCCGTCTGGTACGAGACCAGCCCGTACGCGGCGGAGTGCGATTTGTTGAACGCGTACCCGGCGAACGGGACCAGCACGTCCCAGACCGCCTGGATCGCCTCGTCCGAGTAGCCGCGCTCCTTGCAGCCCGCGTGGAACGGGACGAACTCCTTCTCCAGGACCTCTTTCTTCTTCTTGCCCATCGCCCGGCGGAGCAGGTCTGCCTGTCCGAGGCTGTAGCCGGCCAGCACCTGGGCGGCTCGCTGCACCTGCTCCTGGTAGACGATCAGGCCGTAGGTGGGGCCGAGGACCTCCTTGAGGGGCTCCTCCAGCTCCGGGTGGATCGGGATGATCTCCTGCTGCGCGTTCTTGCGGAGCGCGTAGTTGGTGTGCGAGTTCATGCCCATCGGGCCGGGCCGGTAGAGCGCCGAGACGGCGGAGATGTCGGCGAACTCGGTGGGCTTCATCAGCTTGAGCAGGGCGCGCATCGGGCCGCCGTCGAGCTGGAACACGCCCAGGGTGTCACCGCGGGCGAGCAGTTGGTACGTGGTCGGGTCGTCCAGCGCGATCTTCTCGATGTCGACGTCGACACCGCGGTTGGACTTCACGATCTTGATGCAGTGGTCGATGATGCCCAGGTTCCGCAGACCCAGGAAGTCCATCTTGATCAGGCCCATGGCTTCGCACGACGGGTAGTCGAAGCCGGTGATGATCACGCCGTCCTTGTCCCGCTTGTGCAGCGGGACGAGTTCCAGCAGGGGGGTGGAGGAGAGGATGACGGCGGCGGCGTGCACGCCGGTGCCGCGGATCAGGCCCTCAATGCCGAGACCGGTGTCGATGATCTTCTTGACGTCGGGCTCGTTGTTGTACAGCGAGCGGATCTCGGTGCCCTCGTTGTAGCGCGGGTGCTTCTCGTTGAACAGGTCGGCCAGCGGCACGCCCTTGCCCATCACGTCCGGCGGCATCGCCTTGGTGATCCGGTCGCCCATCGCGAAGGGGTAGCCGAGGATGCGGTTGGCGTCCTTCACGGCGGCCTTGGCCTTGATGGTGCCGAAGGTGTTCACCTGCGCGGTGTACGCCTCGCCGTACTTGTCGGTGACGTAGCGCACCATCTGGTCGCGCTGGCGGTCGTCGAAGTCGATGTCGACGTCGGGCGGGTTGATGCGCTCGGGGTTGAGGAACCGCTCGAACAGCAGGTCGTGCTCCAGCGGGTCCAGCTCGGTGATCCGGGTCAGGTACGAGACCATCGACCCGGCCGCCGAACCACGCCCCGGGCCGACCGGGATGCCGTTGTCACGGGCGTACTGGCAGATGTCGGCGACCACGAGGAAGTACGCGTCGAAGCCCATCGGGGAGATGACGCCCATCTCCAGCTCGACCCGGTCCAGCACCTCCTGGCTCGGGTTGTCGCCGTAGCGGTGCTGCAGCCCGGCGGCGATCTTCTGGCGCAGGAAGGACGCCTGCGTCTCGCCCTCCGGCACGTCGAACTGCGGCATCCGGTCGACGTAGTTGAAGACCTCGTCGTACGGCTCGATCCGCTCGGCGATGGCCAGCGTGTTGGCGCAGGCCTCCGGCAGCTCGCGGAAGAGCGCCTGCATCTCCTCGGGCGTCTTGACGTAGTAGCCGTCGCCGTTGAACTTGAAGCGGTTCGGGTCGTCCTTGTTCTTGCCCACGCCGACGCAGAGCAGGCTGTCGTGCGCGTCCGCCTGGTCGGCGGTGACGTAGTGCGAGTCGTTGGTGGCCAGCAGCGGGATGTTCAGCTCTTTGGCCAGCCGCAGCAGGTCGTCCCGGACGTCCTTCTCGATGGACAGCCCGTGGTCCATCAGCTCAAGAAAGTAATTTTCCTTGCCGAAGATGTCCTGGTACGCACCGGCGGCCTTGACGGCCTCCTCGTACTGGCCCAGCCGCAGCCGGGTCTGCACCTCGCCCGAGGGGCAGCCGGTGGTCGCGATGATGCCGGCGGCGTTCTCGGCGATCAGCTCGCGGTCCATCCGGGGCTTCATGTAGTAGCCCTCCATCGACGCGAGCGAGGAGAGCTTGAAGAGGTTGCGCAGGCCGGTGACGTTCTGCGCCCACATGGTCATGTGGGTGTAGCGGCCGCCGCCGGAGACGTCCTTGCCGCCCTCGCCGTCGGCGCTGGCCACCCGCTGGCCGCCGGGGGCCCAGAAGGTCTGCTTCTTGTGGAAGCGCGAGCCCGGCGCGACGTACGCCTCGATCCCGATGATCGGCTTCACGGCGCCGCCGAGCTTCTGCGCGCTCTGGAAGAACTCGTACGCGCCGAACATGTTGCCGTGGTCGCTCATCGCGATGGCCGGCATGTTCTGCCGGTGCGCCTCCGCGAAAAGCTTCCCGTTCTTCGCCGCCCCGTCCAGCATCGAGTACTCGGTGTGGACATGCAGGTGCACGAAACTGTCGGCCACGGGTGAAGGCTCCTAGGGGCGGTTCGAAGGTGGAACAGGGGGTGCTGCGGGAGTGTCGCGAGGTGCTGCGGAACACCACCGGGGAGGTACCACCCTAACGCGGAGCGCGCCTTGATCAGGTGCCGCTCCGGTGTCTCCTTCACCCCTTTCAGCCTATTGACAGCCTGTCCAACGCGTCCCTAGCGTGAGGCGCCCGCCCACCCCCTCGTAGGGACTTCCATGGCCGACCGGCGCCCGTACGACCTCGTCCTGTTCGGCGCCACCGGCTTCACCGGAGCACTCACCGCCGAATACCTCGCCGCCCACGCGCCCGACGGCTGCCGGTGGGCACTGGCGGGCCGCAACCGGGGCAAACTGGAGGCCCTGCGCGAGCGGCTCGGCCGCCCGGACCTGCCACTGCTGGACGCGGACTCCGGCGACCCCGGTTCCCTGCGGGCCGTCGCCGAGTCCGCCCGGGTGGTGATCTCGACCGTCGGGCCGTACCTCCGCTACGGCGAGCCGCTGGTCGCCGCCTGCGCCGAGGCGGGGACGGACTACGTCGACCTGACCGGTGAGCCCGAGTTCGTCGACCGGATGTACGTACGGCACCACCGGCGCGCCGTCGAGACCGGCGCCCGGCTGGTGCACGCCTGCGGCTTCGACTCCGTCCCGCACGACCTCGGGGTGCTCTTCACCGTGCGGCAGCTGCCCGGGGACGCACCCGTCTCGGTCCAGGGCTTCGTCCGGGCCGGCGGCACCTTCTCGGGCGGGACGCTCGCCTCCGCGCTGACCGTCGTCTCCCGCCCGCTGGCCGGTGCGCGGGCCGCCCGGGAGCGCCGGGCGGCCGAGCCGCGTCCGGCCGGGCGGCGGGTGCGCGCGGCGGCCCGGCCGCCCAGGTGGTCGCGCGAGGCGCGGGCCTGGGTGCTGCCGCTGCCCACGCTGGACGCCCAGGTGGTGGCGCGCTCCGCGGCCGCGCTGCCCGCCTACGGCCCCGACTTCCGCTACGCGCACTACGCCGCCGTGAAGCGGCTGCCCATCGCCCTGGCCGGGGTGGCGGGCGCGGGGCTCGCGGTGCTGGCGGCCCAGCTCGGGCCGCTGCGCCGGGGGATGTCCGGACTGCGCAAGCCCGGCCAGGGCCCGGGGGAGGCGGAGCGCGCCGCCGCCTGGTTCACCGTCCGCTTCGTCGCCGAGAGCGGCGGCCGGCGGGTCTTCACCGAGGTCTCCGGCGGCGATCCCGGCTACACCGAGACCGCCAAGATGCTCGCCGAGTCCGCCCTCTGCCTCGCCTTCGACCAGCTCCCCGAGACGGCGGGCCAGCTCACCACCGCCGTCGCGATGGGCTCCGCCCTGATCGACCGCCTCACCGGCGCGGGCCTGCGGTTCCGCGTCCTGGACGCGGCGCCGGCCGGCCCGCCGGGCCGGGTCCGGGCGTAGCGGCGGGCGCCGCTCGGGGGGCGTCGGGGACCTTCGGCGCCCGCCGGGGCCCGTTGGCGTCCTTCGGCGTCCTCCGTTTCAGCGTCGGAGGAGTGCGCAGAAGCGGTCCAGGGCGCGGTCGGCGCGGTGGCGGTCCCCGGTGGTGGTGAGATCGAACAGGAGGCCCCGGACGACGGCCATGATCAGCGTGGGGGTGGCGGTGTCGTCCGGGCCGGTGGCGAGATCGCGGAACGCGGCGCGGAGGGTGTCGAACCAGTCCGTGATCGCCTCGGCCCGGTCGGGGTAGTTCTCGGGGTGGGTCAGGCCGTCGGCGTGCACCTCGAAGAACAGCCGCACGAACGGCGCGCGCTCCGGCGCACTGATCCAGGCCCAGATGCCGCGCAGGCGTTCCTCCGCGGAGGCCGCCGCCGGCGCGCGGTGCGCGGCCAACCGTGCCGCGCCGCGGCGGCGGGCCTCGGCCAGCACGGCGGACACCAGCTCCTGCTTGCTGCCGAAGTCGTAGAGCAGCATGCGCGGGCTGGTGTCGAGGGCCGCGGCCAGCGGCCGCAGGCTCAACCCGGCCAGGCCGTGGGCGAGTACGTAGTCGGTCGCCCGCGCCAGCGTGCGTTCCCGCCGGGCGGGGTCCGGGGGTCGTCCCACGGTGGATCGTCCTCTCGGTGCACCTGATCTGAGCCTGCGTCAGTATATGATACGACTGTTTCAATAACGGGGGGAGACAGTCATGAACGCACCCGACCGGGCACTCGTCCTGGGCGCCGGAGGCCTCGTCGGCATGGCCTGGACGGCCGGACTGGCCTGCGGACTGCGCCGGGGCGGCGTGGATCTCGGTGAGGCCGACCTGACCGTCGGCACCTCGGCCGGTGCGATCGTCGCCGCGGTGCTGGCCGCCGGCCAGGACCCCGGCCGACTCGCCACCCCGGTGCGTCCCACCGACTCCAGCAGCGGCCCTCCCCAGGTGGACGGGCGCCGGGTGGGCGAGGCGTTCGCCGTGCTCGGCGATGCCGCCTCCAACCCGGCCGAGGCCCGGCGCCGGGTCGGCCTGATCGCACTCGCCGCCGAGACCGGCCCCGAGCAGGCACACGTCGCCCGGATGCGCGCCATGGCCGGAGCGGAGCACTGGCCGGACCGGAGGCTGCTCATCACCGCGATGGACGCCGAGACCGGCACACCGGAGGTCTTCGACCGGACCGGCGGCGCGTCACTGGCCTCCGCCGTGGCGGCGAGCACCGCCTTCCCGGGCATCTACCCGCCGATCACCGTCAACGGCCGCCGGTACATGGACGGCTCCCTGCGTTCGGCGACCAACGCCGACCTCGCAACCGGAGCCCGCACCCTGGTCGTCATCGACCCGCAGGCGCACCTGTTCCCCCGTGAGCTGCTCCAGCAGGAGCTGGCGGCCGCCGGGGCGCACACGGCCGTGACCATCGAGCCGGACCCGGCATCGGTACGCGCATTCGGCCCGGACCTGAACGACCGGACGGCCTGGGAGCCGGCCTACCAGGCGGGTCTCCGCCAAGCCGCCGACGCCGCAGAACAGCTCCGCCTCGCATGGACCCCCGCCGGAGCACCGGCCGGCGAGAGCACCGCCCACCGGTAGGGCGGCTGATCCGTCGATTCGCCGATCCGTCGGCGCGGTGGAGCCGGTCACCCGGTGCGCTCGTCCCGGTTCTCGTACAGCTGCGCGCGGAGCCGGACCCGCTGGACGTACCGCCCGGCCCGTTCGAAGCCGGTCAGGCAGTACGGGAGGGTCACGAGACCGCTGTCCGCCGGGATCTGCGGCCCCGGAGCGACCAGCGTCTGACGGTCGCAGCAGACGCAACGCCCAAGCCGCCACTGGTGGTTGGGCGGAAACGGGACGGGTGAAAGTGCGGTCACGGTCATCCCCGCCGCCTGGTGTCCCGGGCCCGGCGCCGGGCGGCGCGGCGCATGAACGGCTCGGACGCCGACACGCAGACCATGACCATCGGGCAGGCGGTGAACATGAACAGCGCGGCCCGGGTGGAGAAGCTCGCGCCGTCACCGAGCGGCAGCGTCACCAGCAGGCCCGCGCCCACGCTCACCGTGACGGTGACCGCCGTGGCGATCAACAAGTCGGCCGAGGAACCGAGTCGGGGGCTCATCGGCCCGCCCCACTACTGCCCGTCGCCGCCAGCAGGGTCCGGCACCGGGCGCACGAACAGCCTTCGTACGCCTGCGGGATGAGACCGGTTGCCCGCCGGGAGACCTCGGGGTCGTAGTCGGCGAGCGGCGACCAACCGGGCGGACCGGCAGCGGTGTCGACCGTCCGGGACGTCGCCTCGGGTATGGGCGGGATCTGCTGCCCTGGTGTGTTCCGAGCGCTCACGGCGCCCCCTTTCGTCGTTCTGTGTACCAGCATCGGCACGCAGAGCTACGCTCGGAAGCCCTTAACCGTTGACAATTAGGGCGTGTTGGCAGTGGCCGGAGCGAACACAAATCGAAAGAGTTCTGAACGGCCATCGTCGCCGGAGACGGCCTTTGGGACACAGCTCCGCAGGTCACGTGAGGCAGCTGGACTGTCCCAACGACAGCTGGGGCGGCTGATGGGTTACACCGGCACTTACATCTCGTACCTCGAAAGTGCAAGGCGAGTGCCAACAGAGGCAGTGGCCAAGGCAGCTGACAAAGCGCTGAAGACCGGCGGCACCCTCGAACTCATGTGGCGGACCCATGCGTACACCGGCCTCCTAGAAGGGTTCCCGGAGTACGCGGCCTTCGAGGCCAGAGCCGCGGAGGTCAGCATCTTCGAACTGGCGGTCATCCCCGGCTTGTTGCAGACCAAGGAGTACGCGGCGGCCCTGGCCGATGCCGACGTGCGTCGTGGAACGATCACTCAGGACCAGGCCGCGGAGCGAGTCGCCTTCCTGATGTCCCGCCAGGAGAACCTGGATCGATCTCCCCGCTCCACACTCCAGATCGTGCTCGATGAGAGCTGCCTGCGGTGTCCGGTCGGCGGTTCCGAGGTGCTGAGCCGCCAGTTGGCATACCTCGAAGTACTTTCCGCCCGACCCGGGATCGTGCTTCAGGTCGCCCCGGCGTCCCTCGGTGCGGAGCGGCCGTTCGTATTGCCGGTGACGCTGCTTCGCATGCCTGACGGTGCGACAGTCGGCTACACGGAGACGATGAAGAGGGGCTTCCTGGAGCGGGACAAGGCGACGTTGGCCAGATGGGTGAGGGATTACCATTTGCTCCAGGTCGAGGCGCTGTCGCAGGTCGCTTCCCGCGCACTCATCAGTAAGACACGAAGGGACATTTGCCACATGAACGACGTTGATCTGACCGACGCTCCCTGGTTCAAGTCGTCTTACAGCGCGAACGGCGGCCAGTGCATCGAGGTGGCAGACGGCTTCGCCGGCATCGTGCCCGTTCGTGACAGCAAGGATCCCGAGGGCCCGGCTCTGGTCTTCCCCGCCGACGCGTTCGCCTCGTTCGTTGCCGCGGTCAAGGCGGGAGACTTCGGCGCTGTCTGACCGTCCGGAGCGGTGAGCCCCCGTCACCCCGGGAAGGGGTGGGCGGGGTCTCGTCGTGTCTGCCGTCCCGCAGGGCCGTTATGCCCGGGCCGGTTCACCGTTCGGTGGCCGCCGACAGGACCGCGCGCAGACGTGACAGGCATTCGTCGGCGAAGGCGGGAAAGGTGTCCTGGTAGTACGACAACCCGCTGACCGCGACGGCGACGGCCCACGCCCGGGCGCGTAGCCACGTCAGGTCGTCGAGGCCGATGGCGTCCCAGTACGCCTGCCGGGCCTCGGGCGGAAGGTCCCACAGCGGTGAGTGTTCGGCGTCGGGAAGGCCGACGGAGAGACCCCCGAAGTCGATGACCGCGTGCAGCTTCCCCCGCCGCACCAGGAGGTTGGTGGGTTTGAGGTCGCCGTGGAGCCAGACCGGCGGGACGGTCGGCTCGGGCAGGGCGAGCGCGCTGCGCCACAGTTGTTGCAGGTGTGCGAGGTCGAGGTCGAGGCCCTGGATCGCCCGGCAGTCGTCGAAGGACTGGCTGACCCATCCGTCGCAGCCCGCAGACCGCCTCCGCGGTACCAGCTGAGGTCGCCCTGACGGGTGGCTCCCATGAGGGGGGTGGAGTGCAGGCTCCGTACGGCCTCCGCCAGGTCGGCGCCGAACGCGGGCCAGTCGGTGACCGATCCTGGGCCGGGCACCTCGCCGTCGATCCAGCGGTACACCGACCAGGCGAGCGGGAAGGCGGCCCCCGGGGTGCCGGTGTGCACCGGTTCCGGGATGCGGCAGGGGAGATGCGGCGCCAGCCGTGGCAGCCAGTGCTGCTCCTTCCGTACGGCCGGAGCGTTGTCCGGGGTGCGCGGCAGCCGTACGAGCAGCTGGTCGCCGAGCCGGTACATGGTGTTGTCCGTGCCCGCGCCGGCCGGTGAGACGGGGAGCGCGGCCCACTCCGGCCGCTGCTCCCGCAGGAGTGCCCGCACGACCGTCTCGTCCGCCCGGATCTCGTTCTCGTGAAGTGTCACGGCGAGAGCCTTCCGCCCGGCCTGCCCCGCTGCCAGTGGTTTTCCGTCCGCCACCGGACACGCCGCCCGTGGCTTCCACCGGCGTCACCCGTCCGTTCTGACATCTGTCAGGGCGGACGGGTGACGGAACCTCCTGCCCGGGCGCGGGACTTGTCGATCACAATGGTGCTGCGGCCAGGGAGGCCGTCGGGGGAGGTCAGGGCAGTGAACCGGCATGTGATCGAGCTGTACGCCTGTGCGATGGCGGTCATGGTGGTGGGCGTCAAGGTGATGACCGCGGTGGAGCCGGCGGCGGGTGAGCTGCCGCCCCCGCTGGCGCTCGCGCGGGTCGTCCGGTCGCGCCGGTCGCCGGTGACGTGGGTGGTGCTGGCGGCCACCGTGGTGATGGCCGTGTTGCAGTACGCCGTCCCGGGGCTGGCCGATCACCTGGTGCGCCGGCCCGGCGCCTGGGCGGACGGGCAGTGGTGGCGGGTGTTCACGGCCCTGTTCGTCCAGTCGTCCGGGGCGGTCCAGATCGCGGTGAACCTGCCCGCCCTGCTGGTGGTCGGCGTCGTCGCCGAGCGGGTGCTGGGCCGGTGGCGCTGGCCGGCGGTCTACTTCGCCGGCGGGCTGGCCGCGCAGTACGTGAGCCTGGTGAGCTGGTCGCCGCACGGCGGGGGCTGCTCGGTGGCGATCTGCTCCCTGGTGGGAGCGCTGGCGGTGATCTGCTGGGCGCGGGGGCTTCCCACCGGGGAGGGGCGCAGCTGGTGGGCGCTGGCGGTCCCGGCGGCCGGGCTGCTCCTCTGCGCGTTCCACAACAACCACGGCGTCGGACTCGTCGTCGGATCGGTCCTCGGCCTGGGCATCGCCCTGACCACCGGCCCGGACACGCCGCAGACCGCCTGACGGAACATCAGGAGCGTGTGCGGCGGCCGCGGTACCGTGCGGGCGGCCCGCCGGCCGCCCGTCGGGCAGTCGATCAGCGGGGAGCGGCCGCCGGGTGTACCGGAGGGAGGCTCATCCGGTCCGGCTCCGGCCGGCCGCGGAGATCAACGGGTCACGACGGTGTGAGTCGGATAGACCTTGGGCTGCGGATTCGGTACACCGATTTCCTGCAGGATCGGCACGATGGCCTTGCCGAACTCCTGGAACGCCTCCTCCGACTCCCAGACGTCGACGACGAGCCAGCCGTCGGGGGTGGGGGCGGAGGTGTGCGAGATCAGACCGGGGACCGGCCAGTCTGCCGCGCTCTTGACCGGGCCGGGCCGTCCGGAGACCATCTCCGCGCTCTTCTCGTACTGGGCCTGGGTCATCCCCGGGACGTCGAAGACTGCCACGATCGCCATGCTGAGCTCCTGTTCAGGCTGGTAGAGAGTCTGACTGGAGTCGACCATCCCGGTGAGCCGCCCGCATGCGGGCGGAGCCGAGCGGGCGTACCGGGGAGTTCCGGGGCCCGAGGCGATGATCTTCGGTCATCCCCGGGCGAGGCTTCGCGCCGGCCAGGCCGTTCGCAGGGCCGGCCGGCAACTGCGGCAACTGCGACAGCCCGGTGCCCGGTGGCCCGCGCCGAATCGTGGGCGTGGGCACCGGGCACCGGGCGAAGTGTTCTGCGCAGGCCGGGACGGCCTGGTTCTTAGTACCAGTGGTGGGTCTGCCAGAACGCCCAGGCGGCGTTCGGGCTGCCGTAGCGCTCGTCCATGTACTTCAGGCCCCACTTGATCTGGGTGGCGGGGTTCGTCTTCCAGTCCGCGCCGGCCGAGGCCATCTTCGAGCCCGGCAGGGCCTGGACCAGGCCGTAGGCGCCGGAGGAGGCGTTGGTGGCGGAGGTGTTCCAGCTGCTCTCGTGGGAGACGATCTGCTCGAACGAGGCGAGCTGGTTGGCCGGGACGATCTGGGCGGCCAGGGCCCGCGCGGAGGAGGCCGGGGTGGCCGCGTTGGCGACGGCGGGGGCCACGACGCTACCGAGGGTGGCGATACCGGCGACGGAGGCGAGCAGGGCGGCCGAGGTACGCAGGCGGGTGGAGAAAATGCGCATGGAGAAGCGGTTCCTCAATCTGTGAGCTGCGCTCCTGTCCGACGGAGAGCCGCACGCCTGGCAGGGGCCGGTGCGGTCGGGACGGGGCGCGGCACCCGCTGGGAGCGGGGCCTGGCGGACGAGTGCCGCAGCGGGAGAAGTGCTGCGGTCTCTGGCGACTCCGCAATTGTTAGCGGGCCCGATTGCCGCTGCCAAGACCCCCTTGATACGACGCCGCGTCGTAGTCGGCCGGGACGATCACGCCGCCGAAGTCCCCGCCGTTACCCCCGACACAACCCCGCAAACCACCCGGTTTCCGGCTGCTCCGGCGCCCGGGTGCACCCCTCTGAGCTGCGCAGATCGTCTGCTACACCGCCAAACCCGGCAGCCGGTGGTTTCCGGCCCGTCTGGACCTCCCGGCGGCCGTCCGCCGCCGCGCGGACGATCAACTACCCGGCTCCGTAGTCCCGTGGGGCCTGTGAGGACCCTCACCCGCGGACCGCCCCGACGCGGCCTCGGGGTGCCGTCCGGGCCGTGGGCGGCGTCACAGTTCCAGGGCCGGCCGGCCCCGCAGACCGTTCGTCTGCGGGGCCGGTGAGCGGGTCAGACCGGCGGCAGGGCGTAGATCCGGTCGCCCTGGGAGGCGATCAGGCGTTCGCCGTCGGTGCCGAACTTCCAGTCGAGGGCGTCCAGGAGACCGTTCTGGAAGGTCCAGCGGATCTTGTGGGCCTTGGTGTCGACGGCGTAGATCCCGTTGTTGGGGGTGGCCACGAAGACGGTCTCCTTCACCACGATCGGGGAGACCGCCATCGAGCACTCGTTGGTCAGCGGGAGCTTCCAGAGCTCCGTCCCGTCGCTGGCCTTGTAGGCGTACAGCACCGGGGCGGTGGCGGGCGTGTAGTCGAGGCCGGTCATGTGGACGCTCTGGCCGCCCAGCACCGAGTAGACCACCCCGTCGCCGACGGCCGGCGGGCTGTACCAGAGGTGGCCGTCCGTGGAGGTCTTCACCCAGGCCTGCTTGCCGCCGTCGACGTTCACGGCCTGGATGCCGCTCCCGGCGGCCGAGCAGAAGACCCGGTCGCCGTCGGTCGCGGGCTGGTAGTAGGAGCCCCGGGAGTCGGTCTCGGCGAACCAGAGCTGCGAGCCGTCCGTGACGCTGCGGGCGACCAGATTCTTCTGCGAGTCGGTGTAGAGGAGGGTGTTCTTCGCCAGTACCGAGTTCACGGCATAGTCGGCGCTGGCCTGGCGCTGCTTGCTCCAGAGCACCGAGCCGTCCTTGCGGGAGAGCGCGAAGATGCCCGGGATGTCCTTGACGTCCATCTTCGGCAGCCCGTTGGCGTCCAGCTCGCCGAAGCCGCACATCGCGTAGACGGCCTTGTCGTCGGCGGCCAGCACGGCGCCCGAGCTGAGCGAGTACTTGCCGTCGGCGGTGTTCTTCGCGCTGTACTTCCACAGGATCGCGCCGGTCGCGGCGTCGATCGTGGTGATGTCGATGACCGAGCCGTAGGAGACGGTGCCGCCGGCGATCGCCAGGTTGGTCGCGGAGGCCTCCGGCTGGGTGAACCGCTCCTTCCCGTTGGACACGTCGAGGGCGTACAGGCCGTCCCCTCCGATGTACGCCACACCGTTGGCGCAGAGCGGGGCCGCCTGGATGGGGTTGTCGTTGGCGAGCTTGTACGTCCACAGCGCGGCCGGCGGCACACCCGGTGCCCGGCTCACCACGGGGACGGGCGAGGCCGAGCCCGAGATTTTGGGCGACGCGGTCGGGTGCGGCCCGGGGGAGGGCTTGCCACTGCCGGACAGTGCCCAGGCGGCGGCCCCGCCGAGCGCGGCGACCAGCGCGGCGCCGCCGCCGGCCAGCAGCAGGCGCCGGGAGGGCTTGCCGGGCTCGGCGGCGGGCTCGGCGGCGACCGGGGCCGGGCCGTCGGCGGCCGGCACGGGGGCGAAGACGGGGGCGGGACCGAAGCCGGGCGCGGGCTGGGCGGCGGCCCCGCCGCCCAGCCGCATGGTGCCCTCGGCCGGCGCGGCCAGGCCGACCTGGGTCGGCGTCGGGACGGCCGCGTTGCCCCGGGCCGGGGTCTCCATGTCCATCACCTCGGCGGCGTGCGCGGCGATGTCCGAGGAGACCGGCGCGGGCAGCCAGGCGGCGCGGGCCAGCGTCTCCTTCGACCCGAGCAGGGCCGACAGCTCGGCGGGGGTGGGCCGGTCGGCGGGGTTCTTGGCCAGGCAGGCGGTGATGGCGGGCCGCAGTTCGTCCGGCAGCCCGGTCAGGTTCGGGTCGTGGTGGATGACCCGGTACAGCAGCGCGGCGGCGGACTGGGTGTCGTGGCTGAACGGGCCCTGCCCGGTGGCGGCGTACGCCAGCACCGAGCCGAGCGAGAAGACGTCGCCGGGCGCGCCCATCGGCGAACCCTCCGCCTGCTCGGGGCACATGAACCCGGGCGAGCCGACCACGATGCCGGTGCTGGTCAGCTTGGAACCGTCCATCGCCCGGGCGATCCCGAAGTCGATCACCCGGGGCCCGTCGGTGGCCAGCAGGACGTTGGAGGGCTTGAGGTCGCGGTGCACCAGCCCGGCGGCGTGGATCGCCCCGAGCGCCTCGGCGAGGCCCGCGCCCAGGGCCCGCACGGTGTCGGCGGGCAGCGGCCCGTGCTCGGCGACCGCCTCGGTGAGCGAGGGGCCCAGCACGTACGCGGTGGCGAGCCAGGGCGAGGGCCCGTCCCGGTCCGCGTCGACCACCGGCGCGGTGTACGCCCCGCTGACGGCCTGCGCGGCGGAGACCTCGCGGCGGAACCGCTCGCGGAACTCCGGGTCCTCGGCGAGTTCGGCCCGCACCACCTTGACCGCCACGGTGCGGCCGCCGGCCGACCGCGCGAGGTAGACGCGCCCCATGCCGCCGGCCCCGAGTCTGGCGAGCAGCCGGTACGGGCCGACGGCCTCGGGGTCGATGGGCTCCAGCGGCTGGATGGGCATGGTGGTGTTCCCCCGTTTACGCGGCGCCGACTACCGGACCGTCCGGGTGACGGGCGGACGGCGCGCCTGCTGACCGGGAGATCGTACGGCTGCAACCACCCGGCGTCAGCTCCCGGTACCCGGTTGGGGTCTGTCGGCTGGTCCGGCGCCGATCGCCCAGCGCGGGCTGCGGGCGATCTGCTGCCACTGAGCCAGTGTCAGCGACCCGTCGGCGGCCGGACTGTCCTGGCGCACCGTGAGATGAACCTTCACACCATCCGCCCCGGTCGCCCAGATGTCGTACCCGTACCAGGCGCCGCCGCCGAACACCTGGGTGACCTCCGACCGGCCCGGGCCGACGGTGACGACCGTGCACTCCGTCCGGTCGGCGACGGGCAGCGTGGAGCTGTCGCAGCCCGGCCGGACGTCCCGCGCGAGCGGGCCGTACAGCGTCACCGCGAGCGTGAGCGGGCCGTGCCCGCCGTCGTACGCCAGGGTGAGCCCGGTCCCGGCCGGCGCGTGCTGCCCGGGGGTCTGCGGGCCGGTGTCCTGTTGCCCGGCGTCCTCGTACTGGCGCAGCGAGGCCCCGGCCGGGAGCAGTGTGGCCAGGGTGCCGAGCAGGTCGCGGTCGGCCAGGTCGACGGGCCGCTGCACGGCCGCGGCGGCGGGGCGGGTCCGGACGTCGAGGAGTGCGCTGCCGCAGACCAGCCCGGCGACGACGGCCACCGTCGCCGCCAGCTGGGCGATCCGGCGGCGCAGCCGCAGCCGGCGGCCGCGCCGGCCGGCCTCGGCGACCATCACCGCCACCGGTACCGGCAGGCCGCTCAGGCTCTCGCCGAGCATCGTGCCGAGTCGGTCTTCAAACTCCATGGCCGGGATTCCTCGGGGTGTCGTTCACCAGCGGACGGGCGGGGAGGGGCGGGGTCACTCGCGGAAGAGCAGTTCGCGGTCGTCGCCGAGGATCTCCCGGAGCTTGGCGAGCGAGCGGCTGCTCAGGTTCTTCACCGCGCCGGTACTGCACCCCAGGATCTCCGCGACCGCTTCGACACTGTGGTCCTCCAGGTACCGCAGCACCACCACCGCCCGGTTCCGGGAAGGCAGTTGGCGCAGCGCGGCGAGCAGTGTCAGCCGCAGGTCCGCCGAACCGCCCCAGCTGTGGCCGAGCCCGGACGCGAGGTCGGTGAGGTCGGCGACGGCTATCTCGCCGGAGCGGCGCAGCCTGCGCTGCGAGAGGTAGGTCCGCAGCAGCACCTTGCGGGCGTACGCGTCGAGCCCGGGATCGTCCTCGCCCTGGCGCAGCCGGCCCCAGACCGCGTACATCTTGGCGAGCGTGGTCTGGACGAGGTCCTGCGCCCGGTGCCAGTCGCCGCACATCAGGTACGCGACGTGGAAGAGCCGCCGCGCCCCGTTGGCGGCGAACTCCTCGAAGCCGGGTGCCTCGTCCATCTGCCGTCCCCCATGTGTCCGTGCCCATGCTCCGGGCCCTGCGTTTCGGGCCCCGCGTTTCGGGTTCCCGCAGTCAGCACGCCGTGGAGCCTGAGATGGTGTCACGCCAATTTCCGCCCGGTCGCCGGGAATGCTCGAATGGAAGGAACGGGAGGTGGCCCATGACGGCACCAGCGGCACCCGACCCTCCGGTGGTGATCCGGGCCGAGGGCCTGACGAAGGCCTACCCGAAGGCGGACTACGCGGCCGTCGACGGGCTCGATCTCAGCGTCCGGCGCGGCGAGCTCTTCGGTCTGCTCGGCCCCAATGGCGCGGGAAAGACCACCACCGTCGGCATGCTCACCACGCGGGTAGTGCCCACCAGCGGCTCCGCCCGGATCGGCGAGGTGGACGTGGTGGCCCACCCGGCGCTCGTCAAGCAGGTCATCGCGGTGGTCTCGCAGCAGAACACCCTGGACCGCTCGCTCACCGTGCGGGAGAACCTCTACTTCCACAGGCTGCTCTTCGGGATGCCGAGCCGCCGGGCCCGGCAGGTGGCGGACGAGTTGCTGGAGCGCTTCCGCCTCGCGAAGTGGGCCGACTCCTCGGCCTTCGCGCTCTCCGGCGGCATGGCGCAGCGCCTGATGGTCGCCCGCGCGATCGGGCACCGCCCGGCGGTGCCCTTCCTCGACGAGCCCACCTCGGGCCTGGACCCGCAGAGCCGGCTCGCGCTCTGGGAGATCCTGGCGCAGCTGATCGCGGACGGTCAGACCATCCTGCTGACCACCCACAACATGGAGGAGGCCGACCAGATCTGCGACCGGGTGGCGATCATCGACCACGGCCGGCTGCTCGCCCTGGACACTCCGGCCGGCCTCAAACAGACCGTGCACGCCGACACCGTGGTGACCGTCCAGGGCCGGGGCGACCGCGCGGCGCTGGCCGAGCGGCTCTCGCACGGCGTGGACGGGGTGCTGCGCACCCGGCAGATCGAGGGCGGCGTCGAACTCCAGGTCACCGCGACCGAGCGGTTGCTGCCCCGGGTGGTGTCGGCCGCCGAGTCGGACGGCTTCAACGTGGTCGACCTGTCGGTCAGCGGGACGACACTGGAGACGGTCTTCATCAGCCTCACGGGGAAGGAGCTGAGGGACTGATGGCCACCACGACCACCGCGGACGCCATCGTGCCCCGGCCGCCGCGGACCGCCTTCGAGTCGGCCCGGTCGGCACTGGGTGCGTTGGTCCGGCGGGACCTGCTGGTGCTGCGCAGGCACTTTGGGGAGTTCGTCCTGCGGACGATCATGCAGCCGTTCCTCCTGGTGTTCATCTTCCTGTACGTCTTCCCGACCATCGGCCAGGGCGTGGGCGGCGGGGGCGGCCGGGCCGGGGAGTCGGCCTTCGCCACCGTGCTGGTGCCCGGGGTGGTGGCGATCTCGATCATGTTCCAGGGCATCTAGTCGGTCGCCATCCAGCTCTCCCAGGAGTTCGGCTACACCCGCGAGATCGAGGACCGGGTCCAGGCGCCGTGCCCGATCTGGCTGGTCGCCGTCGCGCGGGTGTTCTCGGGGGCCACCCAGGGGCTGATATTCGTCGTCATCGTGCTGCCGATCGCCGCCGTCGTCCACGCGCCGGGCGTGCACGCGCACCTCAGCGTGCACTGGTGGGTCGTGCTGACCCTCGTCCCGCTGGCCTGCCTCGCCATGACCTCGCTCGGCCTGCTGCTCGGCACCAGCTTCGAGCCGCGCAACACCGGCGTGATGTTCGGCTTCGTGGTCCTGCCGCTGGTCTTCCTGGGAGGCACCTACTACCAGTGGACCAGGCTCTCCCTGGTGCACGTCGGCGGCTTCCACTGGCTCCAGGTCCTGGTGCTGGCCAACCCGCTGATCTACATCACCGAAGGCATGCGGGCCGCGTTCACCGACACCTCGCACATGCCGCTGTACGTCATCTATCCCGTCCTGACCGCCTTCTGCGTGCTCTTCCTGGGCCTTGGGCTGCGGAACTTCCGCCACCGCGTGCTCTCTTAGTACTCCAGCCGTAGATCGTGATCTTGCTGGTGAGGGGCGCCGCGGAGACGGGTGTGGCCACCGTTGATCAGCTGGACGAGATCGACCGCGCCAT
>NZ_BAAANT010000063.1:0-27577 GCF_039529945.1 Kitasatospora kazusensis | reverse complement strand
GCGGCTTCCGGTCCACCCGGATCTCGAAGTCCATCGCACCCCTTTGAACTGGGGTGTTGCAACGACTCCTAGAACCCAAGCAGTTCCCCGCGCCCCTGTCTCTGGTCGCCCGTGTGCGTTCAGCTCACGGGGCCTCAGAGTTGTGGGAGGGGGCCGCCCGGGTCGGTGGTGGTGGGGTCGAGGGGGCCCGCGGTGGTGACCGGCTTGCCGAGGGCGCTGTGCTTGACCCAGTCGTCCCAGGAGATGTTCCAGTCGCCGAAGCCGTTGCCGAACGGCTCCATCTCCGAGCCGATGCTGTTGACCACCTGGACGATGTCGCCGATCCGGGTCTGGTCGAAGAACCACTTCGCGTTGTCGGTGCTCATGCCCGTACAGCCGTGGCTGACGTTCGCGACGCCCTGGGAGCCGACCGACCAGGGCGCCGCGTGGACGTACTCACCGCTCCAGGTGACCCGGGTGGCCCAGTGGACCTGGAGGTCGTAGGAGTCCCGGCTGCCCGCCGCGATGCCGATGGTCTCGCCGTTCATCCGGACGACCGCCTCCTGCCCGAGCACCACCTTGATGCCGTTGCGGGTGGAGAAGCCGGGCTTGCCGGTGGTCACCGGGATGGTGTTCACCACCTCGCCGTTGCGGCGGTAGGTCAGCTCGTGGGCGGCCGCGTCCACCGTCGCCTCGACCCGGTCACCCGTCCGGAAGGACTTCGAGCTGCTCTGCCCGGCGTACAGGCCGTCGGAGATCCGGGCGCCGGTGCGGTCGAAGGAGAGCTTGATCCGGGCGTTGGCGGGCCAGTACTCCTGCGGGCGGAAGTGCAGGTTCTGGTCGTCGACCCAGTACCAGGCGCCGGTCACGGCGGGCTCGGAGGTCACCGTCAGGCTCCGCTCGACCTCCTGGCGGGCCGCGGGGTCCTTGACCGGCTCGGAGAGCTTCACGGTGAGCGGCTGGCCCACTCCGTAGACGCCGGTGCCGGAGGAGTCCGGTCCGAGTTCGGCGGTCAGCTGGTTCTGCGGGACGACGGTGCTGAAGGAGGTCGTGGTCTCGCCCCGGCCGCCCTTGCCGTTGTCGGCGGCGATCAGGACGGTGTACTTGGCGCCCGCGCTCAGCCGGCCGGTCGACTGCCAGCTGTGCTGGTCGCCGGCGAGCTGTCCGGCCACCTGCCGGCCGTCCGGGGCGCTGACCGTGACGTCGGTGAGCCGGCTGCCCGGCTCGGCGGTGACGGTGAACGGCCGGCCCGGGTCGACGTCGGCGGTGCCCGAGGTGTGCACCAGCGGGCCGATGTCCACCGCGGTGGGCGCGGCCGGCGCCGCGCTGCCGGGGGCGCCGCCGGAGGAGCACCCCGCCAGCGGGGCGAGCAGCAGTGCGGAAGCGGCGGCCCACCGGCGGGCGGGTCGACGGCTCGCAGCTCGGGGGTTCGCACGCACCGCTGCCTCCAAGGGTCCGATGATCTATCAGATCGTAGGAACGGGCTGCGGCCCGCGGCATCCCGGTGGCACCGAACGGGTGAGAGGGCGACGGGACGCTCCGGCGGAGCGAAAAACGCCGGGCCGGGCACCCCCGAAGGGATGCCCGGCCCGGCGCGGCCGTGAGAGCGGGAACCTACTGGTTCTGGTCCTCACCGCGGTAGAACTCGAAGACCCAGCCGTACAGACCGATCACGATCACCGGGATCGACCAGTAGAGCAGCCACCAGCCGAAGATGACGCCCATGAACGCGAGCGCACCACCGATGGCCAGCGAGAGCGGCTGCCAGCTGTGGGGGGCGAAGAAGCCCACCTCGCCGGCGTCGTCCGCCACCTCGGCCTCGGGGTTGTCACCCGCGCCGCTGTCCACCCGGCGGGCGGTGAAGGCGAGGTAGTACCCGATGAAGGCGCACAGCCCGAAGGCCATGAACAGCGCGGTGGTGCCGGCCGCCTCCTTGGCCCAGAGGCCGTAGGTGATGGCGATGGCGAGGATGAAGACCGCGAAGCCCAGGAAGATCTTGCCCTGTTCCTTCATCAGGCGTCGCCCTCCTTCTTCGTGGCCTTGTCGAGCTTCGGGTTGTCGTACGAAGCGGGGGTCACCCCGGCGAAGTGCTTGGCCGGCTCACCGTGGTTCTCCAGGTAGTCCAGCGCCGCGATCTCGGGGTGGTGCAGGTCGAACGCCGGGGATTCCGAGCGGATCCGGGGCAGGGTGGTGAAGTTGTGCCGCGGCGGCGGGCAGGAGGTCGCCCACTCCAGCGAACGGCCGTAACCCCACGGGTCGTCGACCTCGACCTTCTCGCCGTACTTGGCGGTCTTCCAGACGTTGTAGAGGAACGGCAGGATCGACAGGCCGAGCAGGAACGAGCCGATGGTCGAGACGGTGTTCAGCGTGGTGAAGCCGTCCGAGGCCAGGTAGTCGGCGTAGCGGCGGGGCATGCCCTCCGCGCCGAGCCAGTGCTGCACCAGGAAGGTGGTGTGGAAGCCGACGAACAGCGTCCAGAAGGTGACCTTGCCCAGGCGGTCGTCGAGCATCTTGCCGGTCATCTTCGGCCACCAGAAGTGGAAGCCGGCGAACATCGCGAAGACGACGGTGCCGAAGACCACGTAGTGGAAGTGGGCGACGACGAAGTACGAGTCCGAGACGCCGAAGTCGATCGGCGGGGAGGCCAGCAGCACACCCGTCAGACCACCGAAGAGGAAGGTCACCAGGAAGCCGACCGTCCAGAGCATCGGGGACTCGAAGCTCAGCGAGCCCTTCCACATGGTGCCGACCCAGTTGAAGAACTTCACACCGGTCGGTACCGCGATCAGGAAGGTCATGAAGGAGAAGAACGGCAGCAGCACCTGGCCGGTGACGTACATGTGGTGCGCCCACACCGTCACGGACAGACCGGCGATCGCGATGGTGGCCGCGATCAGGCCGGAGTAGCCGAACATCGGCTTGCGGCTGAAGACCGGGATGATCTCCGAGATGATGCCGAAGAACGGCAGCGCGATGATGTACACCTCGGGGTGGCCGAAGAACCAGAAGAGGTGCTGCCAGAGCAGTGACCCGCCGTTGGCCGGATCGAAGACGTGTGCCCCGAATTTCCGATCCGCCTCCAGCGCGAAGAGCGCGGCGGCCAGGACCGGGAAGGCCAGCAGGACGAGGACGGCGGTCAGCAGGACGTTCCACACGAAGATGGACATCCGGAACATCGTCATGCCGGGCGCGCGCATGCAGATGATGGTGGTGATGAAGTTGACCGCGCCGAGGATGGTGCCGAAGCCCGAGAAGGCCAGACCCATGATCCACATGTCGGCGCCGACACCCGGCGAGCGGACGGCGTCCGACAGCGGGGAGTAGGCGAACCAGCCGAAGTCGGCCGCACCCTGCGGGGTGAGGAAGCCGCCGACCGCGATCGTCGAGCCGAACAGGTACAGCCAGAAGGCGAACATGTTCAGGCGCGGGAACGCGACGTCGGGGGCGCCGATCTGCAGCGGCATGATCCAGTTCGCGAAACCCGCGAAGAGCGGCGTCGCGAACATCAGCAGCATGATCGTGCCGTGCATCGTGAACGCCTGGTTGAACTGCTCGTTCGAGAGGATCTGCGTCCCCGGACGGGCAAGCTCGGCGCGCATGACCAGGGCGAGGATGCCACCGATCAGGAAGAAGGCGAACGAGGTACCGAGGTACATCGTGCCGATCGTCTTGTGGTCGGTGGTGGTCAGCCACTTGATGATGGTGGAACCCGGCTTGCGGGAGTACTGGCCCCCGCCGTCCGTGACCTTGGCCCCGGATGCCCCGCCGGCAGCGGCGGGCTCGTTGAGGATAGTCACTTCTCACTTCCCATGGTCGTGATGCCCGAGGGCACCGCGCCGGTCTGGCCCTTGGCCCGCAGCTCCTTGAGGTGCTGCTCGTACTCGTCGTGCGTGACGACCTTGACGTTGAACAGCATCCGGGAGTGGTCCACGCCGCAGAGCTCGGCGCACTTCCCGCGGAAGGTGCCCAGCGCGGTCGGGGTGACCTCGAACTTGTTCACCAGGCCCGGGACGACGTCCATCTTCATCAGGAAGTTGACGGGCCAGAAGTCGTGGATGACGTCACGCGACGTCAGACGGAACTGGACCGACTCGTTGATGGGCAGGTAGAGCGTCGGCGGCTGGGCCGGCGTGCCCACGTCGTAGGCGGCGTCGGTGTTCGCCGGGTCCGGGGTCTCGGTGTTCTCGTAGTTGAACGCCCAGCTCCACTGGAAGCCCACCACGTTGACGAAGTGCTGCGGCTTCGCCGAGACCGAGGTCAGACGCGACTCGTCGCGGGCGACGAAGTAGAAGAGCACCGAGACGATGACGAGGGGGACCGCTGTGTACAGCGCCTCAATGGGCACGTTGTACCGGGTCTGAGCGGGAATCTCCACCTTGGTGCGGCTGCGCCGGTGGAAGATCACACTCCAGATGATCAGACCCCACATCAGTGCGCCGACCACCAGTGCCGCGATCCAGGAGCCCTGCCACATCTGAAGGACCATGGGTCCTTCCTTGGTGACGGGGGTGGGGAGGCCAAGCCTGGGGAGGTCGTTGGCCGAGCAGCCGGTAGCGGTCGCGATGACGAGGCCCAGTGCCAGCGCCTGAGGCAGCTTCCGCCGCATCGTGCGCCGCGGCGAGCGGTCGGAGCCGTTGGGACTCACGTAGCGCCTTCCCGAAGTCTCGCCCGCGATCGCGTCGCCGCCGGGAGTGCTGTGCGCCTCCCCGGCGACCCGGCCACGGGCACGGTTTGAATGCTTATGCGGGCCAAACCCTACTCCAGGCTTATGCGCTCCTGACGGGCAGGTCCCGGTAACGCGCCGCCCGCGTACCCGATCAGCCCCCGGAGGGGTTGACTCCCAGGTCATCGTAGGCAATCGAGGCTCGCACACCCGATCGGGGGACACCGCTCCGTCACCCGGGTGACGGAGCGTCGGGCGCCTGCGAACCGGACAAATCGGGGTGTTCGCCTGACGGCGGATGAGCCGGGGTTACGGTGTGGTCCGTGTCCTACTTCGACGTGGCCTCGACCGCTCCGCTGCATCCCGTCGCCAGGCAGGCGCTGACCGCCGCACTGGACGAGGGCTGGGCCGACCCGGCGCGGCTCTACCGCTCCGGGCGGCAGGCCCGGATGCTGCTCGACGCGGCCCGCGAGACGGTGGCCGAGGTCCTGGGGGCACGGGCGGACGAGATCTCCTTCACCTCCAGCGGCACCCAGGCCGTGCAGCTGGGCATGCTCGGCGCGCTCAAGGGCAACCGGCGCCGGGGCGGCCGCCTGCTGCACTCCGCCGTCGAGCACTCCAGCGTGCTGCACACCGCCGAGCAGCACCTCGCCGAGGGCGGCGAGGTGGCCGTCGTCCCGGTGGACCGGCTGGGCCGGGTCGATCCCGCCGGGTACGACCCGGACGAGCGGACGGCACTGGCCGTGCTCCAGACGGCCAATCACGAGGTCGGCACCCTCCAGCCGGTCGCCGAGGTGGCCGAGCGCTGCCGGGAGGCCGGGGTCCCGCTGCTGGTGGACGCCGCGCAGAGCGCCGGACGGCTGCCCGTCCCGGGCGGCTGGTCACTGCTCACGGCCTCCGCCCACAAGTGGGGCGGCCCGGCCGGGGTCGGCGTGCTCGCCGTCCGCAAGGGCGTCCGCTACGCCTCGCCGCTGCCCGCAGACGAACGCGAGCGCGGCCGGGTCCCCGGCTACGTCAACGTGCCCGCGATCGTCGCGGCGGCGGCCTCGCTGCGGGCCGTCCGCGCCGAGGCCGAGCAGGAGAACGCCCGGCTGCACGCCCTGGTCGAGCGGATCCGGACCGAAGTGCCCCGGCTCGTCCCCGAGGTGGAGGTGGTCGGCGACCCGGCCCGCCGGCTGCCGCACCTGGTCACCTTCTCCTGCCTGTACGTGGACGGCGAGGTACTGCTCACCGAGCTGGACCGCGCGGGCTTCGCGGTCTCCTCCGGCTCCTCCTGCACCTCCAGCACCCTGACGCCCAGCCACGTGCTGGCCGCGATGGGCGTGCTGACCGAGGGCAACGTCCGGGTGTCACTCCCCCACGGCACCGCCGAGGCGGACGTGGCGCGCTTCCTCGACGTGCTGCCGGGCCTGGTGGCCGGCGTACGCGCTCCGCTCGGACTCGACCTGCCGGTCGCGGCCGTGCGGCAGACGCTGGTCATCGACGCGCTGGGCAAGCTCTGCCCGCTGCCGGTCATCGAACTCGCCAAGCGGATCGGCGAGGTCGCCCCCGGGGGCACGGTCGCCGTGCTGGCCGACGACGAGGCGGCACGGTTCGACATCCCGGCCTGGTGCGGCATGCGTGCGCAGGAGTACCTCGGCGAAGCCCCGGCCACCGACTACGGCCGCGACCGGGGGTCGGCATACCTGGTGAAGCGGGTTTCCTGAGGGTTCACGTACGCAACCGGTTACCCCCAGGGGCACGGGGAACTGCGCGACCAGGGCACGACGAAGGTGCACGGTTGCGCGCGCAGTTCCCCGCGCCCCTGCTGTGGTTGCCGTAAGCGGTTACTTGGTGAGCTTGGCGCGGACCTCGGCCGCCGCCTCGTCGCCGTAGGCCACCGCGAAACGGTCCAGGAAGGCCGCGTGGCGCAGCTCGTACTCCTGGGTGCCGACGGTCTCGATCACCAGGGTGGCGACCATGCAGCCGAGCTGGGCGGAGCGCTCCAGGCCGAGGTCCCAGGACAGGCCCGCCAGGAAGCCGGCCCGGAAGCCGTCGCCGACGCCGGTCGGGTCGGCCTTGCGCTCTTCGGCCGGGCAGCCGACGGTGATCGCGGGCTCGCCCGCGCGCTCGATCCGGACGCCCTTGGAGCCGAGGGTGGTGATCCGGGTGCCGACCCGGCCGAGGATGTCCTCCGCGCTCCAGCCGGTCTTCGACTCGATCAGCGCGGCCTCGTACTCGTTGGTGAACAGGTACGCGGCGCCGTCCACGATCTCGCGGATGTCGTCGCCCTCCAGGCGGGCCAGCTGCTGCGAGGGGTCGGCGGCGAAGGCGTAGCCGCGGGTGCGGCACTCCTGGGTGTGCCGGACCATCGCCTGCGGGTCGTCGGCGCCGATCAGGACGAGGTCCAGGCCGCCGACGCGGTCGGCGACCGGCTTCAGCTCGATGTTGCGGGCCTCGGCCATCGCACCGGTGTAGAAGGAGGCGATCTGGTTGTGGTCCAGGTCGGTGGTGCACATGAAGCGGGCGGTGTGCCGGGTCTCGGAGATGTGCACCGAGTCGGTGTCCACGTTGTTGCGCCCGAGCCAGCTGCGGTACTCCTCGAAGTCCGCCCCGGCCGCGCCGACCAGGATCGGGCGCAGGCCGAGCACGCCCATGCCGAACGCGATGTTCGGGGCGACCCCGCCACGGCGGATGTCCAGGGTGTCGACCAGGAAGGAGAGCGAGACCGTGTGGAGCTGCTCGGCAACCAGCTGGTCGGCGAAGCGCCCGGGGAAAGTCGTCAGGTGGTCGGTGGCGATCGAGCCGGCGACGGCGATACGCACGGGTGTCTCCTCAGGTGGCCCTAGGGCGAGAGCGGTGGACTGAACCCCCACACGGTACCGGGCCGGACCCGGATGCCCATAGCCCGCCTCGGCCGGCGGCAGGTCCCCGAACGGGTACTACCCCGCGGTAGCTCTGGTCCGGCGCAGCGCGGCGGCCTAGGGTCGCAGACGAGGGGCCGGTGTCCGGCCTCCCGGCCAGGCCCGTGGCGGCAACGCCTCGGCCGCGTGATCGGAGCGATGACCGATGATGTCCAGCCACCCCGCCCTGCGGCCCTCCGGTAGTCGGCAGACATCCGGCTCCGTCAGGGGTGACGCCGACAGCTACACCCTTGACTCGCTGGTCAGCTCGTCCCGCCGGATGGGCCGGTTCTGGCCCTCCGCCACCGCACGCCCGGAGCCGGCCGCGGCCACCCCCGTCGGGGTGTCGGTGCCGTCCCGTACCCAGCGGCTGGTCGCCGGGATGCCCGAGTACGGCGGCTGACCACCGGTCGGGGGGAGGTGGGGGAACCGGAATCCTCTGGGCCACGTCGAACCCGCACAGCACCGCTGCGGAGGCGGCGGCTGCACCCCCGGGAGGATGTCACACCATGAACCAGAAGACCGCAGTGGCCGGACAGGCCCCAGGGGCCAGGACCACGCGCAGGCGGCGGATGGCGGCGGTGGCGGGGCTGCTGCTCGCCGCCGGGGCGGTCAGCGCGTGCGGCTCCGGTGGCGGCTCGACGGGCGCGAGCGCCTCGATGAGCACTGCGCCGGCCTCCGCCAGTCCGTCGGCCGGGGCTTCGACGAGCCCTTCGGCGAGCCCCTCGACGGGTGCGGGCTCCTCCCCGTCCGTCGGCGGCGGCGCGTCCGTCGGCCCCGCGCCGAGCTCCTCGCCGACCAACCCGGGCATCGCCAGCGGCGAGCCCGCGCCCGTCAAGCTCCCGGCCATCGGCTACCAGACCCAGGGCGACATGCTCACCGTCTACTTCTACGGCGGCACCTGCGACACGTACGGCCTGAAGACGGACGAGTCGAAGGCCGGCGAGGTGGACGTCCGGGTGGTGATCGCCCAGCCGGCGCCGCGGGGCCGGGAGTGCCCCGCGCTGGTCAAGAAGAACGCGGTGAGCGCCCAGCTCGGCCACCCGCTGGCGGGCCGCAAGGTGGTCGACCTGGCGACCGGCCAGGAGGTCCCGAACGACCCGGGTCCGGTCGGCGGCCCGCAGTAAGCGGATCCGGCCGGTCCGGCCGCAGGAGTCGGACCCCGTCCGCAGGAGTCGGACCAGCGGCGGACCGGCCGAGGACCGGCTGTGGATATGACGGCGGGCCCCGGGATCACCCGGGGCCCGCCGTCACCATGCCGTCCGGCCGGGACTAGCTGAAGCTGTCGCCGCAGGCGCAGGAGCCGGTCGCGTTCGGGTTGTCGATCGTGAAGCCCTGCTTCTCGATGGTGTCGACGAAGTCCACCGTCGCACCGCCGAGGTAGGGGGCGCTCATCCGGTCGGTGACGACCTTGACGCCGTTGAAGTCCTTGAGCACGTCGCCGTCGAGCGAACGCTCGTCGAAGAAGAGCTGGTAGCGCAGGCCCGAGCAGCCACCCGGCTGAACCGCCACACGCAGCGCGAGGTCGTCGCGCCCTTCCTGCTCCAGCAGGCCCTTCACCTTGGCCGCGGCGGCATCGGTAAGGAGCAGACCACTCTCGACGGTGGTCTTCTCGTCCTGGACGGTCATCTGCTTACTCCCGGTCTTTGACGACGATCTGCCGCCAGTGCCAACCAGCGGCCGCCCGGATTCATTTCCGGACGGTGATTCTGGTGTTTTCGCAAAGGAGCGGTGGCGTTCCACGCGCACTCGCCCACGCACCCATGCTCGCACACCCGAAGGCACCGGTCACCGCCCGATCGGCCAAAGCACCCCGCCGGGCCGGTCCGGGAGACCAGGATGGAGGGCATGCTCATTCGCCAACTCCAGGACACCGCAGCGGATGCCGAGGCCGTCCGGGCCATCGCCGCGAGCGCGTTCCACGCCACCGAGGGGATGGCCCCGGACACCCCCGCGGGCGCCCCCGCCGCCCGGGCGCAGCGGCTGGCCGGGACCAGGCACCTGGTGCGGACCGATCCGGGCGGCTGCTGGATCGCCGAACAGGGCGGTACGGCCGTCGGGGCGGCGCTCTCGATGCGGCGCGAGGGGGTCTGGATCCTCGCGCTGTTCGCCGTACTGCCGAGCGCCAGAGGCGAGGACGCGGGCCGGCTGCTGCTGGAGCGGGCGGCGGAGCACGGCCGGGGCTGCCTGCGCGGGCTGCTCTGCGCCTCCCCCTCGCCGGCGGCCGCCCGGCGCTACCGGCAGGCCGGGTTCACGCTGCACCCGGCCATGCGGCTGACCGGCACGGTGGACCGCTCCGGGCTGCTGGACCCGGGCGACATCCCGGTGCACCCCGGCAGCGCCGTCCACACCCACCTGCTGGACTCGGTGGACCGGCGGACCAGGGGCTCCGCCCACGGCCCCGACCACGCCTTCATGCTCGCCCACTACGACGAGCTGCTGATCGCCGACAGCCTGGCCGGCAGCGGCTACTGCTACCGCGACGGCGGCGCCGTCCGGCTGCTCGCCGCCACCTCCAAGCGGATCGCCACCCGGCTGCTCCGGGAGGCGCTGGCCCGGGTGCCCGACGGTGAGGAAGCTCTCGTCGAGTTCCTCACCGCCGAGCAGGAGTGGGCCGTGGACGTCGGCCTGGAGGTCGGCCTCAGCCTGGACACCCGGGGCTACCTCGCCGTCCGGGGGATGCGGCCGCCTGCGCCGTACCTCCCGAACGGGGCTTTCCTCTAGGAAGGTGAACCCAGGGGCGCGGGGAACCCTCAGGCCATGGTGGCGAGGATCTCGCGGACCATGTCCATCGTGGTGCCCGGGTGGAGGAAGGCGAAGCGGGCGACGGTCTCACCGTCCCAGCCGGTCGGGGTGACGAAGCCGATCTGGTCGGCGAGCAGCTGCTGGGACCAGCGGTAGTAGTCGTCGTTGGTCCAGCCGGTGCGGCGGAAGCAGACCGCGGAGAGCTGCGGGTCCATCAGCAGCTCCAGGTGCTCGGTCTCCTCGATCAGCTTCGCGGTGTCGCGGGCCAGGGTGAGGCCCTCCTCGATCGCGTCCGTGTAGGCCTGGGTGCCGTGCACCGCGAGCGAGAACCAGAGCGGGAGGCCGCGGGCGCGGCGGGTGAGGTGGTAGGCGTAGTCGGTGGGGTTCCACTCGTCGCCCTCGGTGTGCAGGACGTCCAGGTACGAGGCGTCCTGGGTGTGCACGGCGCGGGCCAGCTGCGGGTTGCGGTAGAGCAGCGCGGCGCAGTCGAACGGCGCGAACAGCCACTTGTGCGGGTCCACCACGAACGAGTCGGCGTGCTCGATGCCGTTGTAGCGCTCGCGGACGGAGGGGGCGAAGAGCCCGGCGCCGCCGTACGCGCCGTCCACGTGGAACCACATGCCGCGCTCGCGGGTGACCTCCGACAGACCCTGGAGGTCGTCGATGATGCCCTCGTTGGTGGTGCCGGCCGTGCCGACCACCGCGATCACAGTCTCGGGGTTGGGGTCGGCGGCCAGCGCGGCGCGCAGGGCCTCGCCGGTGAAGCGGCGGTCGACGGTCGGCACCTTGAACGCCTCGACACCGATGATGTTGAAGGTGTTCTTGACGGACGAGTGCACCTGGTCGGCGACGGCCACCCGCAGCCGGGCCTCCGGACCGACGCCCAGCCTGCGGCGGGCGGTGTCACGGGCGACGACCAGGGCGGAGAGGTTGCCGGCCGAACCGCCGGAGACGAAGGTGCCGCCGGCCGACTCGGGCAGGCCCGCGCGGTCGGCGATCAGCCGCAGCACCTGGTTCTCGGCGGCGATCGCGCCGGCCGCCTCCAGCCAGGAGATGCCCTGGAGCGAGGCGCAGGAGACCACCATGTCGAAGAGCAGCGCGGCCTTGGTCGGGGCGCAGGGTATGAACGACAGGTAGCGCGGGCTGTCGGCGGAGATCACCGCGCGGGAGAGCTCGTGGTCGTAGAGCTTCAGCACGTCGGCGGGGTTGTTGCCGTGCTCGTTCAGCAGCCCGGCCAGGTGGCTGCGCAGGTGCTCGCCGTCGCCGGGGTGGTCGAGCGGCACCGGGTCGTACTGGAGCCGCTCGCGCATGTAGTCGAACACCAGGTCGACCAGCTCCGCGTCGGGTCGGTGCATGCGGTTGGGGGCTGCAGACACGAGGGTGCCTCTCGCTGTGGGGGTGGCAGGGGGAGGCCGGGGGCTGCTGAGAACCTGCCGGACATGATCAGCGTAGGCAGCGGACCCACCCGAGCGCGCGTCGGAACCCGGCCGGTCGGGCAGCTTTCGAGCGCGTTCGACGGCTGTCGCGCAGGTTTCCTGCGTGGCAGCTGTGCAGCTCGCTCCCGGGTGCGCTCTCCCGGGGCCCGGGAAGCCCCGCGGGGCGGATGGTGCGGCGCCGTCCCTCCCGGTTTCGCGCAGTTCCCCGCGCCCCCAGGGGAAACCCACGCGCACAAGGACAACCACAGACAGGGGCGCGAGGGGCTGCGCGAAGCGGATGGTGCGGCGCCGTCGCTCCCGGACTCGCGCAGTTCCCCGCGCCCCCAGGGAAAACCCATACGCACAAGGACAACCACAGACAGGGCCGGGTCAGCCGATCAGGCGGGAGAGGACGACCGAACTGCGGCTGCGCTGCACGCCGGGTTCCTTGCGGATGCGCTCGATGACGGCTTCCAGGTGGCGGGTGTCGGCGGCCCGCAGGTGGACGAGGGCGTCGGGGTCGCCGGTGACCGTCCAGGCGGCGACCACCTCGGGGAACTGGCGGAGGCTGGCGAGGATCTCCTCGGGGGCGGTGCGTTCGCGGCAGTAGACCTCGACGAACGCCTCGGTCTGCCAGCCGAGCGCGCCCGGGTCGAGCACCACGGTGAAGCCCCGCACCACGCCCCGGGCCCGCAGCCGGTCGATCCGGCGGCGGACCGCCGTCGCGGAGAGGTTGGCGAGCAGCCCGATCTCGGCGTACGAGGCGCGGCCGTCCCGGCTCAGGTGGGCGAGGAGCAGGCGGTCCGTCTCGTCCACGAAGACGCCGCCCGGCTCTACTGGCGCTCTACTCGTGCTCATCGGTGCGGGGCTCCACTGCTGGTACTGACAGGTGGGGGGCGGCGGCCGTCGCAGAAACGACACACCGCCCCCATTCTGGCGAAGATTCCCGGTCAGTCCACCAGCAGGACGATCTTCCCCCTGGTCCGGCCCTCGGCGTTGAGCGCCTGGGCACTGGCGGCCTGGGCCAGCGGGAAGGTCGAGGCGACCGGCACCGTGAGCTTTCCCTCATCGGCGAGCCGGCCGAGCTCGGTCAGGTCGGCGGCGTCCGGACGGACGAACAGGTAGTGCCCGCCCAGCGCGACCACCCCGTAGTCCGTGATCGAGGCGATCCGGCGCGGGTCGGCGACCAGCTCGGCGGAGACGCCGACGGCGCCGCCGCCGACCAGGTCGAACGCCGCGTCCACCCCGTCCGGCGCGAGCGCCCGGACCCGGTCGGCCAGCCCCTCGCCGTACGTGACCGGCTCGGCGCCGAGTTCGCGCAGGTAGGCGTGGTTGCGCTCACTGGCGGTGCCGATCACCCGGGCGCCGAGCGCCTTGGCGATCTGGACGGCGAGGGTGCCGACACCGCCGGCGGCGGCGTGGATCAGCACGGTCTCCCCCGCCTTCACCCGCAGCGCCTTGACCAGCCCCTGGTAGGCGGTCAGCCCGGCCAGCGGCAGCCCGCCCGCCGCCGCCCAGTCCAGGGCGGCGGGCTTCCGTGCGAGAGTGCGTACCGGGGCGGAGACCAGTTCGGCGTAGGTGCCGTGCTCGACCGCGTCCTTGCGGACGTAGCCGATCACCTCGTCGCCGGGCTCGAACTCGGTGACGGCCCCGCCGACCGCCTGGACCACGCCGGCCACGTCCCAGCCCATGATCAGCGGGAAGTGGACGTCCAGGACGCCGTCCAGGTGCCCGTCCCGGATCTTCCAGTCCACCGGGTTCACCCCGGCGGCCCTGACCCGCACCAGCACGGAGTCGGGACCGACCTTCGGATCGGGGAGTTCGAGGTACTCGACGACCTCGGGGCCGCCGTACTGCTTGATCGCGATTGCCTTCATGCGTCCAGCTAACGCACACTGCTCCGGCCCGCGTCCCGACACGCTCGGGATGAGTCCGTCCTGGTGAGCGGTTCTGATCACATCGACAGGTTGGACATCGTCAGAGTGACGCGAACGGGTTATGATAGATAGCGTCAGATAGACGAAAAGGCTGCTCGACTCGGCCGGCCGCACAGGAGGGCACTCGCCCGTGACCACCACCACCGACACCTACGGGATCGACCCCACTCCGACCCCGCTGGCTCTGCTGCTGCTCGGCCGCGAGGCCGACCCGAACAGCGAGCGCGGCGTCGAGTGCCCGGGCGACCTGCCCGCAGCGTCCGACCCCGACCTCGTCGAGCGCGCCCGCGCCGCCAAGGCCGCCCTCGGCGACCGGGTCTTCATCCTGGGCCACCACTACCAACGTGACGAGGTCATCGAGTTCGCCGACGTGACCGGCGACTCGTTCAAGCTGGCCCGGGACGCCGCCGCCCGCCCGGAGGCCGAGTTCATCGTCTTCTGCGGCGTGCACTTCATGGCGGAGTCGGCCGACATCCTCACCGGCAGCGCCCAGCAGGTCATCCTGCCGGACCTCGCGGCCGGCTGTTCGATGGCCGACATGGCCACCGCCGAGCAGGTCGCCGAGTGCTGGGACGTGCTCACCGACGCGGGCATAGCCGACGTCACCGTCCCGGTCTCGTACATGAACTCCTCGGCCGACATCAAGGCGTTCACCGGCAAGCACGGCGGCACCATCTGCACCTCCTCCAACGCCCAGCGGGCCCTGGAGTGGGCGTACGAGCAGGGAGAGAAGGTGCTCTTCCTGCCGGACCAGCACCTCGGCCGCAACACCGCCGTCCGCGACATGGGCCTCTCGCTGGACGACTGCGTGCTCTACAACCCGCACAAGCCGAACGGCGGGCTGACCACCGAGCAGCTGCGGAACGCCAAGATCATCCTCTGGCGCGGCCACTGCTCGGTGCACGGCCGGTTCTCGGTCGACTCGGTCAACGACGTCCGCGCCCGGATCCCCGGCGTCAACGTGCTGGTGCACCCCGAGTGCAAGCACGAGGTGGTCTCGGCCGCGGACATGGTGGGCTCGACCGAGTACATCATCAAGGCGCTGGACGCCGCCGAGCCCGGCTCCAAGTGGGCCATCGGCACCGAGCTCAACCTCGTCCGCCGGCTCGCCAAGGCGCACCCCGACAAGGAGGTCGTCTTCCTGGACCGGGCGGTCTGCTTCTGCTCGACCATGAACCGGATCGACCTCCCGCACCTGGTCTGGACGCTGGAGTCGCTGGTCGAGGGCCGGGTGCCGAACGTGATCACGGTGGACGCCGAGACCGAGAAGTACGCGAAGGCGGCGCTGGACCGGATGCTCGCGCTGCCGTAGGCGGCAGCGGACGCGCGAGGACACCGCGCACACGTGGAAGGGCGGGCCCCCGAGGGAGCCCGCCCTTCCACGTGTGCGCGGTGCGGAGCTGCGCGGTACTGCGGTGCTACTCGGCGTAGCCGGGGATGATGCCCTCGCCAGGACCGAGGAGCATCTCCCTGACCTCGTCGATCGTCGCCTCGGCATCCGGCAGGATCAGGTCCGACGGCTCCAGGGAGTCGTCGGGCAACGGGGTGCCCAGTTCCTTGACCGCGCCCAGCAGTGTGCCGAGGGCGGCCCTGAACTGCTGTTCGTCCCCGGCCTCCAGCGCGGTGAGCAGCTCGTCGTCGAGCTGGTTGAGCCGGTTCAGGTGGTCGTCGTCCACCTGGTACTGCCCCTCACCCATGACCCGCATGATCATGCCGGTGTCTCTCCCTGCTCTCGGAAGCGCTGCTTACTTGTTGTAGTTGATCGTCGGGGGCTTGTCCTGCTTGCCCTGCTCGATCGCCGGGGTGGGCGCGGCCGAGCCGCCGGTGAGCTCGGCCTTCATCCGGGCCAGCTCCAGCTCGACGTCGGAACCGCCGGCCACCCGGTCCAGCTCCGCCTCGATGTCGTCCTTGCGGCCGAGCCCGCTGCTGTCGTCGAGCGCGCCGGAGGCGAGCAGCTCGTCGATCGCACCGGCCCGCGCCTGCATCTGGGCCGTCTTGTCCTCGGCCCGCTGGATCGCCAGGCCCACGTCGCCCATCTCCTCCGAGATCCCGGAGAAGGACTCCGCGATCCGGGTCTGCGCCTGGGCGGCGGTGTAGGTGGCCTTGATGGTCTCCTTCTTGGTGCGGAAGGCGTCCACCTTGGCCTGCAGCCGCTGGGAGGCGAGCGTGAGCTTCTCCTCCTCGGCCTGGAGCTGCTGGTACTGCGCCTCCAGGTCGGTGATCTGGGACTGCATGTTGCCCTTGCGGGTCAGAGCCTCGCGGGCCAGGTCCTCACGGCCCAGCGAGAGCGCCTTGCGGCCCTGGTCCTCGTACTTGGCGGACTGCTGCTGCAGCTGCGTCAGCTGGAGCTCCAACCGCTTGCGCGAGGTGGCCACGTCGGCGACGCCCCTACGGACCTTCTGCAGCAGTTCGAGCTGCTTCTGGTAGGAGTAGTCGAGCGTCTCTCGCGGGTCCTCCGCACGATCCAGGGCCTTGTTCGCCTTGGAGCGGAAGATCAGCCCCATACGCTTCATGATTCCGTCGCTCATGGGCCTCGGGTGCCCCCTTCTCGGGCCTGCGGTTCGTCTCGTGCTGACATGACTGAGTGTATGTGCAGCGAGAGGCTCGCCGCAGTGCACCTGCCTGCAACAAGAGTGCTACATCCACCGGCGCCCCGGCATCGTCCCAAGGGTGGATACCCGGACCGACCATGATCCACCGGAGGGAGGGCAGGCCCGTAGGGGACAGGCCGGGCATCGATACCTGTTCGGTGTGGACTGCACGGCCGGAACGCCGGACCCACCACGTACGCTGGGGGTGTGTTCCGACGCCGCTCAGATGATGCCTCCTCCGCCGCCACCGCGCTGGCCGAGCAGGACGAAACGACCCAGTCCCGCGACCCGCAGGCCAAGAAGGGCCGGCCCACGCCCAAGCGCAGCGAGGCCGAGGCCAATCGCCGCACCAAGGTGACGGTGCCCAAGGACCGCAAGGAAGCCGCGAAGCAGTCCCGCGAGCGCATGCGCTCGGAGCGGGAGAAGCAGCGCACCGCGCTGATCGCGGGCGACGAGCGCTACCTGCCGCCGCGCGACAAGGGCCCGGTCCGCAGGTTCGCCCGTGACTACGTGGACTCCCGCTGGTCGCTGGCCGAGTTCTTCCTGCCGTACGCCGTGCTGGTGCTGATCCTCAGCATCGTCCGCGTGCCCGTGCTGCAGCTGCTCTCCACCGTGCTCTTCCTGATCTTCTTCGTGCTGGTGGTCGCCGACTTCTTCCGCCTGGGCCTCGGCCTGCGCAAGTCGCTCGCCGCCAGGTTCCCGGGCCAGAGCACCCGTGGCGCGGTCTCCTACGGGCTGATGCGCACCCTGCAGATGCGGCGGCTGCGGCTGCCGAAGCCGCAGGTGAAGCGGGGCGAGCGACCCTGACGGCCGAGCCTGTCCCGCCGCAGTCGTACTGGGCGGGGCCGTCCTGGACGGCCCCGCCCGTGCCTTCGTACCCGCCCGCGTACGCACCATTCCAGGAGCAGCCCGGCCTGTACGCGCTGCCCGGACAGGGCGGCGGTACGCACGACCGGCTGCCCGCCCGTGGCGGGTCGTACCCGGCCGGGTCGTGGCTGGAGCGGCAGGGCGGGCTGCGCAACCTCGTCCGCCAGGAGCTGGTGGCCCGGCAGCTCGCCGAGCAGCTGGCCGGGCGGACCGGCCTGCGGGTCCTCGACGTGGGCTGCGGCCAGGGCACCCAGGCCCTGCGGCTGGCCCGGGCCGGACAGCTCGTCACCGGGCTGGACGCGGACCCGGTGATGCTCGGCACCGCCCAGGCGGCGCTGGCGGCCGAGCCGCCCGAGGTCCGCGAACGCGTCCGGCTGCTGAGCGGGGACGGGCACCAGTGCGGGCGCTGGTTCGGACCGCGCAGCTTCGACGTGGTGCTCTGCCACGGCGTGCTGATGTACCTGCCCGACCCGGACCCGATGCTCGCCTCACTGGCCCGGATGCTGGCGCCCGGCGGACTGCTCTCGCTGCTGGTCCGCAACGCCGACGCCCTCGCCATGCAGCCCGGACTCGCGGGTGACTGGCGCACCGCGCTCGGCGCCTTCGACAGCTCCCGCTTCACCGACCACCACGGCCTGCCCGCCCGCGCCGACCGGCTCGACGACCTGTCGGTGACCCTGGGCGAGATCTCCGTCCCGCTGCGGCGCTGGTACGGCGTCCGGGTCTTCACCGACAACACCCCGGACGACGACGCCCCCGTGGACGGCCGCCAACTCGCCCAGCTGCTGGACGCGGAGGAACGCGCCGGACAGCAGGACCCGTACCGGCGGGTGGCGGCGCTACTGCACGTCTTCGGAGCGAAGTAGCCTCCGGCCCGGTCCAGGATCGGGTTCCTACGGGGGCGCGGGGAACTGCGCGACCAGGGCACGACGGAGGTGCACGGTTGCGCGCGCAGTTCCCCGCGCCCCTGTTGTGGTTGTCCTGAGCGCGCAGAGTGCCGGTTGCTCAGCCCTCGTGCAGGCTCATGGTGTAGACGGCCTTGCCGTCCTCCAGCAGGACGGCGCGGTCGATGCCGCCCTCCAGCAGTTCCTTCCAGTTCTCGCCGATCCACGACTCGGCGTCGCCCTGGCCCGGGAACTCCTCCTGGCCGCCGGGCGGGGTGACCAGGGTGCCGTCCGCCGTCTCGTACCGCCACGTCCACACCATGCCTGGCTCCTCCCGATGACCTCGCTGTCGTGCGAAGGGTAGCGTGCCCACCCCCGGCCGCCCCATGCCTGAGCGGGACGGGCGGTCGGGCAGGATGAGGGCCATGGCACTCCCCCGCACCCTGATCCTCGGCGGCGCCCGCTCCGGCAAGTCCACCCGGGCCGAGCAGCTGTTCGCCGGCCACGACGACGTGCTGTACGTGGCCACCAGCGGCACCCGTGAGGGCGACCCGGAGTGGGCGCAGCGCGTCGACCTGCACCGGGAACGGCGTCCGGCGAGCTGGCGGACGGCGGAGACCTGCGACCTGGTGGCGGTGCTGGACGACCGGTCGGACCCGGCGCCCGTCCTGATCGACTGCCTCGCGCTCTGGCTGACCACCGTGATGGACGAGTGCGGCGCCTGGGACGACGCGGTCTGGGCGGCGGACGGCGAGCGGGCGGTCCAGCGGCGCTGCGACGGGCTGGCCGAGGCGTGGCGGCTGACGCGGCGCCAGGTCGTCGCCGTCAGCAACGAGGTCGGGATGGGCGTCGTCCCGGCCACCGCGGCGGGCCGCCGCTTCCGGGACACCCTCGGGCGGCTGAACATGGCCGTGGCGGAGGCCTCCGAGCGTGTACTGCTGGTGGTTGCCGGGCAGGTGCTGACCATCAAACCCCCATCCGTGTAGCCTCTCGACCGATGGACACCACCGTGGATCTCGATACCTTCTCCTCCCTCGTGGAGCGCCCCGACGAGAGCGCCCGCCGGGCCGCCGAGGAGCGCTGGCAGCGGCTGGACAAGCCGCCCGCCGGCCTCGGTCGGTTGGAGGAGCTCGGCAGCTGGCTGGCCTCCGTCCAGGGCGCCTCGCCGGTGCGACCGCTGAACGCCGCCAAGGTGGTGCTGTTCGCGGGCGACCACGGGGTCGCCGCACTCGGGGTCTCCCGCCCGACCGCCGCGCGCACCGCACAGCGGGTGCAGGCGGTGCTCGACGGCACCGCCCCCGTCGCCGTGCTGGCCCGGCGCTACGGCGCCGACGTGCGGGTGGTCGACCTCGCGGTCGACGCCGACCCGGCGGAGTTCCCGGCCGAGGTGACGCAGCACCGGGTGCGGCGGGGTTCCGGCCGGATCGACGTCGAGGACGCGCTGACCCCGGAGGAGACCGTCCGCGCCTTCCGGGCCGGGATCGCGGTCGCCGACGAGGAGGCCGACTCCGGGACGGACGTGATCGTCCTCGGCGACCTGGGCGCCGGCTCGACCACCGTCGCCGCCGTGCTGGTCGGCGCGCTCTGCGGCACCGACGCGGCGGCCGTCACCGGTCGCGGCTCGGGGATCGACGACCACGTCTGGATGGTCAAGTGCTCGGCCGTCCGCGACGCGCTGCGCCGGGCCCGCCCGGTCCTCGGCGACCAGCTCGCGCTGCTCGGCACCGTCGGCGGCGCGGACTTCGCCGCGATCACCGGCTTCCTGCTCCAGGCCGCCGCGCGCAAGCTGCCGGTGGTGCTGGACGGCGCCGTGTCGGCGGCCTGCGCGCTGGTCGCCCAGCGGATCGCCTTCCGGGCGCCGGAGTGGTGGCGGGCGGGCCAGTCGAGTGGTGAGCCGGCCCAGGCGAAGGCGTACGACCGGCTGACGCTGACTCCGTTGCAGAGCCTGGAGGTCTCGACGGGCGAGGGCGTCGGCGCGCTGCTGGCGCTGCCGCTGCTCCAGGCCGCCTCGGACACCCTGGCCGACCCCGCCGACACGCTGCTGGTCACCAAGGTGACCCGGGCGCCGCAGGAACAGCCTCCGCTGCCCAGCGCGGCGGAGCTGCTGGGCCGGGTCTGACCCCTTGCGGACAGGCATACACGGGCTGCGGTTCGCGTTCGGGACGCTGTCCGTGCTGCGGGTGCGGGTGGAACGGTGGGACCGCCCGACGGCGGGGCGGGCGATGCTGTGCGCGCCGCTGGTCGGGCTGGTGCTGGGCGCGGCCGCGGCCGGTGCGGGTGCGCTGGCCGCGTGGCGCGGCGGCGGGCTGCTCGGGGCGGTGGCGGCGCTGTCGGTGCTGGCCGGGCTCACCCGGGGGCTGCACCTGGACGGTCTGGCGGACGTCGCGGACGGCCTGGGCAGCGGGAAGCCCGCCGAGGACGCGCTGCGGATCATGAAGCAGTCGGACATCGGGCCGTTCGGCGTGCTGACACTGGTACTGGTGCTGCTGGCTCAGACCGCCGCGCTGGCCGGTCAGTTCGACGTCTCCCCCTGGCGCGGCGCGCTGGCCGTGCTGACGGCCGCAGTGACGGCCCGCTGCGCGCTCGCCTGGGGGTGCCTGCGGTCCGTCCCCGCCGCCCGGCCCGGCGGGCTGGGGGCGATGGTGGCGGGCACGGTACCCCTGGCCGGGGCGCTGGCCGTGACGGCCGTGTCGGCACTGGCGCTGGCCGCCACCTCGGATCCGCTGCCGCCGGTCGCCGTCGTGGTCGGCACCTGTTGCGCGGGGCTCCTGCTGCGGCGCTGCGTACGGCGCTTCGACGGCATCACCGGCGACGTCCTCGGCGCGATGGCCGAAACGGCGGCGACGGCGGCCCTCGTCCTCCTCGCGATCGCCTGACCCGGTCTCCCCGCACCCCCGAGGGGTCGCCCCCCGGCCCGCGGAGCGTGCCGCCCGGCGGGCCGGCGTCGGCTCGTAGACTGACGGTCGATCTTGAGGGGGACTCCGGATGCAGGACACGGACGACTGGTTGCCGCCGCTCCGGGCCGGGCGGCAGGCTGCCGGGCGCGCGCTGCTGAGTTGGCTGGACGATACCCGGGCGCCGCGGTTGTGCCGGGTGTCCGGGGCACCGGGCAGCGGGAAGACGGAGTTGGTCGCCTGGCTGGCCACCGTCTGTACGTCGCCCGGCGGCCGGGCCGGGCGGCAGGCAGCGGCCGTGCTCTCCGCGGCGGGACTGAGCCTGGACGGCGCGGTGTGGCGGCTGGCACTGCGGCTGGGGGTGGCCGCCCGGACGGCGGCCGAGCTGCTGGCCGAGCTGGCCGCCGACGACCGGCCGCTGCTGCTGGCGTTCTGGGACCTCGACCGGGCCGCCGAGCCCGAGCGGATCGCCGCCGAGCTGCTGGACCCGCTGCTCGCCCTGCCGCAGGTGCGGGCCGTCCTGGAGGCCGTGACCCGTCCCGCCGCAGCAGGACCGGAGGCCGTCCTCGACCTGGACGAGTCCGAGTGGACCGACCCCGAGCGGTTCGCCCGCTGGTACCGGCGCCTCGCGGCCGGCTCGCCGTTCACGGCGCAGGAGGTGTACCCCAACCCCCGGCTCGCCCGGCTCGCCGCCCTCGTCCCGGCCGGTACCGACCCGTCGGCCGGGGTGGCCGCCGCCTGGTGGTCGGCGGTGCCGGCCGGCCTGCGGCCCGCCTTCCGGGCCCTCGCGGCGGCCGACCGGCCGCTCGGCGCCGAGGAGTGGGCGCTGCTCACCGAGCCGGACGCGGCCCGCCGGGCCGGGGAGCTGCTGCCGCCCGACTCCCCCGCCGGGGACACCTGGTGGCTGCCGGCCGGGCCGCTGCGCGAGGCCGTCACCGCCGGGGCGCCCGAGCCCGACCACGACGCGCTGGTCCGCGCGCTGGGCGCAGGCGTCCCGCGGGCCGCCGACGGCGGCCTCGACCTGACGAAGTCGGACCCGGATCTGCTGGGCCTGATCCTGCGTCACTCGGTGAGGTCCGGCAGTGCGGCGGCCCTGCTGGAGGATCCGCGCTACCTCGCCCACGCCGATCCGGTGGCCGTCACCGCGGCCTTCGCCGCCCACCCGGGGAGCCGGCTCGCCGGTGCCTGGCGGGCCGCCGGGCCCGCCCTGCTCGACGAGCCCGACCCGCTCGTCCGGTCCGCCCTGCTGCACTCCCGGCTGCTGGGCCACGACCCGGCCGCGGCGACGGCGTTGGGCGACCCCGGCGGGCCGGGCTGGCGGGCCGACTGGGCGGTCTGGGTGCCCGAGGCCCAACCCCCGCTGCTCGCCGCCGCACTGAGCAGCAGTCAGTACGGCGGGCACGTACTGTTCGTGGACGCCGCCGGTGCGCTGCGCGCCGCCGAGTTGACGACCGGTCAGGTCTCGGAGGTGCCCGCCCACCCCGCGCCCGCGCAGCTCCGCTCGCTGGCGGCGCTGCCGGACGGCACGGTGGCGGCGCTGGACGCGTCCGGGCATCCACAGCTCCTGCTCGGCGCCGCGCTGCCGGTGCTGCCCCGGTTCGCCGACGCCGAGCTGAGTGCGCTCAGCCCGCTGCCCGCCGTGGGCGACACCGCCGGCCGGGTGCACTGGCTGCCGGAGGGGGCGGCCGAGCAGCTGCACAGCGGCCCGGTCACGGCGCTGGACGCGACCGTGCTGGCCGCCACCGGCGAACCGCTGCTGCTCAGCGGCGATCTCGACGGCCGGGTGCGGTTCTGGAAGCCGGGCTCCGAGCCGCTGCCGCAGCCGGTCGACCGCCGCGACAACCCGGTCGTCGCCGTCGCCGTGGCGGACGGGCCGCAGGGCGTCGTGCTCGCCTCCGCCTGGGCCGACGGCACCGTGCGGATCCGCTGCCTGCGGGACGCGGAGGCCATCACCGACCTGCGGCCGGGCTCCCCCGTCCGGTCGGTCCTGGTCGACTCCGGCGGCCGGGTCGTCCTGCTGCTGCCCGACGGCGTGCTCGCCCTCACCCTCGGCTCCCGGCCGCGCCTGGGACGGGACGTACCCACGGGCGGGGGCGGCTACTTCTCGGCCGCCGCACCCTTCACCACCCGGCCGGCCGGGGCGGGCGGCGCCGAACCACCGCCCGCCGGACCGCCGCTGACCGACGCGCTGCGGGCGGCCGCCCGGCGCCGCCCGGGCACGTGGCTGTACGCGGTCGATCCCGGCTTCGACCCCCGGCAGGAGGTGCCCGCCCACGGGGTGGCCGGGGCCTGGCAGGTCGGCCAGCAGGGCGCGGTCGTCCGTTTCGTCCCCAACCCGGCCCACCGCCCGGCCGGGTGAGCCGCCCGGCGGGCCCGCCCGGCCCGGCCTGACGGCCCCTCGTCCGCCGTCCCGGGCGGGGTGGCGGCGGCCGGGCGGCGGGGTGCGGGCGGGATCGGGACCGCAGGCGCTACGGCGCGATCCCAGCATGCGGACTACCATGCGGGGAGCACCGTAGCCCTGCGCCCGTTCCGGCGGATCACGCCGGGGTTACGCCGATACGGCATCGGCGCCGTATCCGGCCGTGGACCGCGAAAGAACAGGACGCATTTACGTGACTGCATTGTCTGTGAGCACCTCCTCCGCCGCCTCGCTGCGCGCGGACGCGCTCGTGATCGGCGTCGCCAAGGGCCCGAAGGGTCTGCTGCTGGCTCCCGGCTCCGAAGCCGTGGCTGAGGCGTTCGAGGGCAAGCTGGCCGAGGTCCTCGCCACCCTGGGCGCGACCGGCGCCGAGGGCGAGGCCGTCAAGGTGCCCGCCGCCCCCGGGCTGAAGGCCGCGCTCGTGCTGGCCGTCGGCCTCGGCGAGGCCCCCGAGGCCGGCTACGCCGACGAGACGCTCCGCCGCGCCGCGGGCGTCGCCGCCCGCACCCTGTCCGGCACCAAGAAGGCCGCGCTGGCGCTGCCGGCCGAGTCGGCCGAGCAGGCCGAGGCCGTCGCGCTGGGCGGGCTGCTCGGCTCGTACGGCTACACCGCGTACAAGGGCGAGAGCGGCAAGGCTCCGGTCGGCGAGCTCGTGCTGCTGACGGACCGCAAGGGCAGCAAGGACGCCAAGGCCGCCACCGAGCGCGCCACCGCGATCGGCGAGGAGATCAACCGCGCCCGCGACCTGGTCAACGCCGCCCCGAACGACCTCAACCCGAAGTCCTTCGCCGCGATCGCCGTCGCGGCCGGCAAGGAGCACGGCCTCAAGGTCGAGGTGCTGGACGAGAAGGCGCTGGCCAAGGGCGGCTTCGGCGGCATCCTCGGTGTCGGCAACGGCTCGGACAACCCGCCGCGCCTGGTGAAGGTGGCCTACACCCACCCGAAGGCCAAGCAGACCATCGCGCTCGTCGGCAAGGGCATCACCTACGACTCGGGCGGCATCTCGCTGAAGCCGGCCGGCCACAACGAGACCATGAAGTGCGACATGGCCGGCGCCGCCGCCGTGTTCGCCTCCGTGGTCGCGGCCAAGCGCCTCGGCCTGGCCGTCAACGTCACCGGCTGGCTCGCGCTGGCCGAGAACATGCCGTCCGGCACCGCCACCCGCCCGGGTGACGTGCTGAAGATGTACGGCGGCAAGACCGTCGAGGTGCTGAACACCGACGCCGAGGGCCGCCTGGTGCTGGCCGACGCGATCGTGCGGGCCGGCGAGGAGAACCCGGACGTCATCATCGACGTGGCGACCCTCACCGGCGCCATGGTGCTGGCGCTCGGCAACCGCATCTTCGGCGTGATGTCCAACAACGACGAGCTGCGCACCCGCCTGCACACCACCGCCGAGGCGACCGGCGAGCCGGCCTGGCCGATGCCGCTCCCGGCCGACCTGATCAAGGGCATGACCGACTCGACCATCGCGGACATCGCCAACATGGGCGACCGGATGGGCGGCGGCCTGGTGGCCGGCCTGTTCCTGAAGGAGTTCGTCTCCGAGGGCACCGACTGGGCACACCTGGACATCGCGGGCCCGGCCTTCCACGAGGGCGCGCCGTTCGGCTACACCCCCAAGGGCGGCACCGGCACCGCGATCCGCACCCTGGTCCGCTTCGCGGAGGAGACCGCCGCAGGCAAGTGATCTGCCGGTGAGCGGTAGAGGCCCGGTGCACTCCGTGTGCACCGGGCCTCTCTGCGTTCCTATTTTCTGTTACCAATCGGTAATATGACAGATCTTGAGATGCACGCCTGTTCGCCCCGGGCGAAACTTTGTTCCGTACGGTGGAACTCCACCGGTACGGGCCGGGCGGGCGCCCTCCGCCACCCGCCCGGCGCACGGCTGTGACCTGGGGGGATACCCTGACGTGCGGGGCCACCACCCCCAACTGCCCACCCCCGGGCACCCCGCCGAGGCAGCCCCGGACATCAGCCGCCACCAACAAGTGCGAAGATGTATTTCCGGCATGACTGGGCGCCTTACAAGGCTGCCCGACCGCACCGGACCGCGACCGGCCCGGCGATCCGCACCCCTTTGCATGGAGGACGTGACGTGGCGAACGACGCCAGCACCGTTTTCGACGTAGTCATTCTCGGAGGCGGAAGCGGCGGTTACGCCGCGGCGCTCCGCGCCGCTCAGCTGGGTCTGAGCGTGGCCCTGATCGAGAAGGGCGAACTGGGCGGCACCTGCCTGCACCGTGGTTGCATCCCGACCAAGGCCCTGCTGCACGCCGCCGAGGTTGCCGACGAGACCCGCGAGGCCGCCGAGTTCGGCGTGCTCGCGACCTTCCAGGGCATCGACATCAAGGGCGTCCACAAGTACAAGGACGACGTCGTCTCCGGCCTGTACAAGGGCCTGCAGGGCCTGGTGGCCTCGCGCAAGGTCCACTACATCACCGGCGAGGGCAAGCTCTCCTCGCAGACCTCGGTGGACGTGAACGGCCAGCGCATCGAGGGCCGCCACGTCATCCTGGCGACCGGCTCCGTGCCGAAGTCCCTGCCGGGCCTGAACATCGACGGCGACCGCGTGATCTCCTCGGACCACGCGCTCAAGCTCGACCGCATCCCGAAGTCGGCCGTGATCCTCGGCGGCGGCGTGATCGGTGTCGAGTTCGCGTCCGTCTGGAAGTCCTTCGGTGTCGACGTCACCATCGTCGAGGCCCTGCCGCACCTGGCCCCGCTGGAGGACGAGAACTCCTCCAAGCTGCTGGAGCGCGCCTTCCGCAAGCGCGGCATCAAGTTCGAGCTCAAGGCCCGCTTCTCCGGCGTCGAGTACACCCAGGACGGTGTGCGCGTCTCCACCGAGAACGGCAAGCAGATCGACGCCGACCTGCTGCTCGTCGCCATCGGCCGCGGCCCGGTCTCGGCCGGCCTCGGCTACGAGGAGAACGGCGTCGCGACGGACCGCGGCTACGTCCTCGTCGACGAGTACATGCGCACCAACGTGCCCACCATCTCGGCCGTCGGCGACCTCGTCCCGACCCTGCAGCTGGCGCACGTCGGCTTCGCCGAGGGCATCCTGGTCGCCGAGCGCCTGGCGGGCCTCAAGGCCGTGCCGATCGACTACGACGGCGTGCCGCGCGTGACGTACTGCAACCCCGAGGTGGCGTCGGTCGGCATCACCGAGGCCAAGGCCGTCGAGCTGTACGGCAAGGACAAGGTCGTCACCCTCAAGTACAACCTGGCGGGCAACGGCAAGAGCAAGATCCTGAAGACCGCCGGCGAGATCAAGCTCGTCCAGGTCAAGGACGGCGCCGTCGTGGGTGTCCACATGGTCGGCGCCCGCATGGGCGAGCAGGTCGGCGAAGCCCAGCTCATCTACAACTGGGAGGCGCTGCCCAGCGAGGTCGCGCAGCTCATCCACGCCCACCCCTCGCAGTCCGAGGCCCTGGGCGAGGCGCACCTGGCGCTGGCCGGCAAGCCGCTGCACGCGCACGACTGACCGTGCCGCTCACCTTCCCCCATTCCCGCACGCAAGACTTGAAGAGGAGTCGCTGAAACCATGGCGGTCTCAGTAACACTGCCCGCACTGGGCGAGAGCGTTTCCGAGGGCACGGTCACCCGCTGGCTCAAGGCCGAGGGCGAGCGCGTGGAGATCGACGAGCCGCTGCTCGAGGTCTCGACCGACAAGGTCGACACCGAGATCCCCTCGCCGGTCTCCGGCATCCTGGCCTCCATCAAGGTCGCCGAGGACGAGACGGTCGAGGTCGGCACCGAGCTGGCCGTCATCGACGACGGCTCGGGTGCTCCGGTCGCCGCTGCCGCGCCGGTCGCGGAGGCCGCCCCGGCCGCCCCCGCCCCGGTCGCCGCGCCGGCTCCGGTGGCCGCTCCGGCCCCCGTGGCCGAGGCCCCGGCCGCTCCGGCCGCCGCTGCCGCGCCCGCCGCCGACGCCACCCCGGTCCTGCTCCCCGCGCTGGGCGAGTCGGTCACCGAGGGCACCATCACCCGCTGGCTCAAGGCCGAGGGCGACACCGTCGAGGTCGACGAGCCGCTGCTGGAGGTCTCCACGGACAAGGTCGACACCGAGATCCCGTCGCCGGTCGCCGGTGTCCTGGTGAAGATCCTGGTCGCCGAGGACGAGGCCGCCGAGGTCGGCGCCCAGCTCGCGCTGATCGGCGTCGCGGGCGCGGTCGCCGCCGCTCCGGCCCCCGTGGCCGCCGCTCCGGCACCGGTGGCCGCTCCGGCCGCCCCCGCCCCGGTCGCCGCGCCGGCTCCGGTGGCCGCTCCGGCCCCCGTGGCCGCCCCGGCCCCGGTCG
>NZ_BAAANT010000062.1:0-27938 GCF_039529945.1 Kitasatospora kazusensis | reverse complement strand
CCACACCACCGGCCACACCATCGGCACCCTCCGCCGCGACCACGGCAACCTCACCCGCCTCCTCACCTCCGCCGCCCAAGCCCACACCACCGGCACCACCATCACCTGGCCCACCACCGAAAACACGACCGTCGCGACCGACCTCCCCACCTACCCCTTCCAACACGAGAGCTACTGGCTCCACACCCCCACCACCACCGACCTCACCACCACCGGCCTCCACCCCCTCGACCACCCCATCCTCACCGCCACCACCACCCTCCCCGACGGCACCCACCTCCTCACCGGCACCCTCACCCACAGCCGCCACCCCTGGCTCACCGACCACACCGTCCACGACACCACCCTCCTCCCCGGCACCGCCTTCATAGAGCTGGCACTACACGCCGCCACCTTGGCCGGCTGCGAGCACCTGGAGGATCTGATCCTCGAGGCGCCCATCACGCTGGCCGAGGACGAGACGGCTCAGCTTCAGGTCCGGGTCGACGCCCCGGACGGGGACGGCCGACGCGCCGTCACCGTCCACTCCCGTCCCGCCGGCCTGAACACGGTGGACAGCTGGGTCCGCAATGCCCACGGCACCCTCAGCACCGCCGCGTCGGCCGCCACTGCCGATGCCGGGGCCTGGCCCCCCGCCGGCGCGGTGCCGGTCGATACCGGCCGGCTCTACCAGGACCTCACCGCGGTCGGCCTCACCTACGGGCCCGTCTTCCAGGGCCTGCGCACCGCATGGCGCCACGGCGACACCGTCCTCGCCGAGGTGATCCTCCCGCCGGAGGCCGTCCATGACGGATTCGGCGTCCACCCCGCACTCCTCGACGCGGCCCTGCACGCCATCGCCTTCACCGCCGAGGGCGGCGCCGAGAGCGCCGGTATCCATCTCCCGTTCAACTGGACCGGGGTCTCGCTGCACGCCGCCGACGCCCAGACCCTGCGAGTGCGCATCACGCCCGTCGGCTCGCGCGAGGTCGCACTGCGGATCAGCGATCAGAACGGCCGGCCGGTCGTCACGGTCGACTCCCTGACGCTCCGACCGATCACGCCCGAACAGCTCGCCGCCGTCCGGACCAGCCGGCGCGACCCGCTGCACCGGATCGAGTGGACGGCGCCGGCATCGCCGGCCGCCGGGGCGGCCACCGAGCCGTGGGCGGTGATCGGCGCGGCGGATCTGGTGGCGGCACTGCAGGAGGCCGGGCTCGACGCCCGCAGCTACGGCGAGCTGGCGACGCCGGACGCGGCCGGGACGGAACCGGCCGCCAGGGCCCGTGCCGTCACCGGGCAACTGCTCGGCCTGGTGCAGGAGTTCCTCGCCGACCAGGAGCTGGCCGAGCACCGGCTGCTGATCGCCACCTCGGGGGCGGTACCCGGGGCCGGCGAGCTGCACGACCTCGGTGCCGCCGCGCTCTGGGGGCTGGTGCGCTCCGCGCAGTCGGAGAACCCGGGCCGCCTGGTGCTGCTGGACCACGACGGCCGCCAGGAGTCCTACCGCGCGGTGCCGACCGCCCTGGCCGGCGACGAGCCGCAGCTGCTCGTCCGGGACGGCGCCGTCTCGGCGCCCCGGGTCACCCGGGCCACCATGGACCGGGCCGACGCCGAGCAGCCGGCCGGTGCCGCACCCTTCGGTCCCGAGGGGACGGTCCTGATCACCGGCGGCACCGGCACCCTGGCGGCGCTGACCGCCCGTCATCTGATCTCCCGGTACGGAGTGCGCCGACTGCTGCTGCTGAGCCGGCGCGGCCTCGCGGCCGACGGCGCGGCGGACCTCGCCGCCGACCTCCAGCGGCTCGGCGCCGAGGTCACCGTCGCGGCCTGCGACGCGGCCGACCGCGCGGCCCTCGCCGAGGTGCTCGCGACCGTTCCGGAGGAGCACCCGGTCACGGCCGTGATCCACGCGGCCGGCGTGCTCGACGACGGCACGCTGCCCTCGCTCACCGGGGAACGGCTCGACGCCGTGCTGCGCCCCAAGGCCGACGCGGCCTGGAACCTGCACAAGCTCACCGAGCACCTGGACCTGACGGCCTTCGTGCTCTTCTCCTCCCTCGCGGGCACACTCGGCAATCCGGGCCAGGCCGGCTACGCCGCCGCCAACGTCTTCCTGGACGCCCTGGCCGAGCACCGGCGGGCCGCGGGGCTGCCCGCGCTGTCGCTCGCCTGGGGTCTGTGGGAGGAGGGCAGTGGGCTGACCGGCGAGTTGGTGAAGGCCGACCTCGCCCGGCTGGCCGGCCGCGGCCTGGCCGCGATGCCCACCGAGCAGGCGCTGGACTTCCTCGACGCCGCGCTCGCGGCCGGCCGGCCGACGTACATCACCGCGCGGCTCAGCCTCCCGGTGCTCCGCCGACAGGCGGCCGCCGGCACACTGCCCGCGGTGCTGCGCGGCCTGGTGCCGGTGCCCAGTCGGGCCGGGGAGAGCACCGCCGGGCTGCCCGAGCGGCTGGCCGCGCTGGCTCCCGAGGAGCAGCGGGGCCTGATCCTGGCCACCGTCCGCGGCCAGATCGCCGCCGTCCTCGGCCACCGCGGGGCGGACGCGATCGACCCGGACCGCCGGTTCCAGGAGCTCGGCTTCGACTCGCTCACGGCGGTCGAGTTCCGCAACCGGCTGGCCGCCGACGCAGGTCTGAAGCTGCCCGCGACGCTGGTCTTCGACCATCCCACGGCTGCGGCGCTGACCGAGTACCTGCTGGGCAAACTGGGCGGCGGCACGGCCGAGCCGGCCGCACTGGCCGAACTCGCCCGGCTGGAGGCCGACCTCCTGGGGATGGCACCGGACAGCTCGGGCCGCGCCCGGATCGCCGTACGGCTACGGACCCTGCTGGCACGGCTGGACGAGGCGGCCGCACCTGCGGGCCCCGCCGCCGAGGACCGGCTCCGCTCGGCCACCACCGACGAGGTCTTCGACTTCATCGACCGGGAGTTGGGTCGGGCCCTGCAGTGAATTCTCCCCACCTCACAGAAGGGCCGGACAGCCCGATGACGAACGAAGAGAAACTCGTCGACTACCTCAAGTGGGTCACGGCGGACCTCCAGCAGACCCGGCAGCGGCTGCAGCAGGCCGAGTCGGCGGACCGGGAACCGATCGCGATCATCGGGATGAGCTGCCGCTACCCGGGCGGTGTGCGCTCTCCCGAGGACCTGTGGCGGCTGGTCAGCGAGGGGACAGACACGGTCTCCGGCTTCCCCGGCGGCCGCGGCTGGCCGCTGGCCGAGCTGTACCACCCGGACCCGGACCACTCGGGTACCTCCTACGCACGCGAGGGCGGCTTCCTCTACGACGCCGACCACTTCGATCCGGCCTTCTTCGGCATCAGCCCGCGCGAGGCGGCCGCGATCGACCCGCAGCAGCGACTGCTGCTGGAACTCGCCTGGGAGGCCTTCGAACGGGCCGGCATCGTCCCGGCCGACGTGAGCGGCAGTGCCGTGGGCGTCTTCGCCGGAGTGATGTACGACGACTACGGCGGCCGCCTGATGCACCGGATTCCGAAGGAGGCCGAGGGCCTGATCGGCACCGGCAGCGCGGGCAGCCTGGCCTCGGGGCGGGTGGCCTACACCTTCGGCCTCGAAGGCCCGGCAGTCACCATCGACACCGCCTGCTCGTCCTCGCTGGTCGCGATGCACCTGGCCGGCCAGTCCTTGCGGCGGGGCGAGTCCACACTGGCCCTGGCCGCCGGGGTCACGGTGATGGCCACCCCGGGCGTGTTCATCGAGTTCAGCCGTCAGCGAGGCCTGGCACCCGACGGCCGCTGCAAGTCCTTCGCGGCCGCCGCCGACGGGACGGGCTGGGGCGAGGGCGGCGGGGTCCTGCTGCTGGAGCGCCTCTCCGACGCCGAGGCCAACGGGCATCCCGTGCTGGGCGTCATCCGTGGGTCCGCGGTGAACCAGGACGGGGCGAGCAACGGCCTGACCGCCCCCAACGGCCCCTCCCAGGAGCGCCTGATCCGCCAGGCCCTGGCCGACGCCCTGCTCACCCCCGCCGAGATCGACGCGGTCGAGGCGCACGGCACCGGCACCACCCTCGGCGACCCGATCGAGGCCCAGGCCCTGCTCGCCACCTACGGCCAGGAGCGGCCGGCAGGCCGGCCGCTCCGGCTCGGCTCGGTCAAGTCCAACATCGGGCACACCCAGGCCGCCGCAGGCGTGGCCGGGGTGATCAAGATGGTCCAGGCGATGCGGCACGGCGTGCTGCCCAAGACCCTGCACGTGGACGAGCCCACCCCGCACGTCGACTGGACCAGCGGCGCGGTCGAACTTCTCGCCGAGCCGGTGGCCTGGCCGGAGAGCGACCGGCCGCGCCGGGCCGCCGTCTCCTCGTTCGGCATCAGCGGTACCAACGCGCACGTCATCCTGGAGTCCGCCCCGGTCGCCGGTTCCCTTCCGGAGGAGCAGCCCGAGGCGGCGGCACCGGTCGTCCCCTGGGTGCTGTCCGGCAAGAACGAGGCGGCGCTGCGCGACCAGGCCGTCCGGCTGCGCGGCTGGCTGGCGGAGCGGCCCGCGGCCGACCCGGTCACGGTCGGGCGGGCACTGGCCGTGACCCGGACCCACTTCGGCCACCGGGCCGCCGTGGTGGCCGCCGCGCCGGCCGCCTTCGGCCAGGCGCTGGACGCGATGATCCGTGGCGAGGCCGCCGCCGCGCTGGTCCAGGGCGTCGTCCGGCCGGGCAAGTCGGCCTTCCTGTTCACCGGCCAGGGCTCCCAGCGTCCCGGCATGGGCCGCGAGCTCTACGACCGCTACCCCGCGTTCCGGCAGGCCTTCGACGAGGTCGCGGCCCAGCTGGACGGCCACTTGGAGCACCCGCTGCGCGAGGTGGTCTTCACCAACGCCGAGCTGCTGCACCGGACCCAGTACACCCAACCCGCGCTCTTCGCGCTGGGAACCGCCCTGTTCCGGCTGTTCGAAACCTGGGGCATCACGCCCGACTACGTCGCAGGTCACTCGATCGGCGAGCTGACCGCCGCCCACGTAGCCGGCGTGCTGTCACTGCCCGACGCCTGCGCGCTGGTCGCCACCCGCGCCCGCCTGATGCAGTCCGCACCCGGCGGTGGCGCCATGATCGCCATCCAGGCCACCGAAGACGAACTGCGCGAACACCTCGACGACCGAGTGGCGATCGCCGCCCTCAACGCCCCGCAGTCCACCGTCATCTCCGGAGACCCCGCAGCCGCCACCGCAGTCGCCGACCACTTCGCGGGGCTGGGGCGCAAGACCAAGCACCTCCAGGTCAGCCACGCCTTCCACTCCCCCCACATGGACACCGTCCTCGACGCCTTCCGCGAACAGGCAGCCGGCCTCACCTACCACCCACCGAAGATCCCCGTCGTCTCCAACCTCACCGGCAAACTCGCCACCACCGAACAGCTCTGCAGCCCCGACTACTGGACCGACCACATCCGCCAGCCCGTCCGCTTCACCGACACCATCCACACCCTGCACGAGGAGGGCGTCACCGCGTTCGTCGAACTCGGCCCCGACCCCGTGCTGACCGCCCTCACCCGGGACACCCTCGGCGCGTCGGCGGCCGAGGCCCAGGCGCCGACGCTGGTACCGGTCCTGCGGAACAAGCGGCCCGAGCCACAGAGCGCCATGACCGCCCTCGCCGCGCTGCACACCTGGGGCAGCCCGGTCGCGTGGAATGAGGTCCTGGGGGCCGCCGGGCGGGCGGACCTCGATCTGCCGACGTACCCCTTCCAGCACCGGCCCTACTGGCTCGGCCCGGTGGCGACGCCCGGGGGGCTGGACGCCGAGCGGTCGGCGACGGCCGAGAGCGGCTTCTGGGCGGCCGTGGAGCGGGCCGACCTCGACGCGCTGGACGGGCTGCTGCAGGCCTCCGAGGAGGAGCGCCGCAGCCTGGCGGCGTTGCTGCCCGCGCTGGCCGGACTGCGCCGCCGGGCCGGCCTGGGCTACACGATCGGCTGGCAGCCGATCGCCGACACCCCGGCGCCGGCCCTCGGCGGCCACTGGCTGCTGCTCGCGCCGGCCGACCCCGAGGCCGGAGCCGAGGAGCTGGCTGCGGCGCTGACCCGCGCCGGGGCCGACGTCACCACGGGCACTCCGGGGTCGCTGCGCGAGATCCGGCCGACCGGACCGGTGCGCGGGGTCCTGCTGCTGGCCGAGACCGAGGGGGCGGACCTCACGGCCGACGAGACCGGCGGCGCCACTCCGGTACTCGACGCGCTGGAAGCACTCGGCATCCCGGCGCCGCTCTGGGTCCTGACCCGGGGTGCGGTGTCGGCCACGGCCGCCGACCCGCTGGGCAGCCCGGACGCCAGCGCGCTCTGGGGCGCCGGCCCCGCGCAGTCCGCGCGGTATCGCGGGCGTTGGGGCGGTCTGCTCGACCTGCCGCCGGTACTCGACCGGGCGGCCGAACGCCGGCTGGCAGCGGTCCTGACGGGCGCTACCGGCGAGGACCAGCTCGCGCTGCGCCCGGCCGGGCTCTTCGCGCGCCGGCTGCTACCGGTCGGCACCGGCAGGGCCGACGGCAGCTGGAAGCCGACCGGCACGGTGCTGGTCACCGGTGGCGCCACCGAGGCGGGCCGCCACGTGGCCCGCCGGCTGGCCGCGCACGGCGCACAGCACCTGCTGCTCGCCGTCCCGCCGACGGTCGACGCCGGGCCGGACCTGGCCGATCTGGAGGCCGAACTGACCAGTCTCGGCGCCAAGGTGACGTCGGCCTCCTGCGACCTGGCCGACCGCGACGCACTGGCTCGGCTGCTCGACGGCATCCCGGCCGAGCACCCGCTCGACGGTGTCGTCCACCTCTCCTCGGCCGACGACTCGGCACTGTCGGCCCGCGCCCGGCGCAGCGCCGCCGTGAACCTCGACGCGCTGACCCGCGACGCCCGGCTGTCGGCCTTCGTGCTGGTCTCCGACCTGGCAGGTGCACTCGGCCTGCCCGCTGCGACCGGCCTGGCCACGCTGCCCGCCTTCCACGAGGCGATCACCGCGCGGCGCCAGGCGGCCGGCCTGGCCGCGCTGTCGCTCTGCTGCGGTCCGTGGGCCGAGCAGCCGGGCACGGACGCGCAGGCGGCACTCGACCGGGGGCTGCGCACACTGGCACCCCGGTCCGTGCTGGACGAACTCGGGCGGCCCGGCCGGCTGGTCGTCGCCGACGTCGACTGGCCGGTGCTGGCCGCCCGGCCGGCGGCAGCCGGCCCGGCCCGGTTCTTCCAGGAGATCCCCCAGGCCCGGGCGGCCTTCGAGGCGACCGCCGAGCAGGAGCCGGCCCGGTCGGCCGGGTCCGTGCTGGAGCGGCTGGCCGCAGCGCCCGCCGAGCAGCGCCCGGAGATCCTGCTGGCCCACCTGCGCGCCGAGATCGCCTCGGTACTGGGCCTTGCCGCCGGCGAGGAGATCCGCGCCGACAGCGACCTGATGGACCTCGGCTTCTCCTCGCTCACCGCGATGGAACTGGTCACCCGCACCAAGGCGGTCGGCATCGAGCTGACGCCCGCGCTGATCTACGACCAGCCCACCCTGCTCGATCTGGCGCAAGCCCTGCTCGACACCCTGACCGACTCCCTCACGACTGTCCCCCAAACCCAGAGGAGCTCCTGATGAACACCACCGTGGTCATCGCCGGCGCCGGCCCGGTGGGCCTGCTACTCGCTTGCGAGCTACGCCTGTTGGGGGTGGAGGCGGTCGTCCTGGAGCGCCTGGCGCAGCCTCGCGAGGAGTCCCTCGGCTCGGCGCTGAACGCCGGGACGGTCGAGATCCTCGACCAGCGCGAGGTGATGGAGTCGATCCGCGCCGACGGGTTCGAGTGGCCGCTCGCAGTCTTCGCCGGCTATCCGCTGGCTCCCGAGGCCCTCAAGGAGCGGCACAGCTCCACCCTGATCGTGGGTCAGGCCATGGTGGAGCGGCGGCTGGAGGAGTACGCCCTGAAGCTCGGCGCGGACATCCGCCGCGGCCACGCGATCACCGGGCTGGCACAGAGCGAGGCCGCGGTCGAGGTCACCGTGCAGTCGGCCGGGGGCGAGTATCCGCTGACGGGTCGCTACCTGGTCGGCTGCGACGGCTCCGCCAGCACCGTGCGGGAGCTGGCCGGGATCGCCTTCGTCGGCGAGGAGCTGCCCTTCCACGGCCTGATCGGCGATCTGGAGGTCGACCCGGGCGACGAGCTCCTGCAGCACCTGGGCCCCCGGACGACCAGGCTCGGGCCGTACATGCTCTCCCCGGTCAGCGAGAACGTGCTGCGCATCGCCCTGGGCGAGTTCGGCGCCGAGCCGCCCGACCCCGAGGCGGAGCCCACGCTCACCGAACTGCGCGAACTGGCGGAGCGCCTGACGGGTCATCGGATGACGACGGGTCGCAAGCGCTGGCTGGTCCGCTGGTACAACGTCAACCGGCAGGCGGAGCAGTACCGCAAGGGCAATGTCCTGCTGGCCGGGGACGCGGCCCACGTCCAGTTCCCGCTGGCCGGCCTGGCCCTGTACACCGGACTGGAGGACGCCCTCAACCTCGGCTGGAAACTGGCCGCGGATCTGGCCGGGCGCGCGGCGCCGGGCCTGCTGGACACGTACCACGCCGAGCGGCACCCGGTCGGTGCGCGCTCCGTGCTGACCAGCCGCGCGCAGGTGGCGCTGACCCATCCGATGGACCGGATCAGCCCCGTACGCGAACTCTTCGGCGAGCTGGTCAAGCTTCCCGAGGTCAACGAGTACCTGGTCAACCTGAGCTGCGGGCTCGGCGTCCGGTACCCGATCGACTACGCCGGCGTCGAGTCGCACCCGCTGCTCGGTCGGCGACTGGTCAACGCGGCGCTGGTGACACGGACGGGCGGGACCACGGTCGCGCAGACCCTGCACCGGGCCCGCGGCGTGCTGCTCGACCTGTCGGGCGGCACGGCCGGGCTGCCCGACCTCTCCGGTTGGCAGGGCCGGGTCGACCTGGTCACGGCCGAGCCGTCCGAGGAGATCGCGGCGGCCGCGGTCCTGCTGCGTCCCGACGGCCGGGTCGCCTGGGCCGGTCCGGTGGACGGCGCGAAGACGCCGGACGCCGGGCTCCGCGCGGCACTGGACACCTGGTTCGGCGCCCCGGACGACGTGGCGGACCTCGCGTGAGCACCCCCTCGCGGGTGCGCGGCACCCCGATCGCCCGGGAGCGGCGGCCCACCCTGCACTTCCTCCGGGAGGTCCGGAGCATCTCCCCGGTCTTCCTGGACACCGACATCGACATGACCGCCGTGGTCCGGCACCGGGACACCGTGCGCAAGTTCTCCGTCGTCACCTATGTGCTGCACGAGGCCGCGCGGGTGCTGGCCGCCCATCCGGAGGCCAACGCGGCGATGCGCGGCCGACTCCGGCCGCGCATCGCCCGCTACTCCTCGGTCAACGGCAAGTTCACCCTGGACCGGACCATGAACGGGCAGCGGATCGTGGTCTCCACGGTGCTGCCCGACCTGCACCGGTCGGGGCTGGCGGAGATCCAGCAGCGGGTCGACCACTTCCGCGACGGCGATCCGGCCGTGATGCCCGAGTTCGCCCCGACCCGGCTGCTGCAGCGGCTGCCCCGGCCGCTGGGTGGCCTGCTCTTCCGCCTGGGGGTGCGCCCGCTGAGCCGGCGGGCGCAGACCTTCGGCACCTTCGCGGTGACCTCGCTGGGGCACCGCCCGGTCGACGGGTTCTACTCGGTGGGTGGGGCCACCATCACGCTCGGCCTCGGCCGGATCACCGACCGACCCGTCGTGCGCGACGGCCGACTGGCCGTCGCACCGCTGATGCGGCTCTCGCTCACCTTCGATCACCGGGTGATCGACGGTGCCGAGGGCGCGGACGTGCTCGCCGACCTCAAGCACGCCCTGGAGGCGTTCACGGACTCGCGGGAGGTAGCGGAATGAACAGCGTCGAGGAACTGAAGCGGTTTGTCGCCGTCCACGCCAAGGGACAGCAGATCCCGGACTTCGACCGGGTGCTGGACCGCATCACCACCGACGGCGAGGGCCCCGGCTCCTGGACCGGCGAGTGGTGCACCGAGGCGGAGCGGCTGGAGGACGAGGGCCGGGATCTGGAGGCCTGCCGGCACTTCATCATGGCGAGGTTCCCGTTCACCGGCACGCCCGCCCGGCTGGCGGCGGCCGAGCGCTCCGTCGCGGCGTTCGAACGCTGGCGGGCGGGCTCGGGGCAGGACATCCACCGGCTGGAGGTGGAGATCGAGGGCCGGAAGGTCGGCTGCTGGCAGTCGGGTCTGTCCGCCACGGCCGGCCGGCCGCTGCTCGTCCTGATGGGCGGCAACGTCAGCGTCAAGGAGCAGTGGGCGCCCGCCCTGCCGGTCTTCCGCCGGCTGGGCATGGCCGCCATCGTGGTCGACCTGCCCGGCATCGGCGAGAACCCGGTGCCGTACGACGAGAAGAGCCACCGGTTCCTGTCCGGGCTGCTGGACGCGGTCGCCGACCGGGCGGACGTCACACGGACGTACGCGCTCGCGCTGAGCTTCAGCGGGCACCTGGCCCTGCGCTGCGCCATGGACGACGCGCGTATCCGGGGTGTCATCACGGCGGGCGCGCCGATCAGCGAGTTCTTCACCGATGCCGGCTGGCAGCGCGGGGTTCCGCAGATCACCGTGGACACCATGGCCCATCTGACCGGGACGGATCTGGCAGGCCTGCGCCACTGGGCCCTGCCCACCGAACGGTTGGCCGCACTGGACATCCCGGTCGCCTACGTGGCCAGCACCCGGGACGAGATCGTGCCCCGGGCGGATGTGCGGCTGCTGCACCGACACGTGCGGCAGCTGCGCGTACTGGAGCACGACGACGTGCACGCCGCGCCGGGCCATGTGGAGGAGAGCAAGCTCTGGTCCGCGCTCTCGCTGCTGCGGATGCGCAAGGTCCTCGGCCCACAGCGGCCGGCCCTCGGCCTGCTCTACACCCTGGCCCGTCTGCGGGCCCGTTCCACCTCGGCGCTCTGACCTCACGTCGGCCGACTTTGCAATCGCTTAAGAACTGACCGCAAGACTCCCCCGTCGGCCGGGTCCCGGCCGACCACCGAAGGCTCGACTGCCAAGGAGACGCCATGTCCGGCGATGCGAACACCGAAATCAGCTTCAACGGCCTCAAGGAGATATCCCACATCGAGATGCACCTCCCCGAGAGCGGGAAGGAGGGCCCGGGGACGACGGTGACCTTCTACTGCGAGCTGCTCGACGCCGACGGCCGGCAGATCGGCAAGACCGTCGAGGGCTTCGGCCAGGTCTACCTGGACCCGGCCGACAAGCGCGTGAAGGAGTTGGTCACCGCGACCGACGAGCTCGCCGACGGCTCCATCTTCTGGACGGGCGTGATCGACATCGAGTCGATCATCAAGGGTGAGCCGCAGATCGCCCGGGCCTTCGGCACCAGCGGCCGCTACCGGGGCAAGGTCGGCACCCGCTCGCTCACCATCGTGGGCCGCGAGGACGCCACCACCACGGTCTTCACCACCGAGATCTCGCTGACCGACTGACAACCTGACGCGCCCGGGGTCGAGGGCCGGCGCGGTGGCCTGTGAAGGCTCCGCGACCGGCCCTCTGTCGTGTGCCGATACGCCGGGTGCAGACACGCCGGGTGCAGACACGCGGTGTGCGGACACGGTATGTGCGGAGATGCCGTGCGCCGGACACGGAGAAGGTGGTGGGCGCCCTTGGCGCCGACCACCTCGACCGGATCCGGGCAGGGCTCAGACCGACCGGCTCAGTGCCTCGTCCTCGGCCCGGACGTCGACCAGGGGCAGCTCCTCCCGCTCGACCCCCCGCTCCCCGTGGGCCTTGGGCAGGAGCAGGAGGACGAAGAAGGCACCCACCACCATCAGGACGGCCGTGGTGACCGCCGCCTGGCCCATGCCGTGGATGTAGGCATGGTCGGCCGCCTGGCTCAGCGCGCGCCCCGCCGCGCCGGGCAGCCCGGCCGCGACCACGTGGGCGGCCTCGACGCTGGACTTGGCCACGCTCCGGGCATCGCCGGGCAGGCCGGCCAGGGCCGCGCCGACCTTGCCGCGGTAGGCGCTGTTGAGCACGCTGCCCAGGATCGCCGAGCCGAGCGAGATCCCCATGCTCTGCATGGTCCTGGACAGGGCGTTGCCCACGCCGGCCTGACTGGGTGCCAGGGCTTCGAGGACGGTGTCCGCCGCGAGCGGCAGGCCGAGCCCGAGACCGAACCCGAAGACCACCAGGGCGAGCGCGACGATGCCGTACCCGCTGTCGGAGTGGATCATCGTGAACATCGCCAGGCCGGCGGCGCTCACCACCATGCCCACCGGGATGAGGATCTTCGCGCCGAGCAGCTTGGACAGTGCCGCCTCGCTGATCCCGGCGGCGACCAGCAGCGCGACGATCATCGGGAGCAGTCGCAGACCCGTCCCCTGCGCGTCGTTGCCCTGGATCACCTGCAGGAAGGGGCTGACCACGAAGAGGATGCCGGCCTGGGCGAAGCTGATCACCGCGAAGGCGATGGTGCCCCAGGTGAAGGTGCGGTTGGCGAAGATCCGCAGGTCCATCAGCGGCACGGCGGCCCGCCGCTGCCACAGGAGGAAGGCGGCGACGAAGACCAGGCCACCGATCAACGGCACGAGGGTCCGGCCGTCCCAGCCGTAGGTCGGCTGCTCGATGATGCCGTAGACGACACCCATCACGCCGATCGCCTGGAGCAGGGCGCCCGGCCAGTCCAGCCGGGTGGCGTCCGGGTCCTTGCTCTCCGGCACCAGGAGTGCGACGGCGATCAGGCTCACCAGCACCACCGGGGCGTTGATCAGGAAGATCGCTCCCCAGCTGAAGTTGGTCAGCAGCCAGCCGGCCACCAGCGGCCCGAGCGGCAGCCCGAGGACGGCGCCGATGGTGACTGCGGAGACCGCCTTGCGCCGGGTGGCCGAGTCGGGGAAGAGCGAGGGCAGGATCGCCATCACCATCGGCATGATGACCGCGGCGCCCGCGCCCATCACGGCGCGCATGACGATCAGCGAGTCGGCCGTGGTCACCTGGCTGGCCACGACCGAGGAGATCCCGAACACCACCAGACCGCCCAGCACCATCTTGCGGCGCCCGATCTTGTCGCCCAACTTCCCGATGGGCAGCAGCAGTCCGGCCCAGGCGAGGGTGTAGGCGGCCTGAATCCACTGGAGTTGGGTGGTGGAGGCGTGCAACGAGGCGGAGAGGGTGGGCAGTGCGGTGTAGAGGATGAAGCTGTCCAGGGCGACCGCCAGGACGGCGAGGGTGAGGGCGGCCAGCGCCCACCACCGCCCGGCGGATCGCGGTTCGTCGGCTGCACTGGCCCGCGGCACGGGCTTCGTCTTGGGCATCTGCTGACTCCGATTCAGGGAGCGGACGGCGGCTGGTCTCACTGGAGCCAGGTTATGACTCATTTTCAAAGTTAGTCAACCGCATTCACGGAGCGAAGGCATGTGACATCACGACCCCTGCTAAGATGTTGACCAAATTTGAAAGTTGGTTCTACAGTGGGAAATATGACCAATCCGAGCCGTCTCCCGGCTGGCTCCGGCGCGCGCCAGGTGCGCGCGGAGCGAATCCTCGACATCACCACCGACCTCCTGATGGCGCACGGGTACCGGAGGGTGACCATCGATGACGTCGCCGGCCGGGCCGGCGTCGGCAAGGGCACGGTGTACCTGCACTGGAAAACCCGTGAGGCCCTGTTCTGGGCGGTCCTCCAACGGGAGGCGCTACGGCTCTTCGACCACCTGCTGGACAGCCTGGCCAAGGAGTCGCAGACGGCGCTGCCGCACCGGCTGATGCGGACGATCTTCGTGGAGATCACCCACCGTCCGCTGGTGAAGGCGTTGCTGCTCTCCGATCCGCTGGTTCTCGGCAACCTGGCCGGCGACGAGACGGTCCGCTCGGCCCAGCAGGAGTTGGCGGAGAACGCCGACTACATGCTGCTGCTGAGCGAGCAGGGCGCGCTGCGGCCGGACCTGACCCCGGAGGCGGCCGGCTACATCCTGGTCAACGTCATCCGAGGCTTCCTGACGGCCGGCGAACTCGGCCAGGACGAAGGCCTGTCGCTGGAGCAGCGGGCGGACCTGCTGTCGGACGTGCTGCGGCGGTCGTTGGAGGCCGACACCCCGTTGTCCGGCAAGGCGCTGGCCGCGCTGAACACCCAGGTGATCGCGATGTTCGCCGAGATGGCCGACAGCCACCGCGAGCAGTTGCAGCGCTCCTACTGACCGGACCGCGCCGAGGAGTTCGGAATAGGGGTGCTTCTGGGGTGCCCTGGGGTTGTCCCGCTTGACCGCACGGACCAAGCTCGTCGCGGGACCACTCGCGAGTGCGCAACCGCCTCGCGGGCACGGACCGGCCCACGCCCACGTCGGCGTCGATGCCCCACCGTGCCGTCCAGGTATCCCACACCACTACTCGGCGCCCACCTCGCCAGGCACGGCCGGACCGCGCCGCTCGCAGGGGAACGCCACGACCAAGGGAGAACGTGACAGATGCCGGACACCACGACTGTCTCGGAGAGCACGTCCGCAACCCCCGCATTCCCCATGGCCCGTACCTGTCCGTACGCCCTCCCCGAGGGCTACACCGACCTGCGCGGGAAGGAGGCCCCGCTGCAGCGGGTGACCCTGTTCGACGGCACCGGGGCCTGGGTGGTCTCCGGCCACGCCGAGGCACGCAAGCTGCTGGCGGACAGCCGGCTCTCCTCGGACAAGCTCAACCCCGGCTTTCCGGCCATCAGCGTCGCGGAGAAGGCCCACCGGCCGTTCCGCACCATCACCGAGCTGGACCCGCCGGAGCACGACACGCACCGACGGATGCTGATCCCGGCCTTCACCGCCCGGCGGATCCAGGAGATGCGCCCGCTGGTCCAGAAGATCGTGGACGACTGCCTGGACGCGATCATCGAGAAGGGCCCGAGCGTCGATCTGGTCGCCGAGTTCGCCGTGCACGTCCCCTCGATGGTGATCTGCCACCTGCTCGACATCCCGTACGAGGACCACGAGTTCTTCCAGGCCATGACCCGGAAGATCACTCAGGAGCGCGGCACCCTGGACGAGGCCGGGATCAAGCAGGTGCTCGGGGAGACCTGGGGCTACCTGGACCGCCGGGTCACCGAACTGGAGAACGAGCCGGAGCAGGGCCTGCTCTCGCTGCTGGCGACCGAACGGGTCGCCTCCGGCACGCTGGAGCACCACGACCTGGTGGCCATGGCCCTGGTCCTGCTGGTCGCGGCGCAGGAGACCACCTCCTCGACCCTCGGCAGCGGGATCGTCACCCTGCTGGAGCACCCCGGGCAGCTGGCCCGTCTGCAGGCGGACCCCGCACTGTGGCCGAACGCCGTGGAGGAGCTGCTCCGCTTCACCTCGGTCGCCGACATGGGCACCCGCCGGGCCGCCAAGGAGGACATCGAGATCGGCGGCGTGGTGATCCGCGCGGGCGAGGGCGTCATCATCCCCAACCTGCTGGTCAACCGCGACCCGAAGGTCTTCGCGGACCCCGACACCTTCGACGTGGGACGCTCGGCCCGCACTCACCTGGCCTTCGGCCACGGCGTCCACAACTGCATCGGGCAGAACATGTCGCGCCTGGTGCTGGAGGTCGGCTTCCAGAGCCTCTTCACCCGGCTGCCCGGCCTGCGCCTGGCCGTCGCGGCCGAGGAGCTGGAGATGTCCCCGGCCGGCGGTGTGCAGACCCTGACCGCGCTTCCGGTCGCCTGGTGACCGGGAGCGGCGACGTCATGGACGTCAGCGTGGACCAGAGCCTGTGCCAGGGAGCGGCCCAGTGTGTCAGGTCCGCTCCGCAGATCTTCGATCAGGACGACGACGGACTGGTCGTCCTGCTCCGGCAACCCGGTTCCCCGGCGGAGCGGGCGGCCGCGCACGTCGCGGCCGTGCTCTGCCCCGCCGGGGTCATCACCAGCGGCGGACCCGCATAGCGGGCTCGCCGCTCCGAATCGGACGCGGTGCCCGGCCCGCCAACGCGCCGGGCACCGCGTCCCTTTCAGCCGCCGACCGGCTGAAAGGCAGCGGCCCGACCAGCTGATACCCCCTCAGCCGGTCGGGCCGTCCTGCTGTCCGACGTCCGGCGCGGCCCGGACCGACTCGCCGGTCCGGCCCGGCTCCTGGCTCCGGGCCGGACGTCTCGCATCCGCTCTCTCAGGCGTCCCGGGTCCGGAACGCGGCATACGCGGCGGCCAGCGTCGCACCGGTGGCGGCGCCCATCAGACCGAGCCCGGCCGCCGGGCCGAGCAGGGCGGGATCGCGGTGGACGGTCATCACCTGGGCGCCGGCCCGCGTCGGCCAGTACGTCGCCATCCAGCGCGGCAGCGGGCCCGGCAGCGCCGGTGACAAGGCCGGCACGATCAGCATTCCGCCGAACAGGGTGCTCGCGGCGCCCGAGGTGTTGCGCAGCAGGCTGCCCAGGCCCAGCCCGAGCAGTCCCGTGCTGGCCAGATACGCCCCACCGCCGAGCACGGCGCGCAACGCCGCCGGATCGCGCAGACCGGTGTGCGGTGCACCGTGGCGGGCGAGCATGGCCTGGCCGCCGAGGAAGCCGCCCGCGGTGGCCGCCAGGCCCACCGGGAGGGCCGCCCCGCCGAGCACCGCCGCCTTGGCCGCCAGCAGCCGACCGCGGTCGGGGACGGCGGTGAGGGTGCTCGTCAGGGTGCCGGTGCTGTACTCCGAGGTGATGGCCAGCGCGCCCAGCAGGCCGACGGTGACCTGCGCGACCAGGTGACCGCGCAGACTCACCTCTGTGGGGTCGAAGGCCAGCCGGTCGGCGGCGGACAGCCCGCCGTACTGCTCACCGACCGAGTTGCTGGTGAGCACGGCCAGCCCGGCCCCGGCGACCACCGTGCCGAGGGCGAGGTAGCGGCTGGACCGGGTGGTGCGCAGCTTCACCCACTCCGAGTGGACCAGGTCGCGGAAGGTGGGGGGCCCCTCGACGAAAGGCCGCCGTCCGCGCCACCGGGCGACGAGCCCGGGGCGGCGCGTCGGGGCGGGATCGGCTCGCGGCGCCTCGACGGGGGCCGGGCCGGCCGCCGGCCGCCGGTCGGAGCCGGCCGTCAGCTCCATGAACGCCTCCTCCAACGAACGTCGCCTGGTGGCAAGTTCATGGAGTTCCACGCCGGAGGCGGCGGCCAGTCCGCCGATCCTGGCGCTGTCCAGCCCGGTCACGTCGAGAGCTCCGTCCGCAAGGCGGCTGACCGTCGCCCCGGCGTCGGTCAGCTCACTGTCGAAGGTCTCCGCATGAGGGGTACGGACCACCACCGTGCCGTGGTGCGCGGTGGCGTCGACGAAGGCCTCCACGCTGGTGTCGGCCAGCAGTCGTCCCCCGCCGATGACCAGCAGGTGATCGGCCGTCAGGGCCATCTCCGCCATCAGATGACTGGACACCAGGACCGTGCGGCCCTCGGCGGCCAACTGCCGCATCAGGCCGCGGAACCAGACGATCCCTTCGGGGTCGAGACCGTTGAGCGGCTCGTCCAGCACCAGCACCGGCGGGTCACCGAGCAGCGCGGCGGCCAGGCCCAGGCGCTGCAGCATGCCCAGCGAGAAGTCTGCGGCGCGCCGGTGACCCGCGTGCCGCAGGCCCACCAGCTCCAGGACCTGGGGCACCCGCGCGGGGTCGATGCCGTTGCTGCGGCCCAGCACCGACAGGTGCTGGGCCGCTGTGCGGCTCGGGTGCACCGCGCGGGCGTCCAGCAGTGCGCCGACCTGGCGCAGCGGCGCCGGCAGGTCGGTGAAGGGCCGCCCGTCGAAGGTGACGGTCCCGGCGGTGGGGGCGTCGAGGCCCAGGACCATCCGCAGGGTCGTCGTCTTCCCCGCCCCGTTGGAGCCGAGGAAGCCGGTGACCTCCCCGGGGCGGACCGTGAACGTCAAGTCGTCGACGGCGGTCATCTCGCCGAAGCGCTTGCTGAGCCCACGAACCTCGATCATCGGACCTCCGTTGGATTCGCCATTCAGATGACCAGAATTGAAGTCTAGTCAATCACAGAGCGCCAACATCCGCACTGTTGACTATTTTTGAAATCTGGTCATATATTGTTGGCGAGTCGGCCCGGACGATGTCCGCGCTACCCGACCTCGCGGCGGCGATTCGGCTCGGCCTTGCCCCCGCAGGCGACCACGAGCTTCCCCACAGGCTCGGCGGGGAGCGCCTCGAGCAGCGAAACCTGCAGATCGGCGGGCAGGTCGGACCGCCGACCGACCTTCAGCTTGCGGTACACCCTGGTCAGGTGCTGCTCCACCGTGCTGACGGTGATGTAGAGCTTGTTGGCGATCTCCCGGTTGGTGAAGCCGAGCGAGGCCAACGCCGCGACCCGCAACTCGGCGTCGCTGAGCGCGGCGGAGCCGGTGCGTTCGGTCGCTCGCCCCTGCGCGCTGCCGCCCGCCGCGCCCGCCAGCGGGCGCAGTGTCTCGCGCAAGGTCTCGGCCTCGCACTCCCCGGCCAGCCGCAGTGCCTGGTTCGCCGGGGTCCGGGACCGGTCCGACCCCCCGAGCGAGCGGTAAGCCAAGCCCAACTCGGCTACTGCATAGGCGAGTTCCAGTTGGTCTCCGGCGGCCTGGAGGTTGGCGACAGCCTCCCTGAGCAGCGCGGGGCGCCGGTGCGGCCCGCCGGCCTGGGCGAGCGTGCGCAGCGTGATGCCGCGGCTGCGGGAGTACTCGTCGCCCACCTTCCGCAGCTGCTCCTCGGCCAGCCGCTCGGCCTGTTCGCGCTCGCCCAGGCGCAGCAGGGCCGTTGCCGCCGCCGAGCGCCAAGGGACCAGGGCGGGCTGGTCGACGCCCCACCGGCCCACCAGATCGCCGCAGGTGAGGAAGTCGGCGACGGCCGAGTCCAAGCACTCGACGGCGAGGTAGTGCTGCCCGCGCGCATACCGGTAGTGCAGGCCGTACCGGGTCTCGAGCATGCCGGCCGGGATCGGATGGCTCAGCAGTTCCGCGGCCTCGTCGTGTTTGTCCAGCGCGGTCTTGGCGAGCACCAGACTCGCCAGCGGGGCGCCGACCGCCGTTCCCCAGCTGCGCGGCGTGAGCCGGTGCAACGCGATCTGGCCGTGGTGTTCGGCCGCCGCCGCGTCGCCTTGCCTGATCGCGATCTCGGCCCGGACCGCGGACAGCGTCGCGACCCAGGTGGGTATCCGCCGGGCCGACGCCTCCTCGAGCAGCGGATCGCACCAGGCGGCCGCCCGGCCCGGCCGGTCCGCGTAGACCAGCGCGAGCAGCGCCGCTTCGATCGGCTCCAGGCTGCTGTCGTCGAGGACGGTGGCCTGCAGGATCTGCTCGGCCCGGCCGACCGCCATCTTGTCCCCGCCATCGGTGAGCACGGCGTCCAGCAGGCTCGCCGCGCGCGACTCCAGGCTCGACAGGCGCGCGCGGGCCTTCCCCGCTGTCGGTAAGGGACCGAGACGGTCCAGCAGTTCCGGGTACGAGGTCCGCAGCCAGTGGGCCAGGGCGCTCAGCTCGGCGGCGATCTCCAACCTGTGCTCACCGCCCCGGCCGAGGTGCCGCAGGGCTTCCGCCGCCTCGTCGAGCCGCCCGTGCCACAGCATGGACTTCACCACCACGATCGTCTGCCGGTCCGACAGCCGGCCGTCGCGCAGAGCCGCGGCGAGCGTCCCCAGATGCCGGGCCGACAGCGCCGGGTTGACCCGCCACTCGGCCTGGACCAGGAGCATCACCGTCGCGAGGCGCTCCTCCTCGCTCCCGGCCACGCGGCCGGCCAGCTCCAGGAAGCCGATGGCGAGCTCGGCCCGGTCGTCGCGGAGCGCCTGTCCGGCCGCCGCCCGCAGGATCTCCGGCACCCACGGATCGTCGAGGGGGCCCGCCGCGAGCAGGTGGTGGGCGATGCCGGTCGCCGAGGCGCCCGTGGTGTGCAGCAGGCGGGCCGCGGACCGGTGCAGCTCGGCGCGGCGTTCGACGGGCAGGTCGCTCAGCACGGCAGCCCGCGCCCCCGGGTGGCGGAAGCCGCCGAAGGTGACAAAGCCGGCGGTCGTCAGGGCCTCGATGACCTGGGCGGTGCGGCGGGCGTCGAGGTCGAGCAGCCGCTCCACCATCTCCGGTGAGCCGAGCGTGTCCAGCACCGCCAGCGCGCGGGCGACCTCCACCATGGTCGGACTGCTGCGGTGCAGGCAGGCCAGCACGGCCTGGCCGAAGGCGGCGCCCACCTCGAGCGCACCGTCCGGGCTCTCGGCGCCGGTGACCTTCCCGGCCATCTGGCCGTCGTCCAGCAGCGCCCGGACCAGCAGCGGATTCCCGCCGCTCACGGCGTGGTACCGGGCGGCCCAGACGCGAGAGCGGTCCTGGCCCAGCTCCGGAGCGAGCATGCGCTCCACACCGCCGACCGAGAGCGGGCCGAGCCTGATCCGGCGGAAGCCCGGCTGGCGCAGCAGCTCGACCCGGAAGAGCGGGTTGCGGCACTGCTTGTGCTCGGACTCGTTGAGCACGAAGACCACCCTGGCGTACCGCAGTCGCTGCATCAGGTACAGCAGGCAGTCCAGCGAGGCCGCGTCCGCGTCCGGCATGTCATCGACCGCGATCACCACGGGGTGGGCGGCCGCCACTCGCACGAGCCCCGCGCAGAGGCTGTCCAGGTCCGGGACCTCGGCCAGGCCGTCGCCCGTCGTCCGAGCCTCCGCCGGTGGCGTCAGGGTGTCGGAAGCAGCATCGGCCAGCACGGTCCCCAGCAGGGAGGAGCCTGATCCGACGCCCGGCGGAGAGGTCTGCGCCGAGCGGACCAATTGGTTGAACACACCCATCGGCACCGCACGTGCACTGTCCGAGGCCATGGCCGTCAGCACCACCGCGCCCTGGTCCGTGGCGCTCTCGACAAATGCGTGCAGTAGCTCGGTCTTACCACTTCCGACGGCTCCGCTGACCAGAGCGACCTGGCACCTGCCCAGCATGCCGGCCCGAAGTAAGCCGTCTAACGAAGCGAGCTCGTTTCCGCGCTCGACAAGCGTGATCGTCACTGTTCCCCCTAAGTCACCGATCAACTGGAACCAGCCCGCCGCGCCGGTCCCCGTGCTGTACGAAAATCCCGCCCTCACCAGCGGCCGCTATGGCTCCCCGTGGCGGTACCGTCCGGTTCTCGGCCGAATCTCTCCCCAATGCGGCGGACCATCGTCCGCATACCGAATGGACCCCGAACGCTCACTGAGGATCTGCCACTCAGCGTCCCGGGTTCTCCCTGTCCGGACTCGGGCGCCCCGCCGAACGACACGGCCCGGGCGGTTGGTTGGTGTGATGAGCTGCGAGGCCGCCGACCGGCCCCGGTGGGCACCCACGCCGCCGACCGGCGCGAGAGCTGTTCCTCTTGATCCACCGCGGCCGAGGGACACCGGTTCCGGGCCCGTCGACACGCTGGGCATCGTGCCTCCTCAAGGCAACCAGGTCCGGCACTTCACGGTCAGTATCAATACGAATGTATGACTGGTCGTGAAAAATAGTCAACCACGTATCGAGGCCCGGAAGCGGCCCGAGTGGTTCCGGACGTCGGGTCCGGGTGCGCCGGGGTTCCGACGGCAGGACAGAAGATCCGCCTCCAACTGGGATGACCACCGTTTTGTCCGAGCGGGATGATCACGTACGGCGGGTGCGCCCCTTCCGTACGGGAGCGTACCGACCGGCGGGACGGATCGGACCGGACACCGGCCGGCCGCCCCGGACCGGCGCACTCACCCGAGATTCAGGACGAAGCCCGGGCTTGGACGGGCTTTAGACCGGCTGCCCATCCTCAATCCGTGCCACAGGGCTCCGTGCTACGTCCAGGCCGGCCGCGCCCGGACACCCAGGGCTCACCACGTGGTCACAACCCGGCCCAGCCTGTGCGAGCGAATTGAGGTCCCATGCCTGAGATCAACGCGAGCGTCGCCGTTGCCGATCTGCTGCTGACCCGCAGCGATGTGCTCGATGCCAAGGAGCGGCTGGCCGGACGCGTGCGGCGGACGCCGGTGGTGCGCAGCGAGGATCTGGACCGCCGGGCCGGGGCCCAGCTGTGGCTGAAGGCCGAGAACCTGCAGCGCGGCGGGTCGTTCAAGCTGCGCGGCGCGCTGCTCGCGGTCGAGCGGCTGGCCGCCGCCGGCAGCGTGGGCGTGGTGGCGCAGAGTACCGGGAACCACGCCATCGCGGTTGCCCTGGCTGCCCGCGAACTGGGCATCCCCGCCGCCCTGGTGCTGCCCGAGGACGCCGCGCCGACCAAGATCCGCCGGATCCGCGAGGCCGGCGCGGAGGTGGTGCTGGCCGGCACCGTGCTGGCCGAGCGCATCGCGGTCGTCGAGGACCTCCGGGTCATCCGCGGCTACGACGTGGTGGACCCGTACCAGAACCCCGACGTCGTCGCGGGCCAGGGCACGGCCACCGCGGAACTGCTCGATCAGGTACGAGCCGAGGGCCGCCGGCTGGACGCGGTGGTGGTTCCGGTCGGCGGTGGCAGCGCGGTGGCCGGGGCCTGCCTGGCGGCCGCCGGGGAGCATGTGGCCGTGGTCGCGGCCGAGCCGTCGGCCGTGCCCGCGCTCACCGAGGCACTGCGCAGCGGTCAGCCGGTCAACGTCCCCGTAAGACCGACCATCGCCGACGGGCTGCGCCCGGACCGGATCGGCCGGCTCCCCTTCGACACCTGCCGTGAGGCACTGGCCGAGGTGCTGACGGTCGACGAGGCGGAGATCGCCGAGTCGATGTGCGTGGCGCTGACGCACGCCCGTCTGCTCATCGAGCCGGCCGCCGCGACCGCGCTGGCGGCGGCACTGCGGCTCGCGGTCGCTCCCCGCTGGCAGGGACGCAACATCGGGGTACTGCTCTCCGGCGGCAACGTCGAGGAGAGCCTCGTGGCCGCCCTGCTGACCGAGTACGCCGCCCAGTAGGGCCGGCCCGCGACGGCCGGTCGTCCATCCGTGCAGTTCACCAGACTGGAGGTTCCCCGTGGCCATGTTCAAGGCTGTTTTGGTCGGCGGCCCCGTCGCCATCAGCGACGAGGACCGGGTACGGCACACCAACTCGCTCAGCGAAGCCATCAAGTACCACCGTTACGGCGGCTACGAGCACTTCCGCCACACCGGCGCTTTCGTCTCCGTCAACGGCGAGCCGGCCGCGGTCTTCGCGTGGACGGCCCGGACCGCCGTCGCGGAATGATCCGGCTCGCGTGAACAACCGTCAACAGTGTGGCCCGGCCGACGCAATCGGCCGGGCCACACTGTTGACGGCGCACCTTTTTCAAGACGGGCAATCGGATTCAGGACAAGCAATCGGGCCCCGGTCGATTTCTCGACCAGGGCCCGGCCACGGCATTCCTGACTACCCGTTCAGCAATTCGGATACCGCCTCGGCCAGCCCCTTGTCGGCCAGCATGGAACCGTGCTCGACGTCGATCTCGATCTCCCGCGCGACCGCGAGCCGATCGCCCCCGACACCGGAGGCCCGCATGGCCCGCAATCCGCTCAACGGGCTGGCCGAACTGAACGCCACCGCACTGCGCCAACGGTCGAGCGGGTCGATATCGCTGGCCGCGGCGAGATAGCACAGGAAGGACTCGAAAACGGAGAACAGTTCCTCGCGCCGCGCCTCGTCCAGCCCGACCCGGGTGAATGCCGGCTCGCCGATCTCCCGGATCAGCCGGATCAGCCCGTCCTTCAGCGGACCGATCTCCGGGGTCCGGTTGTGCAGCTGCAGCCCGGCCTCCCGGGCCGTGGCGACATCCTCGTCGGAAATCACCGAGGACATGAATCCGACCACCTTGTGGTACTGCCACATCAGCGTCTGCGAGACCGAGACCTCAGGGTCGAAGATCACCAGCAGCGGCTCGGCCTGCTGCCAGCTCGCGATCCGCTCGGCCAGCGCGGCCGCGTAGACCGAGCCGGCGCAGAAGCCCAGCAGCGCCTTGATCTGCGGGCGCTCCGCCTCCAGCCGCTGCGCCCAGCAGTCGACGTAGCCGGCCCCACTCCGCGCGTACTCGCTCCCGGCGGCCGGCGGTACGGTCTCCCAGACGGCGAGGTCCGTCCGCAGATTGGCCACCAGATCGGAAAAGCGCGCCTCCGGGCGGCCAGTGGTGTCGAAATCCACCGCGAGGACAATCCCGCCGGACCCACCGCCTTCCACCAGAGTCTTCCACGAACCGGACTCCGCCATCACCACTCCTTGCTCGTGAGCCAATTATCCTGTCGGAATCATAAAGTCCAGGAAATCCACCGCTCATCCCCCTAGCACCCCTAATGAACCCCTTATCACGCCCGGCAGCCGAAGAATGTCGACCGTTTGCCGACTAGGGGTACCGGCCTGGAACGACCTCCTTGTAGGGTCGGCCTGAAATACGTCAGATCCTGGAATTACGCTCACGCCCGTCCTTCAAGGGAGGACCCCATGGGACCCGCAGCGAAATCCGGCACCGCCGGCCGATCCACGCGTGATCTTTCCGCGGCGACACGCAAAGAGGAAGCCATGTGGCTTCTGGAGCGGCTGGTCCCGGACGCCGCCGCCAACAACCTGTCGTTGGCGTTCCAGGTCGACGGCAAGCTCGACGCCGCCGCCCTGCAGTCGAGTCTGGACGTCCTGTTCCGCCGCCACGAGGTGCTCCGGACGGTCTATTTCAGCTCCGGTGCCGAGCTGATGAAGGCGGTGGTCCCGGAGGCCGATTTCGCGGTCCGGATCGAGGAATTCGACGAGTTCACGCCGGCCGCCGAGGACATCGAGCGGGCGCTGCGCCCGTTCGTCACCCGGCGGTTCGCCTTCGACGGCCGATCGCTCGTCCGCGCCGGGCTCTTCCACCACCCCGACGGGCAGGTGGTCTGCCTGGCCTTCCACCACCTGGTCTACGACATCATCTCGGGGACCACGCTGTTCCAGGAGCTGATGGCGGCCTACGAACGGATCGTCAACGGCCAGGACGTGCCCGCCGAGCTGCTCACCCCGGTCCCGACCTTCCACGAGCCCGAGCCGACAGCCGAGAGCCTCGCCTTCTGGCGGGATCGGCTGGGGGACTTCGACCCGGAGACGCTCGACCTCGCCTGTGGTGCCCCGGACGGCGCCGACCCGACCCTGAAGGGCGATCAGGTCAGCTACCAGCTCTCCGCCGAGGCCCGGGCAGCGGTCGCCCGCCTGCAGCGTGAAGCGCGCGCGCCGGAGGCCGTGATCCTGCTCGCCGCCTACTACGTGTTGCTCGCCGCGCACGGCGCGGGCCCCGACATCACCGTGGGATCGCCGGTGAGCGTACGCCCGAAGGAGGCCCCGGGGACGGTCGGGCACCACACCAACGTGCTCCCGCTGCGGGTCGCGGTCGACCCGGCGGAGGGTTTCCGTGGCCTGGTACGGCGGGCCCGCGACACCTACTTCGACGCCCTGACCCACGCGGACGTCCCCGTGGACAGCATCTCCGACCTGGTCCCCCGGGCCGGTTCCTCCTGGCGCAACCGGCTCTGCCGGCACCTGTTCAACTACTTCCCGCAACTGGGGCTGACCACCGGCCTCGAGGTGAACGGACTGCGGGCCAGCCCGCTCGTGGTGGAGAACGGCTACAGCAAGTTCGACCTGGAGTTCTTCCTCGCCTCCTCCGACACGGGCATCCAGATCATCGCCCGGTACGGGACGGACAAGCTGGAGGAGGCCGACGTCGAGGCACTGCTGCTCCGGTACGACGCCCTGCTGGTGTCCTGCGGCGCCGACTCGAACCTGCCCATCGGCCGGATCGCCGTCTGGAGCGAGCAGGACCGGGCCGTGATCGAGGCGGCGAACGACACCGCGATGCGGTTCGAGCCGGCCGACGTCCCCGCAGCCGTCCATGCCCACGTCCTCGCCACACCGGACGCGGTCGCGATGGAGCACGGCGATCGCACGGTCAGCTACCGCGAGCTGTGGGACGCCGCGCTCGACAACCGCGACGCCCTGGCCGAGGCGGGCGTCGTGGCGGGCGACATCGTCGCCATCGCGGCGGCCAGGTCCCCCGAGCTCACCGCCGCCGTGCTCGGCGTCTGGCTGGCCAGGGCCGCCTACCTGCCGGTCGACCCGGAGCACCCGGCCCAGCGAGTGGCCTACCTGCTGACGGACTCCGACGCAAAGGTGATCTTCACCGACCGCGAACTGCCTCTGCCCGCAGACCGCGTGATGGCGCGCCTGGAGCCGGCCCGGGTCGGCGCGGCCTCCGCCGGGCGGACCCGGGAGGACCTCCCACCGGTGATCGACCCGGCCTCGGCCGCCTACCTGATCTACACCTCGGGGTCCAGTGGCCGCCCCAAGGGAGCGCTGCTCCCGCACCGCGCGGTCGCCAACGTCGCAGCCGACTACACCGTGCGGATGCGGGCCACCGCGGACGACGCAACGCTGTGGATGACCACCTTCGCCTTCGACATGGCCAACCTGGAGCACTACGTCCCGCTCTACTCGGGCGGGCGCATCGTGATCGCACCGGACGAGGCCCGGGTGGACGGCCGGGTCCTGCTCGACCTGCTCAAGCGCCACCAGCCGGGGATCATCCAGGCCACACCGACCACCTGGCGGCTGGTCCTGGACCACGTGGCCGATCAGCTGGACGGCCGGCGAGTGGTGATCGGGGCCGAACCACTGCCGGTGCCGCTGGCCGAGCGGCTGCTGGCGACCGGGTGCGAGCTGCACCACGCCTACGGACCCACCGAGACCACCACCTGGTGCACCTGGGGCATCCTGGACCGCGAACTGGGCGACCGGCCGCACATCGGCAAGCCGATCTGGAACGTCCAGGTCATGGTGGTCGCCCCGGACGGCCGCGAGCTGCCGGTGGGCGTGCGCGGCGAACTGTGGATCGCCGGGGACGGTGTCGCACTCGGCTACCACAAGCGTCCCGAGCTGAACGCGTCCCGGTTCGGCGAACACCCCAGGTACGGGCGCTACTACCGCAGCGGTGACGTGGGCCGGTGGCGTGCGGACGGCAATCTGGAGGTGTCCGGCCGCTCTGACCGCCAGGTCAAGCTGCGCGGCAACCGGATCGAGCTGGGTGAGGTCGAGGCCGCCGTGCTCGGCCACCCGCAGGTGCGGGCCGCCGCGGCGATCGTGGTCGGAGACCGCAGCGCCGATGGCCGGCTGGTCGTCTTCGTCGAGTCCGCCGCCGGCCCCGACATCGTGGACGGGCTCTGGCAGCACGCCCGCACCGAACTGCCCAACTCCGCCATCCCACAGGACTTCATCGTGGTCGACGCACTGCCGACCAACGCCAACGAGAAGGTCGACTACCTCGCCCTGGAGGCCGTCGCCGCCTCCGGCAAGGGCTCCGAGAGCGCGGCCGCCGAGGAACAGGAGCCGGCCGACGAACTGGTGCGGACGGTCATCGAGCTGTACCGCGAACTGTTGGGCCGCGACGACGTGTCGGCCCAGAGCAACTTCTTCACGCACGGCGGCCATTCGCTGCTCGGCGCCCAACTGCTGCAGAAGCTCGAAGAGATCACCAAGGTCACGGTGAAGCTGGCCGACCTGTTCTCCGCCCCGACCCCGGCGGCGCTGGCCGCGCACATCCGCACCGGCTGAGCACCACGGCGCTCGACAGCACGTCGGCCTGGACGACCCGAGGGGTTGTCCAGGCCGACGTCGTTCGGCCGGGGCGGCCTCCGACCTCGCTGATCCGAGCACCCCTAATCGCCCTGCGTGATCCCGACTCGTCGGGAGGCTACCGGCGGCGACGCGCCGCGGGGCCCCTACTCGTACCCCGACCCGCACGGCCGGGCCGGCTGCCGGTAGGCCCCCCTACGGGGAGAACCTCAGGTTTTCCTCAAGCGCGGCTAGGGGCGCAGTTGGGGTACCGGAAGATCCGGTGAGCTCCTTAGACTCACATTGTTCTCGTTGCGCACCGCCCGGCTGACACAGCGGCCGGTGCCGCTGGACAGGATCGTTCTTCCCCATTCCCCGCGTTCCGACAAGCGTCGATGTGCAATCGCGATGGCCTTCCATCATGTTGAGGGAGCAGAAGATGACGTCCGTTCCTAATACTCCAGCCGTAGATCGTGATCTTCATGCCTGATTCGCGGCTTGTCGGCTGTAATGACTGGCCTGGGCGCGGGCTTGGTGACGGCGGCGCCA